>CAJTUD010000062.1 GCA_910579725.1 uncultured Oscillospiraceae bacterium | reverse complement strand
GGCAAACACCCGCCGCTGGTCTGCGTGGGCGATGGGCAGGGCAAAGGCGGGTTTCTCCTTCGTTTGAACAGGTTGGGGGCGCGGGGCGGGGGAGTCCCTGGTGCGGCATCCATTGAACTCCAGCAGGTAGTTCACCGCCTCCCGGAAATCCTTGCCGCAGAACTCCTGCAGGAATGTGATGGCGTCCCCGCCAGTGCTGTTGGAGTACCGTTTCCAGGTTCGCCGGTCCTTGATGCGGATACTGTCCATCTCCCTGGTGGTGTGGTACCGGCTGCCCACCCTCCGGACGCTGTAGCCCAGGTGTTTCAGCAGATCCGGCAGGTCTGTCCTCTTGGCGGCAGCCATCTGCTCGTCCGTGAAACGAAAGGCTGTGTTTTGTTTCGTGTCGCTCACCTCCTTATCCAAAACGCAAAACAGCCCGGAGGGTACTCTGATGGTTCAGGGTACCCTCCGGGCTGTCTGTTCGATGTGGTATTGGATTGCCTGACCGGGCCGGTCATCTGTCCGGCTGGGTTTTGGGCTTGGGAGACTGCTTCCGGCCAGAGTGCTGCCGCACAGGCGGGCTGGTCTCTCTCCCATCCCGCAACTTCCTCCATAGCGGATTCATTTTGACCTCGATGCTCCCGCCATCCACATCGATGGTAATGTGGGCGGCAGTGATGGGGCTGGTGGACATCAGCTGGGACAGCTTCTCCGCCATGATGGACTCCGGGCCGCAGACAGCCTTGTCGGCTGTCACATAGCCCAGCTGCATATCGTAATCGATCTGCTGCATAGCCTCCGTCACGGTGATACCTCTGCTCTTGGCCAGGGCTTCCGACTTGCTCAGCAGCTCCAGGGGATCGAACTGCCCGAAGTGGATGGTGTAGAACCGCGTTTCCTTTCCATGCTCCCGCACCGTACAGCTCCCCATGGAGCTGATCGTGTCAGGGCTCTGCGGTGTGGACAGGATCTGGAGTTCTTTCCACTCCGCATTCCACTCGTCTTTCCTGGTTTCCGGCGGGGGCGTCCCCGTCTGGAGATAAATCGCCGCACCCAGCAGCTCCCACGGCAGAAAGCCATTTTTCGGGTCCCCGCACAGATCGTACACGTTCTGCAGCACCTCCGGGCTGAAGTGGCGGGAGATAAAGGAGAAGGTGTGATACAAGTCCTCCTTCAGCTCGAACCAGAGGCTGTTGGCAAGGTCCAGCAGGTTGTGGTTGGCCTCCGCGTTGGGTGTGGAGATCAGCTCCTCCATGTGCGCAGTAAACTCCTGGTCGCTCATGTAGGTTTTCTTCTGGGGATCTCCGGGGAGCATACGTTCATTTTGATTCATGGTGTTCTCCTTTTTATGTCCTGTGTGCGCAGAGCGGTCCAGGCCATCCCATCAGATTGGCCTGGACCGCTCTGCTGCTATTCGTTCTGGGCGGCAGGGAGGCCCTCACCTGCCTCACACGGCTCCTCACCGCCCTGGCTGGGGACCTCCTGGGTGTGGAGGCCGCTGCCCTCGGAAGGGGGCTCACAGAGGCCCGTACCGGCTTCCTCGCTGGACGGCCCCTCCTCCAGCTCCGGGGTATCCTCCACGGCTTGCTGCTCCGCCGTCTCCAGGGCCTCCTCGATCAGGCCCAGCACGAACTCCCTCTGCGTCAGCTTACGGCCAGTGCGGGCTGTCTCACGCTCCAGGTGCGCCTTGATCCGCTGGAACAGGTCCTCCGGGATCTGGAAGGCCATCGTCCGAGAGTTGTTTGCCATGATCGTCTTACCTCCGTTTCCTTTCATTTCGAAGTATTCGATGAGCAGGTTGGTGATGTACTCCGCTGTGGTCAGGCCAGACTGCTCTCTGGCCTCGCAAACCTGGGTGTGGAGGGCGATGGGTATTTGTGCGCATAAATTTTTGGTCTGGGTCATCTAAGATTCCTCCTTCTTGAACTCTGGTGCATTCTCAACGTAGCTGTGGACTATCTCCTGCAGAATCGATTTGAGGGTATAGTCCCGGTGCAGACATAGCAATTTCAATTTTCTGTGGTCTGCCGCTTCTATCGGAAAATTAAGGTATTTGCTCCTGGCTGCCATTTCCTTCTGCCCTCCCTTCGCTGGTAGACCAAGTATAGCCGAAAGGCATCGGGAAAGCTATTACCAACACCACCAAAGAACCAGAGGGCAAACGAAGCATATGTAACAGTGGCGGGAAATGAAAAACAGCCCTCCGTGGTTCACCGGACAGGTTCCGGCGAACCGCAGGGGGCTGCTTGCCTTTACGAAAGACTGATTTCGGAGTGGTGGGGAGTTCGACTCACCTTATTGAGAAAAAAGGGCTTTTTGCATCTCCGGTTTCGTTATTTTGAAAAAACAGAGTCTGATTTTTGATTTTCAAACTTTTTAAGCCGCATTTTCTTGCTTTCTCTGTATTTACGCAAAAACACCGCATTTTCATGCGGTGTTTTTGCTGTGCATCTTTTTTATCAACACATTTTGGTACGCCCGACTGGATTCGAACCAGCGGCCTTGTGAGTCGGAGTCACACGCGCTATCCAACTGCGCCACGGGCGCATACCTAGCAATATAAAATTGTAGAGCTTCCCGACTATCCAGGAAATTAATAGTTGACCAGCAGTCAGCAGAATCAAGGATTCTCTCTCCTCTCAACGCTCCTGCCTGCCGGGCTTTGCGCCACGAGCGTATGCCGAGGAAGGAACTGATCCCAATATTCATTTCCGCCCAACGCTTGCTTAGTATAGCAGAAAAATCCGTCTTTGTAAAGAGAAATTTTTCACTTTTATCCCGCTGTCCCTAAAAAATCTTATCTTGTCATTCTCCCCCCACATGTGCTATAATAAAATTTACTGTATCAGCATAACCTGGCTGCCGCAGGGTCGAGGCCGGGGAGGATAGGGGGAAAGCCGCTGTGCATAAGAAGCTGTCCAGACTCATCGAGCCAAATTTGCAGCCCTACTTTCTGTGTCTGGCCCTGTTCGCCGGACTGACTGCGCCTGTCAATCCGCTGCTGGCGGCAGCGGAGGCGGCAGTGCTTGCGGCGCTGTACGTCTACCACAGAAAGCAGCGGACACGCCGGCGGCGCAATGTGATCCAATATGTGGAAACCATTACCGGCGGGGCGGATTCCATCAGCAAAAACAGCATGCTCAATACTCCGCTGCCAGTAGTGGTGTTCCGGGCGGACACCGGAGAGGTGATCTGGGCCAACGACGGCTTTGTAACCCTGGCCGCCGCCCGAGAAGATGTGCTCAGCATGCGTATTGAGGAACTGGCTCCGGAGTTTGACTACCAGTGGCTTCTGACTGGGGATACTGGAGAGGCTGCGGAGGAGCTGACGGAAATCGCCGGCCACACCTGCCGGGTTTACGGCGCGGTCAGCCGGAGCAGTAACCGCCCTGCCCATCAGGAACCCCTTGTCACTGCTTATTTCGTCGACATTACCGAAAGCAAGCACATTGAGGCAATGTATGAAAGCAGCCGCCCTGTCACCTGCCTGCTGGTGTTGGACAACTACGAGGAGCTGCTTAAGGCCGGCGGCGAGGCCGCTAAAAGCGCCGTATTGGCCCAGATTGATGAGAAGCTCAATAATTGGATTACCGGCTCTGGCGGCATGCTGCGGAAGTTTGATCGGGACCGATACCTCTTTTTATGTGATGAGCAGAGCTTTCAGCGGCTGCTCAGTGAAAAGTTCGCTATTCTGGAAACCATTCATCAAGTGACAAGTGAGGACGGCGTCACCGCCTCCCTCTCCATCGGTGTGGGCAAGGACTGCGACAGCTACGAGGAGGGCTTCCGGTGGGCGGAGAAGTCCATTGAAATGGCCCTCAGCCGGGGCGGCGATCAGGCAGTGGTGAAGGACAGTCTGGACTTCCAGTTTTACGGCGGTCGTTCCAAGTCCACAGAGAAGCGGACCAAGGTGAAAAGCCGGGTTATGGCCAAGGCCCTGGGAGAGCTTATCGCCGACGCGGGACAGGTCTACGTCATGGGTCACGAGTACGCGGATATGGACGCTGTTGGTGCTGCGGCAGGCATTTGCTGCGCCGCCCGGAAGAAGGGAAAAAAGGCCCAGATCGTCATCGACATGGAGGGCAACAACGCCCGCCCCCTGGTGCGGAAGCTCAGCGAGCTACCGGAGTACGAGGATGTGTTCATCAGCGGCCCTGACGCCTTCATTCACGCGCAGCCTGGAGCTCTGCTGGTAGTGGTAGATACCAACCGGCCGGACATGGTGGAAAACCGCCAGCTTCTGGACGCGTGCAATCGGGTGGCGGTAATTGACCACCACCGCCGGGCGTCCACCTACATTGAAAATGCTGCGCTGAACTTCCACGAGCCCTACGCCTCCTCCGCCTCGGAGCTGGTAACGGAGCTCTTGCAGTATCTCGTGGAGCCCAGCGACCTGCTCAGGGGCGAGGCGGAGGCCATGCTGGCGGGCATCGTGCTGGACACCAAGAATTTTGTCATGCGGGCGGGCAGCCGTACCTTTGAAGCGGCAGCCTTCCTGCGCCGGGCGGGAGCGGACACCTACGAGGTCCGCCGATACTTCCAAAGCGACCTGCCCAGCATGATCCAGCGCTACGACATCATCCGGGAGGCCCAGATGGTTCATGGGGACATCGCTGTGGCGGTAGCCCGCAGCGAGGTAAGCCGGGTGACGGCGGCCAAGGCGGCCGACGACCTGTTGAATCTGGTGGGCGTGCAGGCCTCCGTGGTGCTCTACCGCCAAGGAGACGGCGTATCTATGTCAGGCCGCTCTCTGGGAGAGATCAACGTGCAGGTAATCCTTGAGCAGTTGGGCGGCGGCGGCAACGGTACCTCTGCGGGAGGGCATGTGCCAGACAGCTCCCTGGAGGAGGTCCGTCGGCGGTTGATGGAGGCTATCAACTGCTATTATTCCACCTGATCCCTAGGAAAGGCGGTATGGAATGAATTGGGACAACACTCAGATTATTCCCCGGCTGGAGCGGCACGAGGAAGCGGTTTCCCGCTGGCGGTATGAAGGGGCGTATGCCTTTTACAATCCGGTGGAGCCCTTCTGCGCGGTACACCCGGACCGCCCGATGGACAGCGGCAGTTTTGCATGGGTGGACGCCGCCGGGAATGTTCTCGGACATATCTCCTACGGGCTGGACGGCCGGATTCCCACAGAGGAAGGATATCCCTACTCCGGCGATTTTCTGGACGTGGGGCTGGGCCTGCGGCCCGACCTGTGCGGACGGGGTTTCGGAAGGGATTTTGTCAGACTGTGCCTGCGTTTCGGACAAGAGCAGTATGGCACAGACCGGTTCCGCCTGTCGGTGGCCGCATTCAACACGCGGGCTGTCAAGGTTTACCAGCGGGCAGGGTTTTCCATTGTATGTGAAGTAACCAACGCGGTTTTTCGCAATAAATTTTACATTATGACCGGCACATACACCGGCGCATAAGGACATTTGGGAGGATATACACCATGAAAGTGATTTTACAGCAAGATGTACGGGGTCAGGGAAAGAAGGGCCAGATGATCGAGGTGGCGGAGGGCTACGCCCGGAACTTCCTCCTGCCCCGGAAGCTGGCGGTGCCCGCCACAGCGGACGCTGTGAACACCATGAAGCTGAAGGAGAAGGCAAAGAAAGCAGAGGACGCCCGGCTCAAGGCCGAGGCGGAGGCCATTGTGGAGAAGCTGAAGAATTCTCCCGTCAAGGTGACGGCTCGGGCAGGGGCCAACGGCAAACTGTTCGGCGCTGTGACAAGCAAGGAGGTTTCCGACGCCTTGCAGGCGCAGTATGGCATCGAGCTTGCCAAGCAGAAGATTGTGATGGAAGAACCCATTAAGGCGTATGGAAATTATGAACTGAAGGCTAAATTGGGGTATGAGGTTTCCGGGACCGTCTACGTGATGGTGGTGGAAGAGAAGTAATTTTCGCGCACTCCGGACGTGAGCAACCGTCCCTGGTACTCGCCCTTCAGCCGGGTGCCTGTTTCCCTGCGGCAATGATTCCACAATGACCGCATTCAGCCATCATGCGCAATGAGGAAAGAAAAAGCGGACGGCCTCCGGGGCCGCAGACTCACGCACCGCCCCGCAGAGGCGGCATTCAGGAGGTGTTCCGGATTGGCTTTTGAAGATGAAATCCTATCAAGGCAGATGCCCCACTCTCTGGAGGCCGAGCAATCGGCCTTGGGTTCCATGCTCATCGATGCCGACTGCATCAAGGACGTCATGGACAAGCTCCAGCCCGACGACTTCTATGTGAAGCAGAACCGGGACATCTTTGAAACTATTTACACCATGTTCAGCTACTCCAAGCCTGTAGACGGCGTGACCGTGGCGGAGGAGATGCAGAAAAACGGCACCTATGACGATCAGACCACCAGGAACTACCTGATCGAGCTGATGGAGATTACTCCCACCAGCGCCAACGTCATGGAGTACGTAAAAATCATTCAGAACAAATCCCTATTGCGCTCCCTGGCCAAGGCCGCCGGGGAGATCACTGCTATGGTTCAGGAGGGGCTTGGGGAAGCGGGGGATATTCTGGAGGCCTCTGAGCAGCGGATTTACGCCATCCGCCGGGGACGGAGCAGCCAGGAGCTTACTCCCGTGGCCCAGCTGATCAAGCCCTTTTTAGACCGTCTGAACGAGCTGGCCTCTGGAAAAACCGGGCTACCGGGACTGCCCAGCGGGTTTTCCGCCGTGGACCAGAAAATCCACGGACTTAACCGCTCCGATCTGATCCTGCTGGCCGCCCGGCCCGGTGTGGGCAAGAGCTCCTTCGCCATGAATATGGCTCTGAACGTGGCGCGGCAGACCCAGAAGACCGTGGCCGTCTTTTCTCTGGAAATGAGCAAGGAGCAGCTGCTGGTGCGCCTGATGGCCTCGGAGGGACTGGTGGATCTGAGCAAGCTGATGACCGGGCGGCTGAGCGCCTCCGACTGGGGAAAGATCACCCAAGCTGCCCGCACCCTGCGGCAGACCGACATCCGTATCGACGACAACCCCATGCTCACCGCCGCCGATATGAACGCCAAATGCAGGCGGCTGGAAAATCTGGGCCTGGTGATTGTGGACTACTTGCAGCTGATGAGCTCCTCCGGCGGGAAAAGCTACGCCGGGGAAAACCGGCAGCAGGCGGTCAGCGATATCTCCCGTATGCTGAAAATCATGGCCAAGGAGCTGGACGTGCCGGTGATCTGCCTGAGTCAGCTCAGCCGAGCCAACGAGAAGCGGGAAGACAAGAGGCCCATGCTGTCCGATCTCCGGGATTCCGGAGCCATCGAACAGGACGCGGATATTGTCATGTTCCTTTACCGGGAGGATTACTACAACCGGGACGAGTCGGAAAACCGGAACGTGGCGGAATGCATCGTGGCCAAAAACCGCCACGGCGAAACCGGTAAGGTTCCCCTCCGCTGGTCGCCGGAATATGTAACCTTCAGTACCCTGGAGATGCGCTTTGATGAAGAGGATTGATCCATTGACTGGACGGGTGCTGGCGTTCTGCGAGGCCTGGGATATGCTTCCCCGGAGGGGAACGGTTCTGTGCGCTGTTTCCGGCGGCCGGGACTCCATGGCGCTGCTCCACCTTCTCTCTGGCCTGGGGCCAGAGAGAGGCTTTCAGATTGCCGCCGCCCACTTCAATCACCGACTGCGGCCTGAGGCGGACGGGGACGAGGCATTTGTCCGCAGCTGGTGCCGGGAGCGTCACATCCCACTGACCTGCGGGGCGGGGGACGTGCGGGACTTTGCCGCCCGGGAGGGCCTGTGCATAGAGGATGCCGCCAGGCAGCTGCGATACGCCTTTCTGGAGAACGCTGCCCGGGACATGGGCGCGTCCCGTATCGCCGCCGCTCACCACCGGGAGGACAATGCTGAGACGGTACTGCTCCACCTGCTGCGGGGAGCGGGCTTGCAGGGGTTGTGCGGCATTGCCCCCGTGAGGGGGCGGATCGTCCGGCCTCTGCTGGAAACCAGCCGGGATGAAATCGACGGATATGTGAAGCGAAACGGCGTCCCTTGGGTGGAGGATGAGAGCAACCGGGATGCCCGGTTTACCCGCAACCGCCTGCGGCTGGAGGTTCTGCCCCTGTTGGAGGAGATGACTCCCGGTGCGGCGGGCCGGATCGCGGCGGCGGCGGCGCTGCTGAGGGAAGAGAACGAGCATCTCCGCCGGGAGGCGGAGGCCCTTCTGCCGGATGCGGAAGACAGCGCGGTCATTTTGCCCGTCCCAGTGCTGAATAAACAGGATGCGGCCATGGGCCGTCGTCTGATCCGGGGCATGGGGCGGAAATTTGGCGTGGAGCTGACCAGAGAGCAGACGGAGGCAGTGCTGGCCCTGCGGAGCGGCGGATATCTGGATTTGCCCCAGGGCCTGTGCGCTGTCCGGAAGTCCCACCGGCTGATATTGCAGAAGCAGCCCCCATCTCTGCCGCCGCTGGTACTTCGTGAAGGCGAGCAGGATTGGGGCTCCTGGTGGATCACCTTCCGCTGGAGCGGAGAACCGGCGGAGGAAGGTCCGGACAGAGTCGTTCTCCGGGATACCGGTGGGGAGCTGACTGTTGCAGCCTGGGACGGTACTGGCCGTATGGCGGTAGAGAACGGGAGCCGGACTGTCAAGCGGCTGTTTGCCGACGCGGGCATCCCCGTGGAGCGCAGAGCAGAGCATCCGGCATTGTTTTTGAACGGAATCATCGCCGCCGTACCAGGCGTGGCGGCAGATTGGACCCTCCGGCCGGAGGCTGGGAAGCCCTGCCGGATTATCGTCTTTCAGCAGCGGGATCAAGAGGCGGGGACGGACGGCCCCGGCAATTCCGGAGCCGGATGAGCCCCCTCGGAGTTTTCTTTTAATGCCATTTGGACATATTTTGATAAGGAGAGAGACATGGGCATGATGGATCAGGATATTTTGAAGGTACTTTACACCGAAAAACAGATCGCCGCCCGAATCGAGGCCCTGGGCATGGAAATGTACGATGAACTGAAAGATAAGGACCCGCTGTTCGTCAGTGTACTGAGAGGGGCTTTCATCTTCATGGCGGACATTGTCCGCTCCTGCCAGGTGAAGTGCGATGTGGAGTTTATTGCGGTATCCTCCTACGGCAATGCCACCAGCTCCTCCGGCGCGGTGCAGATCACACACGACATCCAGCAGGACATCACCGGCCGGCATGTGGTGGTGATCGAGGATATTCTGGATTCCGGCAACACTCTGTATTTTCTCAAGCAGTACTTTCTCACCAAGGGAGCAGCCTCCGTATCCATCTGCACCCTGCTGGACAAGCCCAGCAGACGGACGAAGGCCATTGAAGCCGACTACACCGGTTTTGAGGTGCCGGATGAGTTCGTGGTGGGGTATGGACTGGATTACTGTCAAAAATACAGGAATCTGCCCTACATCGGGGTACTGAAGCCGGAGGTTTACCAAGGAGAGCCGGATTGACCTGGCGAGGCAAACTTCCAACAAGAAAAATGCAGCGGCGTGGCCTTCAGGGCTGCCCAAAGGAGTGATCTTTTGACTAAGCAGAGAAACCGTCCTGGTTTGACCGTTTATTTCATTATTCTTCTCTTTCTTCTGTGTGCCTACTACGTCTTTTTCGGGGTGTCCCGCGTGCCGGAGGTATCCTACGCCCAGGCGCAGGAGCTGTTCCGCCGGGAGCAGGTGCACAGCTTCATCATCCGGGACGGCGACGAGCTGTACCTGACGCTGAAGGACGGTTCCACCGTCCACAACGAGCTGGGCAGCACCGCCCTTTTCTGGGCGGAGCTGGGTGAGCTGATTCAGGACCAGAAGGACCGGGCCGTTCTGGTGGACTATGACAACCGGCCCGCCTACCGCCCGCCCTGGTGGAGCGAGATCCTCCTCTACGGTATGCTGGTGGGAGGCGTGTTTCTGATCTGGCA
Source organism: uncultured Oscillospiraceae bacterium (assembly GCA_910579725.1). GTDB lineage: Bacteria > Bacillota > Clostridia > Oscillospirales > Oscillospiraceae > Pelethomonas. The sequence goes on along the minus strand of CAJTUD010000062.1, from coordinate 6,841 downwards.
GTTCATGATGATCCGGGCCCAGGGGGGCGGAGGTATGGACCAGGGAAAGCGTTTCGGCCGGGCCCGTATCCGCTTCGGTTCCGACAGCGATAAAAAAGTCAGCTTTGCGGACGTGGCCGGCGCAGAGGAGGAGAAGGAAGAGCTGAGGGAAATCGTGGGCTTTCTCCGTGAGCCCCAGAAGTATCTGGATCTGGGAGCCCGGATTCCCAAGGGTGTGCTGCTGGTGGGCCCTCCGGGCACCGGCAAGACCCTGCTGGCCAAAGCTGTGGCCGGGGAGGCCGGGGTGCAGTTTCTGTCCATCTCCGGCTCCGACTTTGTGGAGCTGTACGTGGGCGTGGGCGCCAGCCGGGTCAGGGATCTTTTCGAGGAAGCCAAAAAGGTGGCTCCCTCGGTGGTGTTCATCGACGAGATCGACGCTGTGGGCCGCCAGAGAGGCGCGGGCCTGGGCGGCGGCCACGACGAGCGGGAGCAGACGCTCAACCAGTTACTGGTGGAGATGGATGGCTTCGGCAGCAACTCCGGTGTGGTGGTGCTGGCGGCCACCAACCGCGCGGACATTCTGGATCCGGCCCTGCTGCGGCCGGGCCGGTTCGACCGGCAGGTCTATGTGGGCCGCCCTGACAGCAAGGGCCGGGAGGAGATTCTCACTGTTCATACCAGAGGCAAGCCTCTGGCGGAGGATGTAGACCTGAAGGTTCTGGCCCGGGCTACTTCCGGATTTACCGGGGCAGACCTGGAGAATCTGGTCAACGAGGGAGCCTTGTTGTCCGCCAGAAGGGATCAGAAATTCATTACTATGGACGTTCTCCAGGAGGCGGTTATCAAGGTCATCGCCGGTCCGGAGAAAAAGAGCAGGGTGGTGCCCGACCACGAGCGGCGGCTTACTGCCTACCACGAGGCGGGACACGCCGTTATACACCACTGTCTGGCCAGCGTGGATCCAGTCCATCAGGTGACAATTGTCCCCAGGGGGCAGGCCGGCGGCATGACCATTTCCCTGCCTGGAGAGGACCGGGGATACTACTCCAAGCGGTACATGGAGGAAGAAATCGCGGTTCTGCTGGGAGGACGGGTGGCGGAAAGCCTGTTTCTGGACGACATTTCCACCGGCGCGTCCAACGACATTCAGCGGGCCTCTGCCATGGCTCGGAAAATGGTGACGGCCTATGGTATGAGCCAGCGGCTGGGCGCGGTCAGCTTTGACTCCGGCCACGACGAGGTGTTCATCGGCCGCAGCATGGCTCAGGCCAAGACCTACTCCGAGGAGGTGGCAGCCCAGATCGACCAGGAGGTCAAAGCCATCATTGACACAGCCTACCGCCGGTGCCAGGAGGTGCTGGAGGCCCATCGGGAGCAGATGGAGCGGGTGGCGTCCCACCTGCTGGAGCACGAAACCATGTCCGGCGAGGATTTTGCGGCGGTCATGGGCTTTCCCAAAGTTACTTTTTCCTGAGGCACTTTCTGGATCTATGTACCCATTGGGAAGCAGCTTATAAAAATCAGGATCTGACGGAGGCGGTGATTTTATGTGCTGTTTTATAAGAAAAGCAGTTCCTGGAGATGAAGCGGCCCTTGCCTTTATCCAAACAGAAAGCTGGAAAGCTGCATTCAGTCAAATTCTTTCCCCAGAACTGTTGGAGAAAATGACGAACATTCAGCAGAGTACGGAAATGTATCGGCACTTACTTCAGAATCACAAAGGGAATGGCTACATTCTTTCTGTCGATAACAGACCGCATGGTATCGCATGGTGGGATTCGACCCGGGAGCAGGATATGCCGGGATATGCAGAAATCATCTGTATCCACAGTCTGCCTGAAAATTGGCATCGGGGCTATGGAAGTAAAATGATGGACAGACTGCTTTCTGATATTGCCTGTGCCGGGTACTCAGACGTCATGCTATGGGTTTTTGCGGAAAACGAACGTGCCAGAAGATTCTATGAAGCCAAAGGGTTTCACAGGACGGGCAGAACACAACCGGCATATGAAACTTCGGAAATATGTTATGAACGGAGACTTTGACCGCGTTGCTCTGCAAATTTGTGCCTATAGAACTGTCAATTGCTGCAAATTAGGTGATTTGCCAGAAAATATGCGCTGTATCTTATAATTTATGCTTGGAAGACATTTCAGAAAAGAGATTTTTTTGCAAGAAAGCGTAATCGAAAAGAACTTCGACGTACTCTGTGGGGCACTTCTGGTCTTGAATTTCCCCACGGTAACGGTACCGCAGTTTTATATGGTCAACATGCCGCCGGCAATATGGGCCGCCCGGGTTATCTGCCTTATTTCTCCAGGTGGAGAAATAAGGCAGGGACAGGGCGGCCCTTCCGGCTGATGAAAAGGAGCAAATATGCATATCGCCATCTACACCCTGGGCTGCAAGGTGAATCAATACGAGACGGCAGCCATGGAGCGGGAGCTGACAACCCGGGGGCACATACTGGTGCCCTTTGACGGTCCGGCAGACGCGTACATTATCAACACCTGCACCGTCACCGCCGTCAGCGACAAAAAATCCCGGCAGATGATCCGCCGGGCCCGGAAGCAGTCCCCCTCTGCCGTTGTGGCGGTATGCGGCTGCTATCCCCAGACCCATCCGCAGGAGGTGGTGGGCCTGGATGCGGATCTGATCGCCGGGACGGGAGACAGGATGAAATTCCTGGAGCTGCTGGAGCAGGCCACTCGAGAGAAGGAGCCGGTGGTGAACCTGGACGAGGCCCGCCGCCGCCGGACCTTTGAGGTTCTGCCCGCCGGAGGGCTGGCGGCCAGGACCCGGGCCATGCTGAAGGTGGAGGACGGGTGTGTCAATTTCTGCACCTACTGCATCATTCCCTACGCCCGGGGGCCGGTCCGCTCCCTGCCTGTGGAGGCGGCGAAGGAAGAAGTCCGCCGTCTGAAGCGAGAAGGATACCGGGAGCTCGTGCTGACAGGCATCGAGATATCCTCCTGGGGCCGGGACCTTCCAGGGCGGCCGGAACTGACGGATCTGCTGGAGGCCGTCTGCCGGGAGGCTGGGGATATGCGGGTACGTCTGGGCTCCCTGGAGCCCAGGACCGTCACCGGGGAGTTCTGCCGCCGGGCTGCAGCCCTGGAGAATCTGTGTCCGCATTTCCATCTGTCCCTGCAATCCGGCTGCGACGCCACGCTGCGGCGGATGAACCGGAAATACGACACAGCCCGGTATCGGGAAAGCGTCCGGCTGCTGCACCAGTATTTTCCCCACCCCGCCGTCACCACAGACCTAATCGTGGGCTTTCCCGGAGAGACAGAGGATGAGTTTGCCGCCACCCTGGCGTTCATTCAGGAGTGCGGCTTCGCAGAGATGCACATCTTCCCCTACTCCATCCGTCCCGGTACGCCAGCAGCGGAAATGGAACAGATTCCCCGGACAGTAAAGGAGTTCCGGGCGTCCCGAGCCGCAGAGGCGGCGGAGACCATGCGCCTGCAATACCTCTCCCGATGCGTGGGGCAGGTGTACAACGTACTCTACGAGCAGCCCCAGGACGGTCTCTACCAGGGCCATGCCCCCAACTATGCGGCAGTGGCCGCAGAGGGAGACAACCTGCGCAACCAGGTCCTCCCCACCAGAATCACTGCTATGAAGAATGGACTTCTGCTAGGAGAGCTGCTTCCGCCCGGGCAATGACCTCCGCTACCGCGCCCTCCAGACAGTGGCACACCACCTCCGCGCCGGATTGCAGGACCTCCGCAATGGCATTGGCAGGAGCAAAGGCCCAGTCCGCGGCACGAAGCATGGGGAGATCGTTGGCGTGGTCGCCGATACAAAGCATGGTATGGCAGGCGGTGAGTTCCTTGAGCTTTCGGGTCATGGTTCCCTTGTCCGCCCCTCGGGCGGTGAGCTCCATAAGGTGGTCGCTGGAGAAAATCATTTCGTACTTTTCCCCCCAGCCCTGGTCCGCCATGAAAGCACGCATATGGAGCAGCCGAGGCATTTCCGCTATAAACAACACCTTGGCCAGCGGCACAGGAACGGCGGCGCGGTCCAGCGAGCCGATCTCCTGGAAGTTCATGCCGGTGAGCAGTGCGTGCTGCACGTTTCGCTCTGTGGGATGAAGGGCGTGGATACGCTCATCGGAAAGGTAAAGCTCCATGGATGTGCCAGGGAAAGCAGACTCAATGGCCGCCAGATCCTCCAGCGCGGAGTCCGGCAGGAGCATGCGCAGCACATACCGCCTGGCGGCCAGATCGTAGATTCCCCCGCCATTGTCCACGACGATGGGGACGTTGATGGGAAGCGCCTCCGCCTGATGGCGAAAGGCTCCCAGGGCCCGGCCCGTGGCGATGGCGAACCGTCCGCCCTCCTTGATCCAGCGTTCCACGGCCTCCAGGTTCCGCCGCGGCGCCGGGAGTACTCCGGCCGCACCGCCTCCTGACAGGGCGGATTCTGTGTATTGAAAGGTATTATCGTAGTCGCTGACCAGCAGCACTCCGTCAAATTTTCCCATATCAGCCTCCTGTGCGCCCCGGTTTCCCCGGGGATGCGCCGGCCCCATTATAATACGGCGCAGACCTTGCTGCAAGTCCCAGAAAGCAGAAAAAAGAAGAATACCACCGGAGACCCTAGTGAGAAATCTTCGCCGGTAAGGCGGGATTTTTCCTTGACAGAATCCGGAAAAGGTGATAAAGTAAAAAAACAGTAAGACAAGCGATGAAAAGGAACAGTACCCGCAGACCAGAACACAGAGAGGAGACGGACGGTGCAAGTCTTCAGGACGGCGGCGGGGAAGGCGCCTTGGAGCTGCGGAGCGGAAATGCTCTGCCGGACGGGCCCACGTTACGGGCAAAAAGTGCGGGCAGAGGCCCGAATTCAGGTGGAACCGCGGACAATTCTGTTCGCCCTGAGCCTTTCGGCTCAGGGCGTTTTCTGTTGCAGGGAGATTTTTTATGGAACCGCCGGAAAAAAAGAAACATTCCTGGTTCATCTGGCTATCCTTTCTTGGACTGGCATGGCTGAGCGGAAAGCAATCTTTCCAATACGCTGTCAATGAGGAAAAGTGGGAAGACAGCCATCTGAACCGGCACATGGGATATACGGGCCGCCTGCTTGGGATGCTCCTTGCCGGTTTTGTCATCTCTTGCCTGCTGATGCTTTGCTGCACTATGGACCGGATGCCGGAGCCTTGGTACACAGTGTGGAACTGCATTATTCTGGCTTACGCCTATTTTTCCGGTGTTTTTATTACCTGGCGGCTATACCGTTATCTCAGTCAAAGCGGATACGATGTATCTTATTAATTACAAGGAGTATATTTATCATGAAAAACACAGAAAAGACCATGGAAAAAATCGTGGCTCTCTGCAAAGGCCGGGGCTTCATCTTCGCTGGCAGCGAGATCTACGGCGGCCTCGCCAATACCTGGGACTACGGTCCTCTGGGCGTGGAGCTGAAAAACAACGTGAAAAAAGCGTGGTGGAAAAAGTTTGTCCAGGAAAATCCCTATAATGTGGGTTTGGATGCCGCCATCCTTATGAATCCCCAGGTATGGGTGGCCTCCGGCCACGTGGGCGGCTTCTCCGACCCCCTCATGGACTGCAAGGAGTGCAAGGAGCGCTTCCGGGCGGACAAGATCATTGAGGACTGGGCGGAGGAAAACGGATTTGCTCTTCCCAAGCCTGTGGACGCCTTCTCTCAGGAGGAAATGAAGTCCTTTATCGAGGATCACACCATTCCCTGCCCTTCCTGCGGCAAGCACAACTTTACCGATATCCGGAAGTTCAACCTGATGTTCAAGACTTTCCAGGGCGTCACCGAGGAGGCTAAAAACACCGTATACCTCCGTCCGGAAACCGCTCAGGGCATCTTCACAAACTTTCTCAACGTTCAGCGCTCCACCCGCCGGAAGCTGCCCTTCGGCGTATGTCAGATCGGCAAGAGTTTCCGCAACGAGATCACCCCGGGCAACTTTATTTTCCGCACCAGGGAGTTTGAACAGATGGAGCTGGAGTTCTTCTGCAAGCCGGGCACAGAGTTGGAGTGGTTCGCCTATTGGAAGAATTTCTGCCACCAGTGGCTGCTGGACCTTGGCATCCGGGAGGAGAACCTGCGGCTTCGGGATCACGACCCAGAGGAGCTGAGCCACTACTCCAACGCCACCACCGATTTCGAGTTTGCCTTCCCCTTTACCGAGTGGGGCGAGCTGTGGGGCGTGGCCAGCCGTACCAACTTTGATCTGACCGCCCATCAGAACACCTCCGGCAAGGATCTCACCTACTTCGATCAGGAGGCCAACGAGCACTACGTGCCCTTTGTCATCGAGCCATCCTTGGGCGTGGAGCGGATGCTGCTGGCTTTTTTGTGCAACGCCTATGATGAGGAGGTCGTGGACGCAGAGAAAAACGACGTGCGCACCGTACTGCGTCTCCATCCGGCCCTGGCCCCCTTCAAGGCTGCTGTGCTTCCTCTGAGCAAAAAGCTGGGCGATAAGGCCCGGGAGATTCAGGCAGAGCTTTCCAAGGACTGGATGACCGACTTTGACGATGCCGGGAGCATCGGCAAGCGCTACCGCCGTCAGGACGAGGTAGGCACGCCTTTCTGCATCACCGTGGACTTTGAGACCGTGGGCGACGGCGAAACCCCGGCGGACAATTGTGTCACCGTCCGGGAGCGGGACAGCATGAAGCAGGTCCGTATTCCTATTGGTGAGCTGAAAGGCTGGCTGGCGGAGCGTCTGGCGTATTGACCGCCTTTATTGTTCATTATCAAAAAGCCGCCCGGTGGGCGGCTTTTTACTGTGTGTCAAAAAAGTGGCACAGCTATTTTTGAACCGCCCCGTATTGTGCGGACAGCACAAAAAGGCCCCTGGTAGGAAATAATT
>CAJTUD010000061.1:5230-16788 GCA_910579725.1 uncultured Oscillospiraceae bacterium | reverse complement strand
TTTCTTTATTTCCATTCTTTGATTATATCACAATCCCACTTATGTGAACACTACCTAGTAAGTCACGCCATGCCCAGTTTTACCGTAAGGACCTGGAACGCATGGCGAAAGACTTACCTGTCCGCGAGGTGGAAATCAATCTGTGCAGGCAGGAGGTTCAGTGTCATGCGGCGCGGATTAAGTATATGAAGCGGGAGTACGGATTAGTCCGGGACTGGGAAAACTGGGTCACTCCGGAAATGGAGGCCGAATATCTGACCACAGCGGAGCCTGTTTTTCTGTCCGGTGATTTCTATTCGATGGACGGAGCCGTTGACATTATCCAGGCCAGCGGATTGACCCCATGCCACAAGAAGCGGCTGACAGATATGCTTGCCGTCATCCAAAGCGGCACTATGGACGCACTGAAAGGCTACGCTTCCCGCAATACCGTCTTGAAATATCTGACTATGTTGAAAGATTTGAACGTCAATCCGCTGACGATTAAGACCGATTTCGAGAGCAATCCATGCGGAATTACATATATCGCAAATCCGTTTTTTAAGGGCAACAGAATTTGAAAAAGGAGGGGAAACGAATGAAAAGTAACGAGAAAAAGGCAAAAAGCAAGCGCATTTGCGTTGATGATATAAAAGTAACTGTACATATCCCTGACAAAATCAGCGAAAGCGTCCGTCGGGAGAAAATAAATCTGATTTATGACATTTTAACCCCTAAATCAGCATAAGATCGTTGCCAAAACAGGCCGATAGTGCTATACTAATGTAGTAGGTAGCATTTATCGGCCTGTTATTTTAAGGAGACTGATAATATGGAAAAATATGTGGCGATTTATGTGCGCCGCTCGGTAAGCGACAGGGACAAGGGCAACAACTCCTTGTCCATTGACAGCCAAAAAGCGGACTGCATGAAGCAACTCAAAAAGGGGGAGAAATACCGTCTTTACTGTGATGATGGCAAGAGCGGAAAGGACATTGCGCACAGGCCCGAATTTCAACGGATGATGGATGACGCAAAAGCTGGATTGATTAGCCGCATTGTTGTAAAAAAGTATGACCGTTTCAGCCGAAATCTGCGGGAATATCTCAATGTAACTGACGTACTGGACCGTTATGGAGTGAGCGTAATTTCATTGACAGAGCCGTTTAACACGGAGACAAAAGAAGGGCGGCTCATGCGCAACAATCTGCTGAATTTTGCGGAATTTGAGCGCGAGACAATCGCGGGCAGAGTTGCGGACGCTTATGGAACCAGGGCAGCAGAGACAGGGTTTTACCAGGGTGGAAAGGTCTACTATGGATACATACCGGAGCGGCGGACGGTCAACGGCAAGACGGGTTCTGTGCTGGTGCCGTCCGACAGGGCTGATGTGGTCCGAACCGCTTACACTCTCTACAAAAACCCGGATATTTCACTCAGCAATGTACTTTCGTACTTCATCCAAAATGGCATTGAGGTCAATATTGACCCCAAAAAGAACATGGACAGGAGCCATTTATCGCAAATTCTCAAAAGTCCGCTTTATGTTCGTGCGGACAAAGAGGTATATCAGTATTTTGTGTCAAAGGGTTATCGCATTATTGACGATGTGGAGGCTTTTGACGGCGTTCACGGCTGTTTTCGGCATAAACAGGCGGATGGTATCAATTATATCAAAATAGGGTATCACGAGGGGCTTGTGGACGCGGAAACATGGTTGATGGTGCAGGATAAGAAATCCCGCAATTCAAAGTTTCGCAACAACGGAAACGCCCGTAATTCATGGTTGACGGGACTTGCAAAATGCAGTCATTGCCACTATGCCCTGGCTCTCATTTATTCGTGGAACGCCTCCAGGACAAAACGGTGGAGATACTACGATTGCAGCGGGGCGTATAAGGCTAACGGGTGTATTCAAAAGCGGCTCCAGACAAGGCCGGATGATGTTGAATCGCTTGTATTTGCGGCTATGAAAAAGCGTTTAGAAGAACTGACGATTGCCAAAACGGAAAAGCGCGAGCCTGACGCTGCGGCTGAATCCATCAAGGCGGAGATTATCCGTATTGACGGGGAAATCCGAAAGCTGATGGACAAGATTGCCGATGCAGACGCTACACTTTTTCGGTATATCCAGGACCGCGTAAATGAACTTCATGAGAGGAAATCGGCCCTGGAATTGGAATGTCAGTCCAAGGCGCGAAAGCACAAGGAGATTGACACTGCCCCGTTAGCTGACCCGATGAGCCGTTGGGATACTCTCTCCACTGAGGAAAAGCATACCCTGGCCGCTACGATGATTAACGTGGTATATGTGTCAGACAAGGACGGAATCAGCATTGATTTTAGTATTTAACCGTGAAGGGGTTCCTTGAATTTGTGACGAAAAATGATTGAACACCGTGAAATAATCATCTTTTGAGATTGCAAGTTTAGGGAATCCAAAATAATAGCTAAAGTGTATAAATAGGTGTTCCAGTGGCAAAGGTCACGCCTCTGCCGCCTGTCAGCTCATCCAGATAGCGGCATTTACCAAACATATCGCTGGATTTCTGCGCCTCAGTTTGGGCGATACCTGCCACATTCCGCATTTTTGTGTGTAAAAAGAGGTTTTTATAGTAATGGGCCTCATCCACAAACAGGCGGTCAATACCTAATTCCTCAAAGGTAACGGTGTCGTCCTTCTTCTTGTCGGTGAGCTTTTTCAGCTTCGCCTCCAGGTCTTTTCTTGTCCCCTCCATCTGCTTGATGGACCAATTTTCTTCATTTTGCTCCTTGGCTTCCCTGATAGCGTCCATGATCTCGCTGATTTGATCCTCGATCACCTGCGCCTGCCGCTCCGGGGAGAGGGGGATCATCTCAAATTGAGAATGGCCGATGATAACGGCGTCATAGTCCCCGGTGGCGATGCGGGCACAGAACTTCTTGCGGTTCTTGGGCTTAAAGTCCTTTTTGGTCGCCACAAGCACCTTGGCGCCGGGGTAGAGGGTCAAGAAGTCGCTGCCCCATTGCTCGGTCAAATGGTTGGGGACCACAAAAAGGGATTTCTGACACAGGCCCAGCCGTTTGCTCTCCATTGCCGCCGCTGTCATTTCAAAGGTCTTGCCTGCGCCGACACAGTGGGCCAGAAGGGAGTTGCCGCCGTAGAGCATCCGGGCCACGGCGTTGCGCTGGTGGGGTTCCAGCTTGTACTCCGGGTTCATCCCGGCGAAGGTGATGTGGTCGCCGTTGTATTCGCGGGGCCGCTTGGAGTTAAAAATTCGGTTATAAGTGGCGCACAGGTCAGCGCGGCGCTCCGGGTCTTTGAAAATCCAGTCCCGGAACGCCTGGTCAATGGCCTCCGCTTTCTGCTGGGCAATGGCAGTGTGCTTGGGATTGAGAACACGCTTTCCTTCGGCGCCCTCATCATAAACCCGCGAATCCCGCTGATTCAAAAGGTTCTCAAAAATGACATAGGCGCTTCTGCGCTTGGTGCCATAGGTGGCATGGATGCGGGCATTGTCCCGCTTGTCCACGCTCTTGCCCTTCACATTCCATTCGCCTGTGACTTTGTTGTAGAAAACATCTATCTTTTCATGCAGATATTCCGGCACTTGAAGTAGCTCAAAAAGAAATTGCCGGTAATACTCCGGCTTGACCCATGGTGCGCCGATCCGCACACTGATCTCGGCGGCGGTCAGGTCCTTGGGCTGCACCTGCTCCAGCGCCTCCGCGTTGACGGCGAACTCCGGGTATTCTTCGGCGGCGGCGCGGGCCTTGGCCAGCTTTGCGCGGACATCACCGGACAGGTATTCGTCCGCCGTCTGCCAACCCTTATACCAGGACACGGCGTCACCGTCAATGTCAAAGGGGCCGGTGGCCGGGTCTTTGAAAATGACTCCCTTCAAATCCTCCACGATCTGCGGGATTTTGCCGCCGCTGCCAGCCGGGCTCCGGTCGCCCATGAGGGAGGCCATAAAGCCCAAATCCACACAGGCCCGCTCACCGATAGATACCGCCAGAGCTTCCACCGCCGTGTCTACGCTGGTCACGGCCTCGTGGTGCTGGATGGTCCGCTTGGTGAACATATCCGCTTTCTGCTTAAAATTGCCCTCATCATCCAGCACTTCCAGGGAGCAGAGCAGGGGATAGGAGGAATCCTGATTGAACGCCAGCCGGTTTCCGGGGCTGTTCAAGATGCCGTATTTTTTGGTATAGGCGTCATAGAGGCGGTTAAGGTTGGCCTGTTCCGCCTTAATCTCAGCGTCATCCGCGCCTTTCAACTGCAAATCAATAAGTTTCCGGGCACTGTCCCGAATCCCGATCATCCCTTTGACACGGGCGGTTGGGACCTTGCCCAGCTCCACCGGGGCCATGCGGGAGTTTTCCCGGAAGTAGATTTTCCCCTTGGATACCGTATAACTGAAATTGCGTACATTCAGGTCCGCCGGGATGCTCTCAGCCGTTTTGCCGTCCTCCTGTTCGGGGGCGTCCATGTCCAGCAGTTCCCGGTCGGGCGGGGCAATATGGGTAATGGCCCCGGCAAGCTGTTCCGCCAGATCAGCGCCTTCAATGGGATAACAGGCGGTTTCCGTGTCGTTGCCGTACATACTTTTGCCCCGAACCATCGTGCCCAGCACCATTTCCGGGTGCTGAAGGTAATATTGGTTAAGGGGTACGCCGTCCGTGGTCAGGCCGCTTTCCACCCATTCCGGCAGCTTTTCCGGCACTGTGGCCCGTTTCTGGAAGAACAGAATATCGCTGGTGACTTCGGTTCCGGCGTTGGCCTTGAAAGCGTTGTTGGGCAGGCGGATCGCGCCTAAGAGGTCGGCCTTTTGCGCCAGGGCTTCACGGACCTTGCTGTTTTTCTTGTCCATAGTGCCCTTAGAGGTAATGACCGCCATAATGCCTCCGGGACGCAGCTTGTCCAGTGTTTTCATCAGGAAGTAGTCATGTATCTGTAGATTGTGCCGGTCATAGCGGCGGTCATGGACTTTATATGAGCCGAAGGGCACGTTGCCTACGGCAAGGTCAAAGAAATCGTCCGGGTGGTCGGTGTTCTCAAAGCCGTCCACGGTAATATGGGCCTTTTGGTAAAGCTGTCTGGCGATCCTGCCCGTCAAGCTGTCCAGTTCCACGCCGTACAGATTTGCGCCGGAAAGGGCTTCCGGCAGCAGGCCGAAAAAGTTTCCGATGCCGCAGGACGGTTCCAGGATATTCCCCGGCTGAAAGCCCATCCGCCCCACAGCATCGTAAATGGCCTTGATAACACGGGGGCTGGTATAGTGGGCGCTCAATGTGGTCGCTCTGGCGGCGGCGTATTCCTCCGGGGTGAGAAGGGACTGCAATTCCGCAAATTCCTTTGCCCACGCTTTGTTGTGTTCGTCAAACGCCGGGGCCAGGCTGCCCCAGCCCACATAGTGGGACAGTATCTCCTGTTCCGACCGGGCAGCCAAACGGCCCTCCGCCTCGATCTGCTTCAAGGTACGGATAGCCGCTACGTTGTTTTGATATTTGGTTTTCTGACCGCCAGTGCCAAGGCCCTCATCGGTAATGTGGAAATTGTGCAGTTCCGGGCCAACGTGCAGTTCCTCAAATACCACATCAAAGGCTCCGGCGTTTACCCGTCCCACCACCTGAGAGGTCATGGGCGTTTTGGGTGCGGGCGGCTCTGCGATCCTGCCGCCGTCGATCTCCACCTGTTCCGGTTCCGGGGCGGGTCCCGGCTTGTGCGCCGCTTTCAGCACGGTTGCCAGCAGTTGCTCCGGCTCACCACTCATGTGGATCAGGTCCTCAAAATCAAGGTCGGACAATTCATTGTCGATCATTTCCCGCAGGGTCTTGTACCTGCGCTGTTCGATAAGCTGGTCATCCAGCATCTGTGTGACACTGAAATCCAGCAGATTGACCTCCACTTGAATTTCGTGCCGTTCATCCTCGGTAGTGGTGTAGGCGATGCCGATATGCTCCAGATCAGAAAAATCAACGCTGCCGCTGCCATATTCCGCATCACAGAAATCCTCTATCAGCCGCTTGGCTTCCTCCAGTGCGTTAGTTTCGGCATGATCCTGGCTTTCCGGTTCATCGGCAGATTGGCCCTCCATCACATTTTCAATACGGGCTGTCTGCTCAAATTCCCGCCACTCTGCTTCCTCTACATACTCACGGACATAGGCGACAGGTTCCTCCCGGAAAACGGGATAGCGGTATTTCTCCGCCATTTCCATATCCAAGAGGCTGACCTTGCCGTTATCGTAGTCGATGCTGTCCACCTTCATGCGCCGTCCGTCAATGGCCAGTTCCTTACCCAAGGGGATGTACTCGGAAATATCCCGCTCCTTAATGATCTCATAGGGGGCGTCAGGGCCGCGCTGGGGATCGGGACGGGCCAGCACCACGCTCTTACCATGCTCCAGCAACTTTTTAAGCACAGCCTGCCATGCACCGCGTTTCCCGGTGGTGGGTGTCTGTCCCAAACCGGGAATATCCAGTATCGGGGCCTTTGTTCCCAGGGCGGAGGCCGCTTCTTCGGCATCCTTGCCATAGAACATCATAAACTCCCCTACCTGGACGCCGATGAGTTTATCCGGGTGCTGGGCTTTTAACTCCCAATACTTTTCGGCGTTGGGGGTGAAGTCAGGTTCAACAGGGACAGTATCATCCCCCCTCTCCGCCTCTGATTGCTCCATGGCGGGAGCCTGCTGGGGGTGTTCGCTGGCCTTCTGGACAATAGAATGGGTGCCATCATCCAGGAGTTTTTCAAATCTATCACGGAACATCTCAACGGGGGCTTGGGCTAAATCGGGGAATGTGTAATAAATGTAGTCCTCGCCTATGCTGTCAATGGTGATCTGGTGAGGCGTTCCATCAACAAAGTATTCCACCGTGTCCCCGGCGCGGTATTCTTTCCCGGCGGGGGTATGCCAAACTATTTTCGCATTTTCCGGCGCACCTGCCCCGGTGGGTTCTGGTGCCGCCTCCAACGCCTGGGGTATCTCTGTACCGGCCTCCGCCTGCTCTGTCTCCAAAGTGTCCACGGTGGGTGGCTCATGGGAAAAACCATCAAATTCCAGTTGCCAGAGGCTACGATAAATGGCCGCTACTTCCTCCCAGGTCCGAAAACCCACATTCTGCTGGTGAGTCACACGAAATCCCTTATCATCTGTGGAGTAGTTTGCCACGCTATTCCACGGAGCGCTTACTGAACCAGACCGGCCGGAAAGCATTTCCTTGATACGTCCAGCAATTTGGATGTTGCCCTCACCGGATCGGAACCAATGCGATACCATCTCCAACTCATTGGGGGTCAAAAGATGTGCTGTCAGAATCTCCCTGGTAATACGGCTGGTGTCAGCAGAGAGGAAATCAGAGATAGCGAGATTGCGGGGGTCCTGACGCAGAAGGTACTCAAAGTGTGTGATTTCTTCACTGGTGAGCAATGGCGGTACCGTGTTGGGGTACTGCAACTGGATTTCAAATGAGTCGATTTTGGAAATGATAAAGGGTTTATTCTCTATATAGACTGTATCGCCCTCCCGATAAGCCGGGGCCAGCGGATCACGGGCCTCGGACATTTCCTCCTGGGGCGCCGTTTCACGGGCGTTCCGCTCCGGCTGTGCCGGGGCCTCTTGAATCCACGCCGGGGCGTCCGGCGTACCGGCGTACCGCTGCACCGCGTCACGGGGGTCGGTGATAACATCCTGATAGGTCTGTTCCAGAATATCCTCAATCAGCCACTCCCGGAACTTGGGCAGGGTGTGGCAGGCTTCGTGCAGGGCGGGATTTTGTTCTTTGATTTCCTCCATCATGGCGGTGATCTCAGCGTCCAGTTCGTTCCTGGCGCTGTCATAATCCGTTTCCCGGTCACGGAGATAATCGTAAAAACTGCTGCCCTTAACGGCGCCAACCAGCACAGCAAGCGCCTCCCGGTACAGTGTGACGGCGCTGACAGGCGGCTGCTCTGCCGCCAAATTCTGTTGGTAGGTAGTCTCAAAAAGGTACTCGCGGAACTGATGAACCGCCACCAGTGTGTCGAAATAGGCCTGATAAAACTGCGGATTTGTTTTGAGCATGGAAACCGCAATTCGGTTGATTGCGATGTAGCATTCATCCCGGCTGTTCTGCTCATCACTGTTCATCCGGGCGTTTGCGTAGCGTTCATCGTTCAAAAGCTGCGCTGTGATGGCGTCCGCTTCCCGCATCAGAATGTCATAGGCGGCGATGGGCGTCCCTTCCGGGCTGAAGAAAACCTCAACGTCCTCTCCATCCTTCACAGCAACAGCCCGCTCCCTAATGAATTTCTGCGCTGTGATATTCTTCATCCACTTTGAGGCAAAGTTGTTCAAGTCGTTCCGCAGCTTGGGAATCCATTTACCCGGCTCCGGGTAGACCTGCTGATAGATTGGAACGCCGCCATCCTGCTGGAAGGTCAGCGCCTCCATCGTCCCCTTTTCCCGGTCAACCCGGAAGGTCATTTCCGGGTCATTCATGGTATCGCCGTTCTGTCTGAAGGTATGGCCGAGGGCGACAACATCATCGGCGATCCACTGGACATGGAGGGGCATATAGGACGGCCCAGCCTGCAAGCGCATACTGCGGTATTCGCCGCTGATGATCTCCGGGAACAGTTTAGCAAAAGTGCTGTAATTGATCTCCGGGCGTGTGCGTCTGGCCTTTTTGGGCCTGGACACAGCCGCCGCTTTGGAAATATCATTCCTGATTTTGGTAATCAGCCGTTCGAGGGTATCTTTTTCAGCCTCCGCAACGCTGAATGTCACATCGCCATTTTCCTGGACAGTCCGTTCGGGCGTGATTCCCGCTTGCGACATTGGCCTTGCTAAAATCAACGCTTCCGCAGATGTAACCGTGATCTCATAGTTGGGATTCTGGACAACAGCGGCCGCTTCTCCCACCGGAGCGGGGGATTCACTTTGTTCCACGGCCTGTTTCTCCGGCTCCGCCCCTGTCATTAGGGCGGCCATGGTTCGGGTCTGGTATGCGCCGGTTTTTTCGTCAACCGTGGAAATAGCCACGTCATACTGCCCACGAAGCTTTTCCACATTCTGCTCCAGTGCGTGGGCGGGTAAGCCGCACATCTCCACCCGGCCAACGCTGCCGATGGGCCGGGTGGTCAGGGTCAGCTCCAGCACATCAGCGGCGTTTTTGGCATCCGCACCGAACAGCTCAAAAAAGTCGCCCACCTGGTAAAGCACAAGATGATTCGGATAATTTGCTTTAAGGGCGGTGTATTCATCCCACCAGGGGGAGCGGGAGGTTTCCTGCTCCTGTTCCGGCACTTGGGGCGGCGCAGAAAATACGGGGGCATCCTGCGTTGCGGAGATTCTGGCGTCAGACGTGGCGGCGGTGTGTTGGATTTCCTGTTTGATTTCTTCCGGCAGATCGTCAGCATAGAATGTCACAGTCCTGTCCGGGGCGATATGGGCGATGGTCTTATAATCGCCATCTTCCATTTCCATGCTGTTCCAGACGGTGAGGCCGTTCCCTAAATAACCGTAGCCAAGACTGTACTTTTTCTCCACCTCCGCTTTTGGGGCCTCCGGCTCCGGGGCCGCATGGTCTTTCTGATACTGCTCCAGTTCTTCCGGGGACAGGTAGCGGCCCTCCTGGATAAGCTGGCGGATATGCGCGGCCATTTCCTCAAAGGAGACATGGCGCATCTTTCCCTCCGGCCTGGGAGAAATCCGCAGTTCTTTCGTAAAATAGGCGTAGCCCCGTGTACCGTCCGTCAGGGTACAGAAGCCCCCTTCCAGATTTCCGCGCCGGGAGCGGCTATACTCCTGTTCCAGCTTCCGCACGATGATCGCGTCAGACCAGCCCTCGGTAAACAGGGCGTAAAGCCTCTGCCTGCGCTCCGGGTCGCCCAAATCCTCAATGAGAAAATGGTCAAGGTCCGCATCGGTGATCTCACGCTGTTCCAGCGGCTCTGTCTCCGCCGTCTGCCCGGAGGAAAACAGGGAGAATTGTCCATCACCCTGGGCCTCGGCCTCCGGCTTGCGTTTGCTGGCAAGGGCACGGGCCACCGCAGCCAATTCCCCAGAAGCCTCCCCCGGCGCATCGGTCACAGCGGCTTTTTGCGCGGTCTGGCCTTTTTTCCGGTTGCGTTCCTTTACCTCGCGCTCCGCTTGCAGGGCACTCTCCGGCAGCGGGGAGAACAGGGGAGAATCCCCGCGCACAAACGCCCCCATGTCCCGCATGGCAAACATCATGCCCGTATAGCCCTCTGCGTCCGGGCTGACAGTGGTAAAGTCGCTCAACATGGTATCGAACAGCTTTGACGCCGCTTCGGGCGTTTCCAGCAGGGGGATTATCTGCTTTGCCGCCTCCGCAGCGTCCGCGCCATTGGAAAAGGGCCGATGCTGGCAGTCTGGCACATGGGAGAAAAAGTGATAAAGCATTTGGGCAAGATGGTTTTTGTCATGCTCTGGCAGGCTTTCCCGCTCTTTATTGGTGAGATAGCGGTCTTTTTCAATCAAGTCCCGGATGCGCTTCTGCGCCTGGTTCCAGTTGAGATGAACGGTGTCATAATCGCCATTCTCATCGGAACGGGTAAGTTTGATCCCTTTCCCATCGCTCCATGTCTGCCAGCCCTCAGAAACATGGCCACTATCTCCATATTCATGCCGCAAAAGCGCGGCGCACTCCTTGGCGTCGTGTCCCTGTATGAAGTAGGAATAAATGCGGATTTTGCTGTCTTGGAGGCTGGGGCCATCCGCCAAAAATTGGTCGATTTCATCTTCCGTGATAAAAGTGGCTTTTGCGGGGGCAAAGCCGTCCACCGCCTTAAACTCTGTGACCGGCTTATCCAGATCGGCGGTTTGCCGGATCAGCGCAGGCAGGGATATAGTGGGGCGGTGTTCCAGCAAAGAGCGGTCTGTTACATAAGAATTGGAGAACGCCCGCAATTCGGAGAGGACACGGCGGCGGCTCTCCGGCTCACGCAGAAGTTCCTTGATCCGAAGCGCACTTTCCTCGCTCCGGCTTTCCCCATACGCTTCGGAAACGGTGTGCAGGTAGTCCTTCTCTTTTGCCGCGTCACTGAAATTCGCACGGAGATTGGCGAGGCTGTTAGCAAGACTGTCCAACTCATTTTCCCGTGCCGTGTCAATCTTTTCCTGGCTGGCAAACATCCCGTCCTTCAAAAGCTGGGAAATGTGGACGGCGGCAGCGGACCACGGGAGATGTGTGAAAATAGTTCCATAGGTGTTGTTTCCGGGGCAGACATGAATCCCCTTTTCATCAAACCACATGGCGTACTTTGTCCTGGCAACCGTCAGGCCCTTGCCGCCGACCCCATACTCCTTCTCCAAAAACGCGGCGGCGTCCTCGTTGTTGGGACTTTTCTGGAAGAACGCGACAATGCGCTCAATGCTGTGCCTGCTGTTGCCGCCGCTGGTAAGGATGTGGTCCACCACCGCGTCAGATACACGATGGATGGAGGAAGCGTCAATCTCCGGCTGCCGCTTTTCCTCCGCCTGGGCCTCGGCAATCACCTCCACCTGTTCCTCCACCGTGGGGAACAGGCTGAACCGGGCCAGTCCCGGCGCGGGAGCGTCCTCCGGCTCCGGGGACACAGAAGCGGCGGG
>CAJTUD010000061.1:0-5220 GCA_910579725.1 uncultured Oscillospiraceae bacterium | reverse complement strand
CTGTTCGCCCGCCGCTTCCTGCTGCTCCTGATTTACTTGTAGACGATCTCCGCCAGCACCATTTCCTCCGCCTGATGGGTGAAGCTGTTCACCGCCTGCACCCACGCCATCTGATCTCTGGCCTTCAGTTCCTCGTTCACGCCGCGGTTCTTCATCAGGTCCCTCACGATGCTGTCCACCTGCTCCTGCGCCTGCCTGTCGATCTCCCGCAGGTGCGGGGTCAGCCTGCCCGTCAGGAGCATGGAGGTGTACGTCCCGCTGTGATGTTCTTTCAGAAAGTCCTCTCTCAGCATCCCGTACTTGCCCAGCGGCAGTTCCTCCAGTTCGTCCTCCCCGTCCATCATCAGATCGGGCACCAGGTAATCGCCCACCTTCGTGTAAGTCAGCTCCATGATATATGCTCCTTTCTTCACTTTCGCGCTTTACAGTGTTAAATTGTCCTCTGGTTGTAGTATAACCGGTTTGAGGTTCTTTTGCAAGAGGTTTTTCGGAAATTTTTTGATTATTTTTTACCTGCGTCTGGTCGTACTGCCGAATGGCAGTTCCAATCTCCATCAGGGCTTCCATAGAAACCGCACTGGCGGCGCTGCCCAGGTGATGGAGGACGGTGGGGGTGGAAAATTCGGAAATGCCCGCAAAATCCTCATCGTCCAGATAGTCCATGGGGTCCAGGCCGCAGCGGGTCAGGAGGGTGTACTGGACGCTCGCGGTCAAAAGGCGGCGGAAACGCACCTCCAAATTCAAATCGTCCAGTTCCTCCAGAAAACTGTCCTTTGTGTCATAGGCCAGATCACGCAGACGGTCACGATAGACCTCATCCACGGCATGGACGGCCATATCCATAAGCTGGTCGCCAATGTCCCCGCCCGTATCGGGGCCATACCGTTTTCTCAGGGCGGCGAGGACGGCAGGGTGGTGTTCCTTCCGCATCTGCCACAGGTACGGTTCCCGCGCCCCACGCACAGGGCGGGTGTCCCCATAGTCGTAGACATACTCCAGACCAGGCTTACCCCGCCTGTCCTTTCGGATGATTGCGATGCCCTTGGAACGGGGCTTCACCCAGCGCCGCATGGTATTGTTCCACAACTCCATGCTGGCGCAGGCGGTGGCGTCGGGCCGCTGGGCGTAGATCAGGAGCTGTTCGTCAAAGGGATATTTGTAGAGCCGGGAGGCCGTGTCCAGGTACCGCATCCAGCCGTTTGCGTCCTGCGTGACGGCTTGGGCGGTTTGGTTTGCCAGCTCGGATATTTTTTGCAGTTTATACGCCATAGGCTTCCTCCTTTATTCACAAAATAAAATGAGCCGAAGGAAACGGTCATACACCGCTCACTTCGGCTCCTGGAAAACAGTGTTCAGTTGAGATCGTCCGGCTGCTCCCATGGGGAAAGCCCCATTTGCTCCCAGGTCACACCATAGGGCGCACCGCCGGAGGTATAACCGGCGATGAAGAAAAACTCATCATCCGAATTAGGAAAGCGGTCATAAAAGTCTTGCAGTTCCTTTTCCTCTTTCTCCCGGCGCAAATGTTCCTGCCGGATCACTTCGGCCTGCCGCTTTACAGTCAACTGTTCTGGCGTTAATGCTCCAATCTCGTCCAGGTCATTGAGGGCAACTGTAACATCGACTTTGAATTGTTGACGGTAGGCTTGGACGATATGCTTTCCAGTCCCTTTGTAGGTGGAAAGCCATTGCCTTGCCAAACGGATACGCGCGTCATGGCGGGCTTTCTTATTTCCCTGCTTTGCCCACTTTGGCGTGTTTGCGTATTTATCCTTCTTTTTCTTCTTTTTTGGACGCTGTTTCGGTGCTGCCGCTGGCGGCATCCCTTCCGGTGTGGTTTCCTTTACTGGCATGGCTTCCTCAAACAACAGCTTCACCCCCTGACGGGGATATTCTACCACAGCGGGCCAGTATGGGCAAGGGGCGGGAGCGCCGCCTATCTCCCCAGCCGCTTTTGGGTCATCCGGGCCAGCACTTCCAACTGCGCCGGGGTAGGCTTGCGGGGCGGCGATACCTTCAGCCACTTCTTGGGCAGTTCAAAGGTCAGCCCGCCCCAGCCGTTGGCGGCAGTCTGGCGCACCTGCTCCGGGTGAGTCTGGCACAGCTCCAATAGCTGACGTTTCAAAGCCTCGTTGTGGGTATAGACGCTGGCCGTGCGCTCTGCCTCATTGAAGTTGATAACCGTCTCTTTCTCAATATTGGACAGTTTCATATCATCACCGTCCCTGTTCGGGATGTTTTCCGGGAGGCTGTGTATCCTGCTTTCCGGCTTCCTCCTGATACTGCCGCAGGGTGTCCCGCAGGGAGGGCTTGGGGGCCTCGTTGTTAATGATGCCGTCGATCTGATTATAGTTGCCCTCCGCGCCCATTTCTACAGCCGCTAAGTGGTTCGGTTTTGCTTCCTGGGCAGCCTGCACCTTATATTTGGGCTTAAACCGATCCACTTCCCGATAAAGTTCCTGACGGCGTGCGTCATTGATTAGCCCTAACTGCTGTGCCATGTCAAGAGAACCGATATAAGTCCAATACCATGCCAACTGCGCTTCCGGGCGGGCATCCTTCTTTGTGATTTCACGGATGGTTTCCTGTTTCAGCCCCTCAATGACTTTTTCCACATCGCGCATTGCTTCACCCCTCCATTTCGCTGGGCGCGGTCTTTCTCACGGATTCTTCAGCAACTCGCAGGAGATCGTCATACACGCCATTGATGGCGGCAATCACAGCGCAGACGGCATCATCCACCGCCGTCAGCACTTCCTCGCTCTCCGAAGCGGCCAGCTCCAGAAGGGCCTCCACCGTGTCCGGGGACAGCCCCAACTTCGCAGCCAGCCCCTCGGTGTCGGGGATTCCGTCCCCATCCTCCAGAAACCAGTCATAGGGCATCCCGAAAAAGTGGGCGATCTCCCGGAACTGGTACACGTTGGGGGTGCTGATCCCGTTGAGCCAACGGCTCACGGTGGGGACGGACACGCCCAGGTGACGGGCCAGTTCCCCGCGCTCCACGCCGCTGACAGAGAGAAGCTGTTTCAAGCGGCGGTCAAATTTGTCAATGCTTTGATTCATTCTCACGTTCCTTTCCTTGGTTTATTGTTAAATTCCAGCTTATAGTGGACATATTTGCCTCCATCATCATCCAGTACAATGGTGGCGTCGTATAACACGCCCTTCTTTTCGGAGAACAGGCCCGTGACCTTGACGCGCCCATTTTTCAGCAGGGCGGCGGCGATTTTTTTGGTCAGTTCCTTCCTCTTGCCGGTAAAGAAGCGGTCATTCTTCCACATGGCGAAGCCGCAGGAGGGGGTGTCATGGTAGCCCTCACAGAAAAAACTCTTTTTACCCTCCACCACGTTTTTCCCGCAGCGGGGACATACGCCTACAACCGTCCGGCCGGTGCCGGACAGAGCGGCGGAGGCCGCCTGCGTCCCGGCATAGGCTTTTACAAGGCCCGTCAGCATTTCCGCAATCCCGGCCATAAATTCGGAGGGAGCAAGCTGGCCCCGCTCCACCTCGCCCAGCCTTTCCTCCCATTGGGCGGTCAGCTTGGCGGATTTCAGTTGGTCGGGCATGACACGAATCAACTCCATGCCCTTTTGAGTAGGGACAAGGCGCTTCTTCTGCCGTTCCGCAAAGCCGGAGCGCACCAGACGCTCAATCATCCCGGCACGGGTGGCGGGAGTACCCAGCCCAACCCGCTCCACATCCTCCAGCTTGGCAAAATCCTCGGCGCTGGCGTGTTCCATAGCCGCAAGCAAAGTGTCCTCGGTGAACCGGGCAGGCGGGGCCGTAGCGCCCTCATGGAGCGCGGCGGCAGCACTGTCAAACCGCTGCCCCTCGGACAGTTCCGGGAGCGGCGGGGCCTGTTCCTCTTGTTTCGGCTTTCGTTTCAGCGTAGTAAGATACGCACTCTCCACCGCTTTCCAGCCCTGCGCCAGTGGTGTCCGGCCCTTGGCAGTAAAGGGAGCGCCGCCGCACTCCAGTACGGCGGCGCTCTCGGTGTAAGTATGTGCCTCGTCCACGGCGCACAGCAGGCGGACGGCGATCATATGAAGAATATTCCGTTCCCCTGTGGGAAGGGTGGCAAGATCGGCCCGTCCCGCCTCCACCGTGGGCAGAAGGGCATGGTGGTCGCTCACCTTGGCGTCGTTCACCACCTGGGCGGCGTTGGCGGGGTATTCCCCGGAGAGGCCCAGCACCCCCGCCGCCACAGCACACAGATCAGGAACCTTTTCCGCCATGTCAGAGGTCAGATAGCGGCTGTCCGTCCGGGGATAGGTCGCCAGCTTTTTCTCATAAAGGAGCTGAACATAGTCGAGGGTCTGCTGGGCGGTATAGTCAAACAGGCGGTTGGCCTCCCGCTGGAGGGTGGTCAGGTCATAGAGCTTCGGGGGGTGTTCGGTCTTTTCCTTTCGCTCCACAGACCGCACAACGGCGCTCCCGCCGTCACAGGCTATACGCAGCTTATCCGCGTCCGTCTTTTTGAAAAACCGATCACTGACTGCCCGGAAGCCCTCGCAGTCCAGTTCCACCGTGTAGAACTTCTCCCGTTTGAAGCCGGTAATCGCTTCCTCCCGCTCCACCAGAAGTGCCAGCGTGGGGGTCAGCACCCGGCCCACATTCAGCGTCCGGCCCTGATAGAGCGTAGTAAAAAGCCGGGTGGCATTGATGCCCACCAGCCAATCCGCCTGAGAGCGGCACAGCGCCGCCGCATAGAGGTTGTCATAGCAGGCGCTGTCGGTAAGATTATCAAAGCCCTTGCGGATTGCGGATTCCTCCATTGAAGAAATCCACAGCCGTTGGACGGGCTTGGTACACCCGGCCCTCTGATAGACCAGCCGGAAGATCAGTTCCCCCTCCCGCCCTGCATCTGTTGAATAGTTGGAATAGGTGACTTAGAAAATATCCATTATTCAAGGGTTTCCAATGCCCCTATGAACTTATAATGGATAGTAAGTCGTTGAATTTTCTGCCCGTCTATCTCTACGGGTTCAGAAACAAGAATTTTTTCTATAAGTTGATTGATTATCTTGAAATTGAGTTCCGTTATTCCTGCATAACCGCTTATCTGCTCCGCAAACTGCTCAATGGAAGATAACTGCTCCCTGTCCGCTATGGCACTTTTTTCAAGTTCCTTTATCTTGGCAGTCAGTTCTTCCTGCTCGCTGTCATACCTTGCCGACAACATTTGGAAACGCTTTTCGGTCAGCAGTTCCCTTGTCAAGT
>CAJTUD010000060.1 GCA_910579725.1 uncultured Oscillospiraceae bacterium | reverse complement strand
CCCGCACCATTTTTCCTCCCCTCCTTTTTACCTCTTCTCAAGTGCGCCGGCTATATGTCCGGCAAAAATTTCTTTCCGCCGGTCATCCATCAGAAAAAGCTCCCCGGCCGGGGAGCTTTTCTCACGTATATCGTTTTCCGCGTCAGGCAAGGAAGGACCGGCTCATGATATAGAATTCCTCCTGACTGGGCCGGTGTTCCTTCGGCAGCTTTTCCAGCGTGGCGTCGTACCGCCGGGCGGCCTCCTCGTCCACGTCCATGACGGGGCTGCCGTGATAGAACCACTTCCGGCCGTCCAGCGCGCGGGGCAGAAGCTCCTTGACCATCATCGCCGCCGGGAATTTTCCATCCTCCAGGCAGACGTTGAACTTCTTGCAGCTTTGAAATCCCCGGCTTACATAATTGGCCGGGCTGCCGAAAATGACGATCACATCGTAGCCCAGAGAAACCGCCTGCTGGAAGGAGCGCTCCATAAGCTGCTTCCCGTACCCCATCCTCTGGTACTCCGGCGCGACGCTGACGGGCCCGAAGGTCAGGATGCTTTTCTCCGTCCCCGCCTCGTCAACCAGCCGCGCCCTGGTATACATGATGTTTCCCACAACCCGGCCGTCCAGCTCCAGCACAAGGTCCAGCTCCGGAATAAAGTCCTCGTGGCCGCGCATGACGCGGACCAGATAGTGCTCGCAGCACCCCGGCACATAGCGGTTATAGAAGGCCCGCCGGGTGATTTCCTCCACCGTCCGGCAGTCCTTTTCCTCCTCCCTCCGTATCCGTATCACGCGAAATTCCTCCTTCGCTTCAGGCCGCCTCCTCCAGTCCGCTGCCGTCCGGCAGAAGAAACAGACTGTCCTCCTGCGGCGAGATGTCCGGCTCGCCGGCAGAGAAGCGGTACACCACTTCTCCCTTCCACAGCCGCTCTGCGGCCGCCAGCAGTCCGTTCTCCACCCGCACCCAGTACCGGTCCTGGTAGCCGTCCCCCTTGTCCCGGGTCTCCACATAGATGCACTGCCCGCCGTGGGCCTCCCGGTAGTCCGCCTGGGCGATATCCGCCGCAGGCAGATCCCGGACCGTCTCATAGGTGGGCATCCGCCCCGCCTGATCGGCCGCCGGCACACCGTCCTGAGAACCGGCGCGGAGCAGCACCCAGTCCGTCTCATCGTCGTACCAGACCCCCGTCAGAGAGGTCTCCCCGCTCTCCACCAGCGTGTGCCGCACGCTGCCGTCGGTCATGGCGGTGTCCAGCCGGGTGTGGCTGCCGCTGACATAGACCTGGGCGGAGGACTGGCCGCTGCCGCCGCTCCAGAAGGTTTCCACCGTCTGGGTCCGGCTGTAGGCGGTGGGGCGGGCCAGGACGCTGATGGCCGGCCCCACCGTCTCCGGCGTGATGGAGATGATGTTCAGACGGCTGTCGCTGTTTTCTTCCTCCATGCCCCCGCCGTCGCTCTGCCCCTCGGGCAGCACGATTCCCCCGGACTGGCGGCGGCTTCCCCACACCAGCAGGACCATCACCACCAGCAGAAGGACGCCGAATCCCATGGTCACATATATCATCCGCTTTTTGTCCATGGAAGCGCCCCTCCTTTCCCTCTTCCTCCGGCGGCCCGGGTTCAGGGCCGGAAATCCTCCGGCTTTTCCCCTCTGCCGAACTTCCACAGGATGGCGTCGGCAATCCGGCGGCAGGCGCTGCCGTCGCCGTAGGGATTCACCGCGCGGGCCATGGCCTCGTAGGCGGCGGGGTCCGTAATCAGCTGCCGGGTCATGGACACGATGTCGTCATACTTCACTCCCGCCAGCTTCACCGTTCCCGCAGCCATGGCCTCGGGACGCTCCGTCTCCCGGCGGAGCACCAGCACCGGCTTGCCCAGGGCGGGAGCCTCCTCCTGAAGTCCGCCGGAGTCGGTGAGCACCAGATAGCACCGGGCCATCAGGTTGTGCATCTCGTCCGCCGCCAGAGGCGCGGTGAGATGCACGTTGGCAATCCCCGCCAGATGCTTTTTCGCGCACTCCTGCACCACGGGACTGAGATGGACCGGATAGACCATCTCCACATCCTGACGGCTGCGGGCGATGTGGGCCAGGGCGGACATGATATCCTCCATGGGCTGGCCGTAGTTTTCCCGGCGGTGGCAGGTGACAAGGAGGATCTTTTTGCTGGCGAAGGGCAGCCGGTTGAGCTCCTCCGCGGCGAAGACATAGTCCTCCCTTACGGTGGTTTTCAGCGCGTCGATCACCGTGTTGCCGGTGACGAACACCCCCTCGGTAACGGCCTCCTTCCGCAGATTTTCCCGGTTGTTCTCCGTGGGACAGAAGTACAGGTCCGCGATGGCCGTCACCAGCTTCCGGTTCATCTCCTCGGGATAGGGGGAGTACTTGTCATAGGTGCGCAGTCCCGCCTCCACGTGCCCCACGGGCACCTGGTGGTAAAAGGCGGACAGAGCGCCCGCGAAGGTGGTGGAGGTGTCCCCGTGGACCAGGATCATATCCGGCTTGAGGGCGTCGATGGCCTCGTCCATGCCGGTCAGGCACTTGCTGGTAATGGTGCTGAGGGTCTGCCGGGGGGTCATGATGTCCAGATCCCAGTCCGGCTTCAGGTCAAAGACCTTCAGCACGCTGTCGAGCATCTCCCGGTGCTGGGCGGTGACGCAGCAGATGGACTCGATCTCCTCCCTCCCCGCCAGCTCCCTGACCAGAGGAGCCATCTTGATGGCCTCCGGCCGGGTGCCGAATACGCTCATGACCCGCAGTTTTTTCATGTCAAATCTCCTTTTTCTCCGGTGGGCCGGAGGGCTCCTCCGGCTTCTGATGCTGTTCGTGGGGATAGCGCACGATCCTGGTCACGGTGTAGGCCGTACCCGCCAGGGCCGCCACGGAGAGAATCACCTTCACATACCCGCTGGTGACGATCATCACCGCGCAAAGCCCCAGCACAGTGGCCACCATGTACAGTGTGGCCACCGCCTGCTTCTGGTTCATGCCCATGTCGATGAGCTTGTGGTGGGTATGGCTGCGGTCCGCCTTCATGGGGTTCTGACCCTTGAGAATGCGGCGGGTGAAGGCGGAGACGGTGTCAAAAATGGGAAAGCCCAGGATAATGAAGGGCACCACGAAGGAGATCACCGCGTACAGCTTGAACAGTCCCGTCACCGACACGGTGGCCAGCACGAAGCCCAGAAACGTGGACCCGGTGTCCCCCATAAAAATTTTGGCGGGGTTGCGGTTGTAGGGGATGAAGCCGATGCATCCCCCCGCCAGGGCGGCGCAGATTGCCGCCATCTCCAGGTTCCCCATCAGCAGGGCGATGATCAGCATGGTGATGGCGGCGATGGTGCTCACCCCGTCCGCCAGGCCGTCCAGGCCGTCGATAAGGTTGACGGAATTTGTCACCGCCACAATCCAGATCACCGTGATCGGCACCGCCATAATGCCGAAGTCCCAATACTCCCCGCCGATGAAGGGCAGGGGGTTGGCGATCATCTCAATGACCACCCCATGCCACACGGCGATGAGGGCCGCTATGATCTGAAAAATCAGCTTGATTCCCGCGCCCAGGGAGTGGGAATCGTCCACCATGCCAACGGCCTCGATGATGCAGGCCCCCAGCAGGATGCCCCGCAGCTGGCGGTCCACGTCGGCAAACGCCAGCACCGCCGCCACAAAGCCGACGAAAATCGCCAGCCCGCCCAGCCGGGGAATGGGGTGGTCGTGCATCCGCCGCTTGTCCTTGGGCACGTCCACCGCTCCGATCTTCACCGCCAGCCACTTCACCAGCGGCGTCAGGCAGAAGCTCAGCGCCAGAGACGCCGTCAGGGCCAGAATCACCGGCAGAACGCTCTCCCGGTCAAACATTCCATTCATGCTCTCGCCGCCTCCCGTTATCTGGCAACGAAGCCGATTTTCTTATAGACTTTCCGCAGGGTCTTCTCCGCCATGCGGGAGGCCTTCTCCGCCCCCTCGCGGTACACGCTCTCTAGGTACGCCCTGTCTGCCAGAATGCGGCGGGCCTCCTCCTGGATGGGGCGGAGCATCTCCACCACGGCCTCGCCCACGGCGGGCTTGAACTTCCCGTAGCCCAGGCCGTCAAACTCTCTCTCGATTTCCTCGAAGCTTCTGCCGGTGACGGCGGAGTAGATGGACATGAGGTTGGCCACGCCGGGCTTGTTCTCCGGGTCGTAGCGGACGCAGCGCTCGGTGTCGCTGTCGGTGACGGCCCGCTTGAACTTGCGCATGATGTCCTCGGGATCGTCCATGAGCGTGACCCGGCCGGTGTCGCCGTTCTCGCTCTTGCTCATCTTGGCGCCGGGATTGGTCAGGCTCATGATCCGGGCCCCCACCTTGGGGATGTAGGGCTCAGGCATTTTGAACACGTCGCCGTACACGCCGTTGAACCGCTGGACGATGTTCCGGGCCAGCTCCACGTGCTGCTTCTGGTCCTCTCCCACGGGGACGATGTCCGGCTGGTAGAGCAGGATATCGGCGGCCATGAGGCTGGGGTAGGTGAAGAGGCCGCCGTTGATGTTGTCGGCGTTCTTGGCGGACTTGTCCTTGAACTGGGTCATGCGGGAAAGCTCGCCGAACATGGCGTAGCAGTTGAGCACCCAGCCCAGCTCCGCGTGCTGGTGGACGTGGGACTGGACGAAGATGGTACACTTCTCCGGGTCCAGGCCGCAGGCAATATACTGTGCCAGCTGCTCCAGGGTGCGCCGGCGCAGGTCGGCAGGATTCTGACGCACCGTGATAGCGTGCAGGTCCGCCATGAAGTAATAGCAGTCGTACTCCTCGATCATCTTCGGCCAGTGGCGCAGGGGCCCCAGATAGGACCCCAGGGTCAGATCCCCGCTGGGCTTGATGCCGGAAAGCATGGTTTTTTTCTCATCCATGGTGATTTGCTCCTTTGATTCTGTTATCTTCAACGCGCATGCGCAGTAAACCACGTTAAGGTTGTATTATAGCATACCCATTTGAAAAGTACAACCGAAATGGAAAAATTTCAGAAATGATACAAAAATGAAAAAGAGGGAGGCAGCCTCCCTCTTTCTTTCATTTTCCTTCCGCCTCCATGGCTTCGGTAAGCGCCCTGGAGAGCTGGTCCGGACAGCTGGTGGGCTTGCCGCCGCACTGGATGCCCTGCAGCTTGCTGATGGCCTCCTGGGCAGGCATGTCCTTGACCAGACTGCAAATCCCCTTCAGGTTCCCGTTGCAGCCGCCGGTGAAGACCACGGACCGGATCACGCCGTTCTCCAGCTCCAGATCGATCCGGGAGGAGCAGACGCCGGTGGGCGAATAAGTATAGGTCATTCTGTTGTATCTCCTTTTCAGATATTCCCGTAAGAGTTCCACGGTTTTCCGCAGACAGTATAACAGATTTCTCCGCCGCTGGCAAGCCCCCGCGGCGTTTGTCCCTTTTGAGAAAAGTGTTGCCAAGGTATCACTTTGGCAGTTTCTGCAAAATCAGGTTGATGCAGTAATAACGGTGTGTTATAATCAGCCCGGCAAATCGAAAGTTATTTTTTAAAGGAAACATACCATGCTAAAACTTATCAGACGCTGTCGGGAATATGTCAGCGGATACAGAGAGTATTGTCAGGAAGCATATGACAACCACGTTATTTACTTTAGACCAACTAATCCAAAACTGATTGACAACGAATGGTTTAGCAGAACGAAAGATTGGTATGACAAAAAGGAGACTGGGCAAATTCAGGGAAAGCCCATAAGCTTCCACTTTTGGGCTGTTGATGATAAAAAATTTATAGGCGAATTTCAACTGAGAACTGAATTGACCCCGGAAGTAATGTCAGGTATAGGCAGTATCGGATATGCAGTACGTGTATCCGAACAAGGTAAGGGATATGGAACCGAGATATTGAAGCAAGGGTTGCTTATTGCGAAAGAACATGGTATGAACAAAGTTCTTATGAACATAAATGACAAAAATAGTGTGTCTGCTCATGTTTGCGAGAAACTTGGTGGAAAGTTGATGGATAAAATACAAGCATATAACGATACCGAAGGTTGTCACATCATGCGCAGATATTGGATTTATCTATAAGAACCTGTATTCACAACCGTTGAACGCTGTCTGGCCAGTCTTTTTCTCGCCATACTGTGTCGCTTTTCCCCAAACCTGCGCGCCCCCCGCCGCGGCTGCGGCGGGGGGCGTGCGGCTGAAGACGGACAAGGATCTTCAGCGTCTCTTTCTCTTCTGTAAACCTACCGCGTTTCCGAAGCGTGAATCACGCGGTGGCGATTTTCAGCTTCAGACGGATTCGGTCGCTGATCATGGCGATAAATTCCGAATTTGTGGGCTTTCCTTTGGCATTGCTGACAGTGTAGCCAAAGAATTTTTGCAGCGTCTCCAGATCCCCGCGGTCCCAGGCCACCTCGATGGCATGCCGGATCGCCCGCTCCACGCGGCTGGGGGTGGTATGGTACCGCTTGGCCACCTCCGGATATAGTATCTTGGTGACGGAGTTGATGACCTCCATGTCCTCCACGGTAATCATGATGGCCTCCCGAACATACTGATAGCCCTTGATGTGAGCGGGAACGCCCACCTCGTGGATGATGGAAGTGACCAGCTCCTCCAGTCCGGGCGCGTGAACCTTAGGGTCCGCTTTTTCCGACAGTCTGAGCAGATTTTCCACCATGGCCGCCTCTCCATAGGGCTTGCTGATGAACATGGCCGCGCCGAGCTCTCCCGCCTGGGAGACCACTTCCTGCCGGACAAATGCGGAAGTCATCAGCACCAGCGGCGTCTCGTCCCCCTCCAGCCGGCTCAGGATGGACAATCCGTCCAATCCGGGCAGAACCATATCCAGCACCAGAATATCCGGTTTGACCTCTCTAACCAGCCTTAGCGTCTCGCTGCCGTCGCCCGTGGAGGCGGCCACCGAAAAACGGCCGGTCTTCTCCAAA
Organism: uncultured Oscillospiraceae bacterium; assembly: GCA_910579725.1. Taxonomy (GTDB): domain Bacteria; phylum Bacillota; class Clostridia; order Oscillospirales; family Oscillospiraceae; genus Pelethomonas. The sequence continues at coordinate 10,089 of CAJTUD010000060.1, read as the reverse complement.
GCGTCCCGCAGCATGCTGCGGGTTTCCTCGTCAGCGTCCGCCAGCATAATTTTTATTCTGTTGTCCATACGCGTAGATCCTTTCAAGAATTTGCATGTCGACATGAATAGAGGGCCATCCGTCTGTTTAGACGAAATATCGAAGCTTCGTTGCGCCTTGTTTACAAATTACCATAAAGAGACAGAAAACACAAGTCGAAACTTGGAAATTAAGTTGTAAAATCCGTATATTTCGTTCGACAAACCAGGAAGAATTTTCCATTTCCGTTGAAATGTGGCGGTATGTGGGAGCAAATTCCGTCTCCGGCGGGATTTGGACCTCCAAACAGAGCGCCGGACGGCAAAAGCGCGGAAAAGTTTCTCCCCTCCCGCGCAGCAATTTTCATTATACACCGCGTGTCAAAAAAGCCCGAAGGGGAAGACGGGCGCCGCCCTTCTCCCCCTTCAGGCTCTGCCGGAACAGCTCAAAGCGGAAACCCGCCTCCGGAGGCTCCGGGCGCCCGGTCATGTCCGCCGCGGCCCGCCGTCCACCAGCATCTCGCCCACCATAAAGATATCCCCCGCTCCCACGGTGAGGATCAGGTCTCCCGGCCGGGCGGTTTTCCGCAGCGCCTCCGCCGCCTCCGGCAGCGAGGGGCAGTACGCCGCCCCCGGAATCCGCTCCGCCAGATCCCGGGAGGAAATACCAATGGTATTCTTCTCCCGGGCGGCAAAAATATCTGTCAGGACCACCAGATCCGCCAGCTTCAGCTCCCGCACAAAGTCGTCAAACAGCGCCTTTGTCCGCGTGTAGGTGTGGGGCTGGAAGGCGCAGATCACCCGCTCGTACCCCAGGCTCTTCGCCATTTCCAGCAGCGCGTGGAGCTCGGCGGGATGGTGGGCGTAGTCGTCGTAGACCACGGCTCCGTTGTACCGCCCCTTGGCCTCGAAGCGCCGGCCGGCTCCGAAGAAGCCCTCCAGCCCCCGGCGCACCGCCTCGCCGGGAATCCCCAGCACATACGCGGCGGCGGCGGCGGCCAGCGCGTTGTATACGTTGTGCATGCCCGCCACCTGGAGGCGCAGGCGGGCGTATACCCCGCCCTCCGCCGCAATGTCAAATTCCGGCCGTCCCTTATGCCAGACCAGATTTTCCGCCCGCAGATCCGCCTGATTCCGGCAGCCGAAGGTGAAGGTTTTTAGGCCCTTCAGCGCGTCCATCCCGTTGGGATCGTCGGCGTTGGCCACAACGAACCCGCCCGCCGGAACCAGCTGCGCGAACCGCCGGAACGAGCGCTTGACGTCCTCCAGATCCTTGAAGAAGTCCAGGTGGTCCGCCTCCACATTCAGGATCACCGCCACCGTGGGGAAAAAGTGGAGGAAGCTGTTGCAGTATTCGCAGGATTCCAGGATGATGGTGTCCCCCCGGCCCACCCGGTAGCCGCTGTGCAGCATGGGCAGGGTGCCGCCGATCATTACGGTGGGGTCCGCCTGGGCGGCCATGAAGATATGGGTGGTCATGGAGGTGGTGGTGGTTTTTCCGTGGGTTCCGGCGATGCACACGGCGTTCTCATACTGCTGCATGATGGCTCCCCAGGCCTCCGCCCGCTCGAAGACGGGAATGCCTCCGGCCCGGGCGGCGGCGATTTCCGGGTTGTCGTCATGGATGGCGGCGGTGCGGATAATGAACTCCGCGCCCTGGATGCCGCCGGCCTCGTGGCCCACGTGGATGGAGATGCCCAGCGAGCGCAGGCGGTCCACCGCGGCGCTGCCGGACTGGTCGCTGCCCTGAACGATCAGCCCCATACCGTGGAGCACCTCCGCCAGCGGGCTCATGGACACGCCGCCGATGCCCGCCAGGTGAACGCGGCGGCCGGGGGCGATATAGCTCTGAATTCTGGTGTCAATATGGGTCATGGAATCATTTTCCTTCCCGAACGGCAGAATGCTCTGCCGGTATTTGCCTTTTTCGCAGAAATGTATTATACTATAAGAAATCCCCTGGCGCAACTATAATTCTATTGATACTATGCCTGCTTTGATCGGAAAATAACCGGGAATGAAAAATTTCCGGAGAAAGGGGGGAGCGATGGTGCTTCCATTGCCGGAACATGTGGGGGAGATTCTGCGGCGTCTGGAGGCGGCGGGCCATGAGGCCTGGTGCGTGGGCGGCGCAGTCCGGGACGCGCTGCTGGGCCGGGAGCCCGGCGACTGGGACGTGACCACCAGCGCCCCGCCGGAGGCGGTGCTCTCTCTCTTCGCGCCCCATGCCCTGCCCACGGGCCTGCGGCATGGCACCGTCACCGTGGGCGGCGGCCGGGGGGTGGAGGTCACCACCTTCCGCCGGGACGGGACCTACCGGGACCACCGCCGCCCGGACCACGTGGAGTTCACCCCGTCTCTCACCGAGGATCTGGCCCGCCGGGACTTCACCGTCAACGCCATGGCCGTGAGCCTGAGGGGGGAGGTTTCCGATCCCTTCCACGGCCGGGAGGACCTGTCCGCCGGCCTTCTCCGGGCGGTGGGAAACCCGGACCGGCGCTTTGAGGAGGACGCGCTGCGCATCCTCCGGGGCCTCCGCTTCGCCTCCCGTCTGGGCTTTGCCATTGAGCCGGACACCGCCGCCGCCATCCGCCGGGGCGCGCCGCTGCTCAGGCACATCGCCCCCGAGCGCATCCGGGAGGAGCTCACCGGCATTCTCTGCGGGGAGCACGTTCTGGAGGTTCTGCTGGACTATCCCGGCGTTCTGGGGGTTTTCCTGCCGGAGATTCTCCCCTGCGTGGGCTTTGACCAGCACAGCGTCTACCACTGCCACGACGTGTGGACCCACACCGCCCACGCGGCGGCGGCGGCCCCTCCCCTGCCGGTGCTGCGCTACGCTCTGCTGCTCCACGACCTGGGCAAGCCGGGGACCTTCTCCCTGGACGAGGAGGGCCGGGGCCATTTCTACGGCCACTGGCGGCGCAGCGTCTCCCTGGCGGAGACCATTCTGGACCGCCTGCGGATGGACAACCAGAGCCGGCGGACCATCCTGACCCTGGTGGAGCGCCACGACGCGCCTCTGACCCTCAGCGAGAAATCCGTCCGCCGGGCTCTGGCCCGCTATGGCGAGTCCACCCTCCGCCTGCTGCTGGCGGTGAAGCGGGCGGACAATCTCGCCCAGGCGGAGCCCTACCGGGACCGGCAGCAGCTGATTGGCCAATGGGAGGACATGCTGGAGCGGGTTCTCCGGAGCGGGGAATGCTTTTCCCTGAGCCAGCTGGCGGTCCGTGGGAACGACCTGACGGCCCTGGGCCTCCGCGGCCCCGGGGTGGGCGCGGCCCTGCGGGAGCTGCTCGAGCAGGTTATCGACGGAAGACTGCCCAACGAACGGGGCATTTTATTGGAATACGCAAAGGAGAAGCTGCTATGATCTATTTAGGCGCGCACCTGTCCTCCTCCGCAGGCTTTTACAAAATGGGGACGGCGGCCCTGGACATGGGGGCCAATACGTTCCAGTGCTTCCTCCGCAACCCCCGGGGAACGAAGGCCAAAGCCGTCAGCCCGGAGGATCTGGCCCGGCTGCGGGAGCTGCTGGAGCGCAGCTGTTTCGGCCCCATTGTGGCGCACGCCCCCTACATCATGAATCCCTGCTCCAGGGATGAGGGCATCCGGGAGCTGGCCGTCAGGATGATGACGGAGGATCTGGCGCTGATGGAGCATCTGCCCGGCAATTACTACAACTTCCACCCCGGCAGCCATGTGGGCCAGGGCCTGGAAACCGGGTGCCGCCAGATTGCCGCCATGCTCGACCGGGTGTACGCGCCGGAAATGCGCACCACCATTCTTCTGGAGACCATGGCGGGGAAGGGCAGCGAAATCGGCGGCCGCTTTGAAGAGCTGCGCCGCGTCATGGATCTGGCCGCCTGCGGCGGGGCGCTGGGGGTGTGTCTGGACACCTGCCACATCTCCGACGGCGGCTATGACGTGATTCACGATCTGGACGGCGTTCTCGCGGAATTTGACCGGACCGTCGGCCTGAACCGGCTCAAGGCCGTCCACGTCAACGACAGCCTCAACCCGCCCGGCTCCCGGAAGGACCGCCACGCCCTGACCGGCCAGGGAACCATCGGCGAGGAGGCGATTGTCCGGGTCCTCACCCACCCCGCTCTCCGGGATCTGCCCTTCATTCTGGAGACGCCCACAGACGACAAGGGGCACGCCCTGGAAATCCGGCGGCTCCGGCAGGCCGTCCTTTCCCGGTCCGCCGAAAAATAGCGGTGGATTTTTGCATCGGGCTGTGGTATACTGGCGGGGAAGCGCCCTACCGGCGCCCATACCCGTATACTGCTTACGCCTCCGGAACACCGGAGCTGAGAAAGGATGGATACAGATGAAGACCCGGCGGAGAATCCTGTCCCTGGCATTGACCCTGCTGCTTTTGTTCACGCTGGTTCCGCCGGAGGGCGGAAAGGGCCTGATCCCCACCGCCCAAGCGGTGACGCAGGCGGAAATCGACAGTCTCAAGGACGAGGCCAAGGATCTCGCAGACCAGACCTCCTCGCTGAAAAGCCAGCTGGCGGAGCTGAAGGACAAGCGCAGCAGCGCCCTGGAGCGCAAATATCTGCTGGACCAGCGGATTTCCCTGACGGTGCAGGCCATTTCCAACACGGAAAAGCAGATCTCGGGCTACGAAACCCTGCTGGTCCAGACGGAATACGAGCTGGAGGAAAACCGGCGGCAGGAGGAGGAGCAGTATGCCCTCTTCTGCGAGCGGGCCCGGGTGATGGAGGAGGCGGGCACCACCTCCTACTGGGCGGTGCTGTTCAAGGCGGACAGCTTTTCCGATTTGCTCAGCCGCCTCTCCGACGTGCAGGAGGTCATGAACTATGACCAGAGCCTGCTGGACGGCCTGCGGCAGATCCGGGCCCAGATTGAGGACAAGCAGGTTCAGCAGGAGGATCTGAAGACCCAGTTCGAGGCGGCCAAGGCGGAGCTGGAGGCCCAGAAAGCGGATCTGGACCAGCAGCAGGCGGACGCGGAGGCGCTGCTGGCTGAAATCAACGCCAACGTCAGTGAATACGAGTCGGAGCTGGCCGAAATCAACGCCGAGCGGGACCGCATTCAGGCGGACATCCTGAAAAAGTCCGAAGAGCTGGCCCGGAAGCTGGCCATGACCGCCACCAAGGGCGGCTACATCTGGCCGGAGACCGTCAGCCGCAAGATCACCTCGCCCCAGGGCGCCCGCAATACGGGCATCAAAGGGGCCTCCACCAACCACAAGGGCGTGGACATCGGCGGCGTGGGCACCACCACCAGCGTTCTGGCCACCAAAGCCGGGGTGGTGATCACCTCCGCCCTCTCCAAGTCCTACGGCAACTATGTGGTCATCAGCCACGGTCCCGGCAACACCACTCTGTACGCCCATATGTCCAGCCGCTCCGTCAAGGAGGGCGACACCGTAACCCAGGGGCAGGTCATCGGCATCACCGGCTCCACCGGCATCAGCAGCGGCCCGCACCTGCACTATGAGATCACCGAGGGCGGCAGCCGGGTCAACCCCCTGGACTACCTGCCGGGATACATCAAGGCCTGGTAAGGCAAAGGAACCGGGCTGCGGCGCGAGAAAACCATTACGGCGGGAGCCGGAGCAGCGTCAGGCTGCTCCGGCTCTCCGTTTTCCAAAGAGTCCGCCGCCGGAGCGGTCAATGAGACATGGCTCTTCAGCGGCGGCCGCCCCGCCGTATTCCGCTCACCAGCATGGACGCGCCGCCGTACAGCAGGAAAATCCCGAACGGCTTTCGCAGCAGCGACACATCCACCGCCATGGAGATCAGCGCCCCCGCCAGCGCGGCGGCCGCCGGCGGAGCCGCCTCCTTCCATGTCTTCTTGTCCAGAAACCCGTTCTTCCGGTGGAAAAACAGGCTGATTCCCGCCGTGGGGAGAAAAAACAGCAGATTTACCGCCTGGGCCTCCCGGTGCTCCACCCCGAGAAACAGCGTCATGCACACCAGCAGCAGCGTTCCCCCGCCCACGCCCCAGCTGGACAGCGCTCCGGTCCCCAGCGCCGTCAGAAACGGCAGCACCCACTCTACCATAGCAGATACCTCACCCCGCCATACAGCAGAAACAGGCCGAAAATGACCTTCAGAACCCGCACCGGCACCTTCTCAAAGCTCAGGCCCCCCAGCACGCCTCCCGCCACGCCCCCCGCCAGATAGGGCCACAGCATGGACAGCTCCGGCCGCACCCGCCACAGATACACCGCCGCCGACACGCAGCACATGGGAAAAATGACCGCCACGCAGGTGGCGAACGCCTTCCGGTCCTCCAGCTTCCGCCATTTCACCAGCAGCGGCAGCAGGGCCATGCCGCCGCCTCCCCCGAACAGGCCGCTGAGCAGTCCGCCCGCCGCTCCGGATATCTGGTTTTTCCGCTTGTCCGTCATACCCGTCTCCTCCCCCGTTATGTAGCGCCGGCCATGCCGGCGCTTGCGTTACTGCATCAGCTTGAAGCTCTGGCAGTCGGTGCACTGATCCATGGTGGGGTTGGTCTCGTGGGTGCCCACCTGAATGGTGTCCAGGCCGCAGTACTGCTCGTTCTTGCAGTGATGGGCGCAGGTGTTGACGGTGCAGTGGATGGAACGGTTCGGCGTGCAGGCGCAGCCGCTGTTGGTGCAATTGCTCATGATGGTTCCTCCTGTTGATTCGGTTTTGGGTTGTGCCGCCTGTAGTTTGCGCTCCGCCGCAGGAATTATGCGCCGGCCGTTTCACTGTTTGATTCCCTATTGCCGAATTATTTTTCGGTATAGCTGAACGATCTCCCTTGCATTTTCTTTCCATCCTCTGCTATACTGATCATATTCATAAAAAAATGCCGGGCGCGTCCGCCCCAGGGACCTGTCCGGCTTCTCTGAACCTGTTCCCGCCGGAGCGTTTGCTTGAAAAGGAGGCCGCCATGAAGGACGCCTATTCCCGGGACGTTACCTATCTGCGTCTGTCGGTGACGGATTTGTGCGATCTCCGCTGCCGCTACTGCATGCCCGCCGGAGGCGTGCCCAAGCTGCCCCGGGGCGGGGTCTGTTCTGTGGAGGAGCTGGTGGAGATCACCCGGCAGGCAGTGCGCCTGGGCGTGCGGAAGGTCCGCCTCACCGGCGGCGAGCCCCTGGTCCGCCGGGGAATTGTGGAAATCTGCCGGGGCGTCGCCGCCCTGGACGGCGTGGAGGAGCTGTGTCTGACCACCAACGGGACGGCCCTCTCCCGGTTTGCCGGTCCCCTTCGTGAGGCGGGCGTGGACCGGCTGAACGTCAGTCTGGACACCCTCCGCCCGGACCGCTTTGCCCATATGACCCGGACGGGACGGCTGGAAGATGTGCTGCGGGGACTGGAGGCGGCCCGCGCCGCCGGGTTCACCGGCACGAAGCTGAACGTGGTGCTGATGGACGGCTTCAACCGGGATGAAATCCCGGATTTTGTGGAGCTGGCCCGCCGCAGTCCGCTGGAGGTCCGGTTCATCGAGCTGATGCCCATCGGACAGGGAACCCGGGAGCGGTTTCTGCCCGCCGCCGCCGTGTTGGACGCCTGTCCGGAGCTGGAGGAGGCGGAGAGCTCCGGCGTGGCCCGGCGGTACCGGATTCCCGGCGGCATGGGGCTGGTGGGGCTCATCGAGCCTATGAGCCGCCGGTTCTGCCGCGGCTGTGACCGCATCCGGGTGACGGCGGACGGGAGGCTGAAGCCCTGCCTCCATTCCGACCGGGAAATTCCCCTGCGGGGGCTCTCCGGAGAGGCGCTGCGCCGGGCCATTGCCGGGGGAATCGCCGCCAAGCCGCCCCATCACAGCATGGCGGAAACCGGCCGCAGCGGCGCGTCCCGGAATATGAATCAGATTGGAGGATAAGGGATGGAACTGACCCATCTGAACAAACAGGGCCGGGCCCGGATGGTGGATGTGACGGGGAAGGCGGAGACCTTCCGCACCGCCGCCGCCGAGGGACTGGTCCGCATGTCGGAGGAGACCCTGGAGCTGGTCCGGACCGGAGGCGCTCCGAAGGGGGACGTGCTGGCGGCGGCCCAGGTGGCGGGAATCATGGCCGCCAAGCGCACCCACGAGCTGATCCCCATGTGCCACCCCCTTCGCCTGACGGGAATCGACCTCCACTTCACCTGCGAGGCCGCCGCCGTCCGCATTCGGGCGGAGGTGAAGTGCAAGGGAGAGACCGGCGTGGAGATGGAGGCGCTGACGGCGGTCTCCGCCGCCGCGCTGACCATATACGACATGTGCAAGGCTGTGCAGAGGGATATGGAAATCGACGGCATCCACCTCTGCCGCAAGAGCGGCGGCAGAAGCGGCGATTATGAGAGGAAGTGGTGACATGGCGCATGTAACGTCCGTCAACATCAGCGAAAAAAAGGGGACCGCCAAGCACGAAGTCCCGGAGATTCAGCTCCGCCTCCGCCACGGCATCGTGGGCGACGCCCACGCCGGGGACTGGCACCGCCAGATCAGCCTGCTGGCGGAGGAAAGCGTGGACCGGATGCGCGGGCTTCTCCCCCAGCTGAAGCCCGGCGCTTTCGCGGAAAACATCAACACCTCGGGGATTGCGCTCAAAAGCCTGCCCATCGGAACCCGCCTGCGGATCGGAGAAACGGAGGTGGAGGTCACACAGATCGGCAAGGAGTGCCACAACGACTGCGCCATCAAAAAGGCCGCCGGCCAATGCGTCATGCCCACCGAGGGCATCTTCGCGGTGGTGGTGCGGGAAGGAACCGTCCGGGCGGGAGACCCCATTGAAATTACCGGAGAGGAGGAGGCAACATGAAGCTCATCCCTACCCGGGATGCGGTGGGTCATACGCTCTGCCACGACATGACCCAGATCATCCCCGGGCAATACAAGGACGCCCGCTTCCGCAAGGGCCACGTGGTCCGGGAGGAGGATATCCCGGTGCTGCTGTCCATGGGAAAAGAAAATCTGTACGTCTGGGAAACAACGGAGGGCATGATCCATGAGAACGAGGGGGCGGAGCGGCTCTGCGCTCTCTGCGAGAACGAGAACATGATCCGCAGCCAGGTGAAGGAGGGCAAGATCGAGCTCACCGCCGCCATAGACGGCCTGTTCCGGGTGGACGGCGGGCGGCTGAACCGGATCAATCAGCTTGAGGACGTCATGATCGCCACCCGCCACGGAAACACGGCGGTGCGCCGGGGGGACAAGCTCTGCGGCACGCGGGTGATCCCCCTGGTGATCGGGGAGGAAAAGCTGGCCCGGGCGGAGGCCGCCGCCGGAGGCCGCCCCCTTCTGGAGCTGCTGCCCTGGAAGCTGAAAACCGCCGCCATCATCGCCACCGGCAGCGAGGTGGCAAACGGGCTGATTGAGGACGCCTTCACCCCGGTGGTGGAAAAAAAGCTGGCCGCTTTCGGCATCGAAGCAGTGCGGAAGAGCACCCCCGGCGACGGCATGGAGGCCATCACCCGGGAAATTCTGGCGGCGAAGGAGGCCGGAGCGGACCTGATCCTCTGCACCGGCGGCATGAGCGTGGACCCGGACGACCGCACGCCAGGGGCCATCAAGGTCAGCGGGGCGAATATCGCCGCCTACGGCGCGCCGGTGCTGCCGGGGGCCATGTTCCTGCTGGGGTACTTTGAGGACGGTACGCCGGTCATGGGGCTCCCGGGCTGCGTCATGTACGCCGGAACCACTATTTTCGATCTGATCCTGCCCCGGATTGCCGCGGGCGTTCCCGTCGCCCGGGCGGACATCGCCGCCATGGGCGAGGGGGGACTGTGCCTGGGGTGCGAGGCGTGCACCTATCCCAATTGCGGATTCGGAAAATGACGGCAAAGAGACGGCCGGCGGATCTGCTGTGATGGGAAGAAAGAAGAGGAGGAGCGTATGATGTTTACTGCGGCTGTATTGACGGTCAGCGACCGCTGCTTCCGGGGAGAGCGCCCCGATGAGGCGGGCCCCGCCGCGGCGGAAATGCTGCGGGAGGCGGGGTACCGGGTGACGGAGACGGCGGTGGTGCCGGACGAGGCGGAGGACATTCAGGCGGCGCTGATCCGGCTGGCGGACGGGGCGGACACCGCCCTGATCGTCACCAGCGGCGGCACCGGCTTCTCCCCCAGGGACGTGACGC
>CAJTUD010000059.1 GCA_910579725.1 uncultured Oscillospiraceae bacterium | reverse complement strand
TCTCCCAGGTCCAGGCCACCAGCGACCGCGTTTCGTTTGAGTGGAAAATCTGAAAATCTTTCTCTCTGCGTCTTATACTATGGCCTGTGTGCCCTTGTTAAGCGTTGCTAGAAGAAGCACTTAAAGGGATTAATGGGCGTGAGAAAATAGCAATCTGCAACCATTAGAACCGCCATGCTCCAGGAAATGAAAATATATCTGCTTTCAGAAATCTTATGTCTCACTTTATTATCTGGAGCAGGAGTAGATCATCGCGATTGGTGAAGCAGACAATGACGCGGAACCAATGGCGATCCGGGAGATTGTTAGAAGTGCTTTGTTGGATATTGCGCAATGGAGTCACTATTTGAAGGATGTTACAGACATATATGGACTTTTACGATACAAGGCAGCTTCAATTTAAATTAAAAGACCTGGCCTCCCTTACTTTCAGGAACCAGATCCTTGTGGCATCATTCTCTTTTTCCATCTGTCTACTTGACAGATGACGTTCATTTTCTGCACCGCCTTTTTGCCTGTATTTCTACGCTTTTCCCACCTTTTCCTAACTCGGATAGAGGGAAGGTAACACGCAGAGGAATGGGTGCGGTAATCCGCGCCCATTCCTTTCACTGTTTCTTATATTTTCTGATCAATTTTGTATAGCCGGGGCTATCCCGTAGGAACTGAAGCTTCTGGTCTGCCAGAGCCTGCACCTGATCCAGATCCCGCTCCTCCGACGCCATACAGGTCATGTCCTCCCGGAAGGAGAGCAGCGTATTCAAATCTACCCCAAGCGTACGGGCCAGAGTGGGCAGCAGAGTAATATCCGGATAATTGAGCGCATTTTCCCACTTGTTCACTGCCGAAGCAAACACCCCCAGTCGGTCCGCCAGCCCCTCCTGGGTCACTCCCAGGGCTTGACGGCGTGTGCGGATCACCTCGTGGATCTTCATGGCAAAGCCTCCGTTTTCTGTTGATGGCTTTATGATACCAGCTTCCCCATGAATCCACAAGAGAGCGGTGCGACGGCTTTCCAGGTCAGAAATTAACCGGCGGTTATTATCTTGACAGAAAAAGCATCAAAAAGAACTTTCATGGTGCCCAAATTTACTGCTATTCCCGGGCTTCCAGCTGACGGTGATACGCAGATTCCATCAAAGAATCGCTTTATCCAGATACAAGGCGCTCCAGATACTCCGGCGCGGCCCGGTCAAATCCCAGCTCCCGCTTTTCCATCTCCGGCAGGTGCGGCGTTGACGGTCAGGCCGGTCAGCTTTCCATCCTGTCCGTACTCGGTGTAAACCGTCAGGCCGTCTCTGGCATAGGGGTCCTCATAACTGAATGCGCCGCCATCTGGCTTCAGATCCGCAAAGGATCGGACGGGCTGTCCGTTCCAGGTCAGTGCGCCTGCGCCGCTCTCCCTAGGCTGGTAGACCAGACCATACTCCGCATATCGGGCAAAAATTTCCTCGAGGGATCTGCCGCCGCTGCTGCCAGCACCCACGGCATGAGCTGTTTGTTCAACCCCGCCGGGCATCGCACCTCTCTGATCCCAGTATGTGTCCATGCCGGCGGCCGCCTGGAGCCTGCCGGGAAATATCGCGCAGTCGATGAGCTCCTGGCTGAAGCCCTCGTCCCCATCTGTCACAACACCGGTCAGCTCTCCCATGGCATCATAGGACCCATCCGGGTTGAAGATCACAGCGCGGAGGGTGTGAACGTCCACCACACCGTCAGGGTTGGTGTAAACGTATCTCACGGAATAGCCGTTATCCCCTACGGGCACGCCATCCACAAAATGACGGATCAGCCGGCCGCCGAAGGTCATGAGATTCTCGCTGCCTTCGATACCGAAGGTCTTCAGCTCCTCCAGCAGCGCCGCCTTATCCACGGGTCTGGGGGCGGTGGAGACCATGTCCTTCACATCGAAGGTGGACGCGATCACCATGTTCAACGGAGCATCGGACCCGAGGGCAGCATCCTCCACCTCCTTGCCGTTCTTATCGATGATGGTCTTGGAGTACAGCGCGCCGTTCTTGATTTTCTCAAGAATCTCCTCATACATGGCAATGGCTTCATCCACCTTTTCCTGATCCCAGGTGAACCAACCGGTGGAGGGCGTCCAGGACCTCTCTCCGATCATCTCCTGTAGGTTCTTCCGCTCCTGTTCCAGCCAGGCCTTGTACTCCTCCCAGGTCCACCACTCCACCTGCCAGCCGTCGCCCCAGCTGCCGTATTCGGCTTGATAGCGCTCCTCGCTCATCCAGGTTATGCCATCATCCAGAGAGTAGAACGTCTCGCCGTTCTCTCCTCCTCTGGAGATGACCGACGCCTCCTCGTCTTTCACGACTTCCAGGTGATCATGGACGCGACCGGTCCCGGACGCGTTCTGATCCTCCCTGCCCTCCGGCGCGGCGGAGGCGAAGACTGTGGTGGTAATTGCCATCACCACCAGTACCGCCGTCAGGGCGGTCAGTGATATATGTTTCCGTTTCATGATTGTCTTAATCCTTTCTTCCAGGGCGTGACTGCTGAAATGGCTGCCGGTGGGATTCCAGCTTCCCCGCCGCTCTTCCAGTCCCAGCAGAGCCAGGGCGTACCTCTCCCGGTCCGCTCCGCTGCGAAGCACCGCCTCGTCACAGTTGAGCTCCATGTCCCGGTTTGCCAGGACGTACAGCGCCCACACCAGAGGGTTGAACCAGTGGAGGCACAGTGCAAGTGCCAGCAGCGCCTTCCGCAGCGCGTCAAAACGCCGGATGTGTTCGTATTCATGGGACAGGACGCAGGAGAGAACTTCCCGGTCCTCCATCCCTCGGGGCAACAGGATCACAGGATACACAATGCCATAGGTCAGGGGCGCGGCGATTCGGTCGCTGGTCCGCACCTGCACCGGCCGGCTTAGAGGACGGGCGGAGAGCCAGTCTAAAACAAAGCTCTCCCGCACCGGCAGCGAGTCCGCGTACATCCGGCGAAAGCGCCAGTGGCTCCAAAGGAACCACCCTGCCAGCGACAATACTCCCGCCAGCCACAGCACGAACAGAATTCCGCCCCAGTCCGGCGCAGAAGAGGTCGCCGGGATGAGCCTGCAAGCCGTTCCGCTCTCCAATACATCGAACGAATAAGCCTCCCGGATGGCCAGAGAGCCGTCTGTCAGGATAACGGCGGCCGTCTCCGGTCCGGCAACGGATGCCGGCGCGGCCTGCGGCAGCCACCGGCGGATGCTCACCGGAGATGGAAGCTCCGCCAGTACCAGCAGTCGGACCAACGTCAGATCCCACAGCAGGCAGAACACCCGCCGGGGCGTCCGTTCCTGGAACCATACCCGCAGAGTCATCACCGCCAGAATCATCACCGCGGCGGAAAGTCCGGTCCTCCCCACCGCTGAGAGCAGCGCCGTCATTTCAGCTCCTCCACCAGCTTCCGCAGCCGGCGGATCTCTTCCCCGGACAGCGTCTTCCCATCCAGCAGCGAGGCTACCAGCCGGTCAGAGGATCCACCGTACATCCGGTCGATAAGCTCCCGGGTCTCCCTCCGTTGGGCCTCCTGCCGGGAGGCCAGGGCCCGGCACCGGAAGCCCGGCTCCATGCGCTCCACCAACCCTTTCTCCACACACTTTTTCAACACCGTGTAGGTGGTGGTCTTGCTCCACCCCACCTGCTCCGCAGCCTGCGCGGCCACTTCCCTGGCAGACAGCTCCCCGCCCTCCCAGAGAATTTCCAGGATTTTCAGCTCGCTGTCAAAAATTCTGCATTCCATATCTGTATCTGCCGCTCCTTTCAGTATTCTATCGCGATAGAACAATTGCATTCTACTCCAATAGAATCATTTTGTCAAGAGGGATTTTTCTCTTTTATGAAAAAAAAGCGGGGGCCGGATGGCTCCCGCTCAAGCGATATGGCTGGTGGATACGATTCCTTGATTGGAGACGCAACGTACAGATTGGCCGGAACTCCCGGGGACCATTTGCCGCGGCAGCAACAAGGGCGCTGAAAGAAGAATCAGCCTGCCGCCTTTTCCTTCCGGCGGGCGCTTTCCTGGATTTTGTGGACCGCCTTCCGGTAGCGCTCGGCAATAGGGCCCGCCTCCTTGTAAATGGCGGCCTTCCCTGCCCAGAGCGCACCGTCTTTCTCCACGGTGACGGCCATGTACAGCCGCCGGTGTTCCTTACACTTGCAGCGCAGCACCTGCTCCGTAGGAGTCGTCCGCACCCAGCGTCCCGCCAGCATGGGCTGCCCGCACAAAGGGCAAGCCGGCTGCGCCAGCTCTCGCCGGTTTTTGCAGGCCCAACGGGTATCGTAGCTGCCCAGCTCCATCTCCCACAAGGGCGGTACGCCCTTGCGCTTGGGTGGGCGGTGAAACATAGTCAGATCTGCGAACCGGTCCAGCATAGCCTGATAGACCATGATGGTGTAATAGGTGTCGTTCCACGCGGAGTGGAAGTCCAGATCCGCCTCAATGCCCAACTCCGTCACTGCTTTCTCCAGAGAGGGCTGACAGCCCAGACTGCCCTCGATCAGCTTCTGGTACATATATTGCAGGTCAAAATATTCGCACTTCCAGTCCGCATCAAAGGACAGCCGGTGAAAGGCGAAGTTGTCCAGCAGCACCTCCACGTCATTGTTCCCCCACTCCACAAACACTGGGTCCGGCCCACACCAGTGGAGAAAGGCGGGCCCCAGATCCAGAAAACCGGGCGCACCGGACAACAGAGCGCGCAGCTCCTCCCGCTCATAGGGCAGCAAGCGGTAGGTCCGGCTCTCAATCTTCCGGCTGGCCTTGGGATGAATATAGCTGTGGAAGGAATCCAGCATAGCGCCAGTGGCCTGCTCCACCTTCATGGCAGCCACCTCAATGAGCTCATGAAAAGGGACTCTCTCCCCGGATTTGTTGCGGCAAAAGGTGGTATTCCACTCCAGATCCAGAAAAATCAGTTCTGCCATTGTTTCATCGCTCCAATAGTTTTCTCATATCCTCCGGCAGCGGCGCATCCAGCGCCAACTCTTCTCCTGACGCCGGATGCCTCAGAGCCAGTCGGGCCGCGTGCAGGGCAGGCCGGGCAATCAGTGTCCGGTCCTCGGTTCCGTACAGCCAATCTCCCGTCAGGGGGCAGCCGAGAGCCGCCATATGCACCCGCAGCTGGTGGGTGCGGCCAGTATGAGGCGTCAGCTCCACCAAAGCGCGGCCGCCGGTGTGGGAGAGCACCCGGTACTCTGTTTCCGCCGGTTTTCCGTTCGGGTCAACCCGCCGCCGGACGGCGGATGCCGGGTCCCGGCCGATGGGCAGTTCCACCCGGCCCTCTTCTCTCTCCGGCGCTCCCTCGCAGACGGCCAGATAGGTCCGGCGGAAGCCCTCCGCATGCATCCGCCGCCGGAGGCAATCGTGAATCCAGGCACTTTTCGCCGCCGCCAGCAGCCCTGTTGTCCCCCGGTCCAGCCGGTTCACCAGATGCAGGGACGCCCCCTCTCCCAGGTGGTGCAGAAGCCCCTCCGCCAAGGTCGGTTCCCCGGGGACCAGGGATGAGGGAATGGACGCCAGAGGCGCGGGCTTGTTTACCACCAGCAGGTGCTCGTCCTCAAAGAGGATCTCCAGCTCCATGGGAACGGGCCGGACCGTCGCCGGACGCTCCGCCGCGGCAAGATCCACTGCCAGCCGGTCCCCCTCCCGGAGAACTGCGGTGGTGAACGCCCGCTGGCCGTTCACCGTCAGTCCGGTTTCTGTCCGCTTCAGGCGGCCCATCAGGGCGGCGGAAATCTCCAGCTCCGATTTCAGAAGACTTTTGACGGTCCGCCCACTCTGTGCCCCGGTTACGACCAGTTCCAGCGCTGCCATGGCCCGCCTCCTCTCCCGAAGTAAAAACATGTTTATAGTATATCGTATTCTGCCCCGATTTTCAATAGGGTTTCCACTGGAAAATGGGGAAGGAGCGGCTGATCTTTTTCCGCAGAAAGGTATGGCTTTTCCGCTGCCGATATGATATACTGGACCGCAATACGGCAAGCCTGGATTTCCGGGGCACAAAATGACGCAGACAGAAGCGAGGGATATGGATGGGAGCATCAGATTATAAGAAAAGCGTCCCGGCAGACCGGGACCCCGCCGCGCTTGACCGGCGCGTGGATGAACTTTCTCAGGAAAATGAAGCGCTGCGCCGGGCGCTGGAAGCGGCGGAGGAGGCCAACCGGGCCAAAAGCCGGTTTCTCTCCAGTATGTCCCACGATATCCGCACCCCCATGAATGCCATCATGGGAATGACGGCCATCGGTCTGAGCCACATCGATGAGAAGGCCCGAGTTCAGGACTGTCTGGACAAAATCCGCACTGCCTCCACCCACCTGATGAGTCTGGTCAACGATGTACTGGATATGTCCCGAATCGACAGCGGGCGGATGACGCTCAATCAGGAGCGGTTTTCCTTGGCGGATCTGACGCATGATATTGCCGTCATCGTCCGGCCCCAGGCAGCTCAGAAGGAGCAGACCCTGCGCTTTGAAATCGGGAAAATCCACGAGGAGAGCCTGACAGGCGACCCCCTTCGCCTGCGGCAAATCCTGGTGAACATCATCGGCAACGCTGTGAAATACACCCAGGCGGGCGGCACAATCCACGTTCTCTTTTCCCAGCGGCCCGCCCGGGAGGAGGGCGTGGTCTGGCTGGACTTCCTCTGCGAGGACAACGGCATCGGCATGAGCAGTGAATTTCTGAAGCGGATCTTCCTCCCATTCGAGCGGGTACGCAGCAGCGCTGTGAACCGCATCGAGGGCACCGGACTGGGGATGTCCATTGTGAAAAGTCTGGTGGACAGCATGGGCGGACAGATCCGGGTGGAGAGTCAGGAGGGGGCGGGCAGCCGCTTTACCGTGGAGCTGCCGCTTCCAATTTCTCCCCACGATCAGGAACGGACGCTTCCGACCGGAGAAAAGGTCCTGATCGTGGAGCGTCTGGATGGCCGCGCCCGGCAGATGGAGGACTGTCTCCGGGAGGGCGGCCTGATGCCGGTGCGGTTGGAAAAGGGACTGGATGCCGTTACCTACCTCACAGAGGCCAGATACGAAGACCGGATGCCCTGCGCCCTGCTGCTGGGGCAGGAGCTGGAGGACATGCCGCCGCTGGACGCCGCCGCCCACGTGCGGCAGCTGGCGGGACAGGATTTTCCCATTCTGCTGGTATCGGAGGAGGACTGGGGGCAGATGGAATACCGGGCCGTCCGGGCGGGAATCAGCGCCTTTGTCCCCTGCCCGCTGTTCAGCAGCCGTCTGCTGGACACCCTCTCCCGCCTGGTGGGAAGCGGCGGAGAGGAGGAAGGCGGGGCAGGCTCCCGGGAAGGAGACTACAGCAGCTACCGCGCACTGCTGGTGGAGGATAACGAGCTAAACCTGGAAATTGCCTCAGAGCTGCTGGGAATGACTGGCATACAGGTGGAAACAGCGGAGAATGGCCAAGAGGCGGCGGACAAATTCGCTGCCTCTCCGACAGAATATTACGACATTATTTTCATGGATATTCAGATGCCTGTAATGGACGGCTACGAGGCGGCCCGCCAGATCCGCAAGATGGACCGGCCCGACGCGGAAAGCGTGTGGATCGTAGCCATGACCGCCAACGCCTTTGTGGAGGACGTGCGCCAGTCCAGAGAGGCAGGCATGAACGAGCATGTGTCCAAGCCGGTGGATCTGGAGCGCTTGCAGGATGTGCTGCGCAGGCAGCTGCATTGACTGGCCTTCCGGCGGAACAATGGAAAGAGGAGCGAGTATCATGCGGCCATACCAGCAGGAGTACATTGCCAATATCCGGGAGATCGCAGCCCTTACCGCGCGTCAGAGACCGGGTGAGCTGTCTCTGGAGGAGTATACCCAGCGGCTGCTCCGGAGCGAAGCGCTGGCGGCGGAAAAGGTGAAGCGGAATCTGGAACTGCTCCGGCAGAACCTGTTTCCCACGCTGGACCGCCTGTTCGCCGCGGGGCCGGAGGAGCTGGAGGAGCTGGATGCCTTTGCCGCTCAGTTGTGGGGAAACCCGGAAACCCAGGACGAGGGGCTCTTCCGTCTGATTCATCAGGCGCTTCTGAGTCTGGCCCGGCAGCGGGAAGACCGCAACGGGATGATCCGGGAGCTGTACTGGCTCGGCATGGGATACTTCGGACTGAGCAGCAAGCTGGTGGGCCTGAATTTGGAGACAATCGAGCGGTATGTCAGCCAGATGCGGCTGTGCTTTGCCGAAGCGGCGGCCTATTTGAAATACTGCGATGAGATCGGCGATGAGGAAACTCTTGGCTACATTCTGCGCTCCCGGGCCAATATGTCCCTGGGACTGTTCAAATCCCCAGGAGAGAAAATCGGCCTGGTTCGTGACACGCTGCGGATCATGCAGGACGCATCCTACCAGCAAATGGCGCCGGGCCTGCCTTGGGATCGCTACATTTACATGACCAATCAGCAGATGGCCACCTGCATCTCCTACAACAAGGAGAAGGTGATGACACCGGAGGACATGGCCAGCATCATGGAATCCGCCTACATCGTTTACCAGCGCCGGATACAGGAAACCCGGAACGAGACACCGCCTCTGCGCTGGGCATTTCCGTATTACGCCATTGAATACTACTGCGGTATATGGGATCTGGACCGGCTGCTGGTCAAGGTGGAGTCCCTGCTGGACGCGGCGGATCCTGCTGACCGCTCCCCGGACGGGATGTACGGGATTTTGTCTCTTCCGGCATTTTACTGTCAGTATCTGATCCAATATCCGGAGAGAATTCCAGGCCGGGAGACCTATATCAACTCGCTGTTCCGACGAGCCATGGATTACGCGGACTCCTTCTCGGCATCGGAGGATGAGAAAGTCCTCCTCTACCTCCGCCATCTCTCCTATATGTATCTGGAAACCGGCAGCGGCGTTCCCTTCGGAACATTTCTCCAATGGATGATGCTCCGGTTCATGCCGGAGGTGTATCTCCACTCCTGGATGGTGGGGACTGCCGCCCAGGCGCTGTGCGGCCTGATCCTGGAGGAGGAGCCCGCTTTTTTTGACGATGAACCCGATATCCGCCAGCTGACGGATCCAGAGGAGAAGCGGCGGCAGGTGCTGGAGAACGCCATGCAGAGCGGACTGCTCCACGATGTAGGAAAGGTCAGCGTTCTGGAGCTGTACTCCCGTACCGCCCGGCAGTGGATGGAAGAGGAGTACGAGGTGACATGCCTGCACACGACAGCCGGGGAGCTTCTGCTCCGGGAGCGGCCCTCCACCCGGCGTTTCGCGCCGGCGGCGCTGGGGCACCACGCCTGGTACGACGGCTCCGCCCACGGCTTCCCACCGGAGTACCGCCGTCTGGAATACGCCGGACGGCAGATGGTGGACGTAATCAGTCTGGTGGACTGGCTGGAAAATGTCACCCACTCCGCACAGTCCTATACGGGAATCGAGATGACCTTTGAAGAGGCGGTGCAGGGAGCCATCGCCCTAGAGGGACGGCAGTTCTCGCCTCTGCTCACCGCCCGCCTGCGGGACCGGCATGTGACGGAGCTCATCCGGCGTGCCTTTGAAAATGGCCGGCAGGAGGCGTACCAGCAGATGTACGAGCAGGAGCAAAGCCAAGTCCAATAAAGCGCGGTATGCGCGTGAGAATCATACAACAAAGGAGAAAAAAGTGAGCCATGGTTAAATTGTGGAACGGAGAAGAAACTCAATGGAAGCTGACCCTGTGCCTGGACGGCAAAGAGGGGAAGCTGGAAGCCGGAGAGAAGCCCAGACAGCTGCTGGTATGCTTGGGAGAAAAGCCGGAGACGGAGGCAGTGCGTCGGTCGGCCGCCAAAGCGGTCCTCCAGGTGAAGAGCCTGGGAGGCAGATCTGTTCTGATGGATGCGGCCCCCGTGGTAAAGGTCCTGGGGGCTGAGGGACTGGCTGCCCTGGTCCAGGGCTCCGAGCTGGCTCTCTACCGGCAGGAGAATTGGAAGAAGGAGCAGAGCGAGGAGAATCATCCGCAGCTCTACCTCACCGGTACAGAGGGAACCGGCGAGATCCTCGCGGAAACCATCGCGCTGGACCGCTGGATCTGCTTCGCCAGAGATCTGGTCAACCGTCCCGGCAACAAGCTGACGCCCATCATGCTGGCCGAGGCTGTGGCTGGAGCTGTTGGAGAGTTGCCTGTGGAGGTTCAGGTGCTGGATGAAAAAGAAACCCGGGCTCTGGGCATGGAGGCTTTCCACGCCGTGGGGGACAGCTCTGCCAACCCGCCCCGGCTTATCGTGCTGCGCTACCGCGGCGGCCAGGAGGGGGACGCGCCCATTGCCCTGGTAGGCAAAGGCGTGTGCTTTGATTCCGGCGGCTACAGCCTGAAAACCAGCATGCGGGGCATGAAGGGCGATATGGCAGGAGGCGCTTCCGTGGCTGCGGCCATTCTGGCTCTGGCAGAGAACCGGGCGGCAGTGAATGTGACGGCGGTGATTCCCGCTGTGGAAAACCGGATTACGCCTGCCAGCTTCCTGCCCGACGACGTCATTGGCTCCATGTCCGGCAAGACCATTGAGATCGGCAGCACTGACGCTGAGGGTCGCCTGATTCTGGCGGATGCCATTACCTACGCAATTGAGAAGGAGAACGCCTGTAAGGTGGTGGATATCGCTACGCTTACCGGCGCAATCGGCCGGATGCTGGGCGGTGCAGCCGCTGGGGTGATGGCCAATGACGACGAATTCTTTGCCAGACTTCAGGCTGCGGCAGAGTACACCGGAGAGAAGTTTTGGCGGATGCCGGATTACCCGGAGTATAAGAAGCTGATTGAAAGCCCCGTAGCGGATTTGTACAACTCCAGCGACGGCTGCGGCGCCATTACGGCAGGACTGTTCCTGGGCGCTTTTGCCGGAGAGATTCCCTGGATGCACCTGGACATCGCTGGAACCAGCCATACCTGGAAGCAGAGCCCGCCCTACCAGCCCCAGGGCGCGACCGGCATGGGCGTCGCCACCCTGTACCGGCTTTGCCGCACGTTTTCCTGAAAGAGTCCCAAAGGAATTGGACGTGTGCGCACCTGAAATTGCTTTGGAGATGGCGGCAGTTCGCCTGTATCCTTTGTATCCCTCCATCAACTATAAAAGAAATCGGAAGCCGGGCCGGCTTCCGATTTCTTTTATATAGTGGGAATCCTTTATTCTTCGCTTTCTTCCATATCAAAGCTTCCCTCTCCCTCCGCCGCAGCGGCAAGGACGGGCTCGCTTTCCTCCCCGCTCATGTCCTCTTCCGCAGGCTCTTCATAGGGCGGCTCCGGATAGACAACCTCCTGCGGTTCCGGATCGGGAACCACTGCCTCGGCCATCTCCCGGTAGGCGGCAATGCCGGCTCCGGCGGGAATCAGCTTTCCAATGATGACGTTCTCCTTCAGACCTACCAGATGGTCCACCTTACCTTTGATGGCGGCCTCAGTAAGAACCTTGGTGGTCTCCTGGAAGGAGGCGGCGGACAGGAAGGACTCCGTGGCCAAAGACGCCTTGGTGATGCCCATGAGCAGCTGCGTCACCTCCGCCTCCCGCAGGGGCTCACCATCCTCCCGGACCTCTCCGGCTGCGGTGCGCTGGCGGACCCGCTCGTTGGCCTCGTACAGCTCCAGCACATCCACCATCGCACCGGAGAGCAGGCCGGTGTCTCCGGCATCCTCTACCCGGCATTTGCGCATCATCTGTCGGACAATGACCTCAATATGCTTATCGTTGATATCCACGCCCTGCTGGCGGTACACTCGCAGGACCTCCTGGATCAGGTAGTTGTGGACAGCAGAAGCGCCTCGGGTACGCAGCACGTCGTGGGGATTCAGCGCACCGTCGTTAAGGGCCGTACCCTTTTCCACCAGATCGCCGTCACTGACCCGCAGACCGGTGTGTGGTACGGCGTACATCTTGGTTTCGCCATCGTCAGCCACTACGTGGATGTTCAGCAGAGAGCCCTTGTGGCTCTCTTCGAACCGCAGGCGGCCGCCGATCTCCGCCAGAGTGGCCATTTTCTTTGGCTTGCGGGCCTCGAAAAGCTCCTCAACACGGGGAAGACCCTGGGTGATGTCGCCGCCGGCCACGCCGCCGGTGTGGAAGGTACGCATGGTCAGCTGTGTGCCCGGCTCACCGATGGACTGGGCGGCAATGATGCCAACGGCTTCGCCGGTACCCACAGGCTTGCCGGAAGCCAGGTTCATGCCGTAGCACTTGGCGCATACGCCGCTCTTGGCCCGGCAGGTCAGCACCGTACGGATTTCCACCCGGGTGATGCCCCGGTTCTCCAGCATCCTGGCATCGTCCTCGTCCAGCATCCGGTCGCTGGGGCAGAGCACTTCGCCGGTTTCCGGATCCACAATGTCCCGGACAGGGAAACGGCCCCGGAGACGCTCCGCAAATTTCTCGATGACCTGACCGTTCTCGCTGATCTCCTCCACCCAGATGCCCTCACTTACGCCGCAGTCCTCCTCCCGGATAATGACCTCCTGAGAAACGTCTACCAGACGGCGGGTCAGATATCCAGAGTCCGCAGTACGCAGAGCAGTGTCGGCCATGCCCTTTCGCGCACCTCTGGAGGAGATGAAGTACTCCAGCACGCTCAGCCCCTCACGGAAGTTGGACTTGATGGGAATCTCGATGGTCCGGCCGGCGGTGTTGGCCATCAGACCGCGCATGCCCGCCAGCTGGCGGATCTGCTTCATGGAACCGCGGGCACCGGAAGTCGCCATCATATAGATGGGATTCAGCTCATCAAGATTGCCTTGCAGAGCGTCGGTCACGTCCTCGGTGGTCTTCTCCCACTCGCTGACCACTGCGCGGTAGCGCTCGTCGTTGGTCATAAAGCCCATCTTGTACTCGCTTTCAATATCCACCACCCGCTGCTCCGTCTCCCGAATCAGCTCATACTTCTTGGCGGGAACGGACATGTCGTAAATGGAAATGGTGATGGCGCCGCGGGTGGAGTACTTATAACCGGTGGACTTGATATTGTCCAGCACCTCACTGGCCACGGTAAAGCCGTGTTCCCGGATGGTGCGGTCCACGATCTTGCCCAGCTCTTTTTTACCACAGGTCATGTTGACCTCGTAATCGCAGACATGAGTGGAATTATCCCGGTCCACAAAGCCCAGATCCTGGGGAATATTCTGGTTGAAGATGATCCGCCCCGGCGTGATGTCCACCAGCTTCTGATAGCTGACATCCTTGTAGGTGAAGCTACGCCGGACCCGGATAGGCGCGTGGATGCCCACCACGTGATCATTGTAAGCGAGCATAACCTCGTCCTCGTTGACAAACACTTTGCCTGCACCGGGCTCCTTGTCGTTGACGTAAGTGAGGTAGTAGGAACCGAGCACCATGTCCTGCGAGGGAACGGTAACGGGGCCGCCGTCCTGAGGACGCAGCAGATTGTTGGCCGACAGCATCAGCAGCCGCGCCTCGGCCTGGGCCTCGGCGGACAGGGGCACGTGGACGGCCATCTGGTCGCCGTCAAAGTCGGCGTTGAAAGCAGTGCAGGTCAGGGGGTGGAGCTTGATGGCCCGGCCCTCCACCAGAACCGGCTCGAAAGCCTGAATGCCCAGGCGGTGCAGGGTAGGGGCGCGGTTGAGCATGACGGGATGGTCCTTGATGACCACGTCCAGCGCGTCCCAGACCTCCGGCTCGCCCCGGTCCACCTTCTTCTTTGCGGACTTGATGTTGTTGGCGGCCCCGTCTTCCACCAGCTTTTTCATGATAAAGGGACGGAACAGCTCCAACGCCATCTCCTTGGGCAGACCGCACTGGTAGATCTTCAGCTCGGGGCCTACCACGATGACGGACCGGCCGGAGTAGTCCACCCGCTTGCCCAGCAGGTTCTGGCGGAACCGGCCCTGCTTTCCCTTGAGCATATCAGAGAGAGACTTCAGCGCCCGGTTGTTGGCCCCGGTGACGGCCCGGCCTCTCCGGCCGTTGTCAATCAGAGCGTCCACAGCCTCCTGAAGCATCCGCTTCTCGTTTCGGACAATAATATCAGGGGCCTTCAGCTGAATCAGCCTCTTGAGCCGGTTGTTGCGGTTGATAACCCGGCGGTAGAGGTCGTTGAGGTCGCTGGTAGCGAACCGGCCGCCGTCCAGCTGAACCATGGGCCGGATTTCCGGGGGAATGACGGGCAGCACGTCGATAATCATCCACTCCGGCTTGTTGCCGGACAGCCGGAAGGCGTCCACCACCTCCAAGCGCTTGACGATTCGGCCCTTTTTCTGTCCGGAGGCAGTTTTCAGCTCGGCGTGCAACTGCTCCGAGAGCTGGTCCAGATCAATGTCCTGAAGCAGCTTCTTCACCGCCTCCGCGCCCATTCCGGCCTGGAAATCGTCCTCATACTTCTCACGCATGTCCCGGTATTCCTTCTCTGTGAGGATCTGGTTCCGGATCAGAGGCGTCTCGCCGGGGTCGGTGACAATATAGTTGGCAAAATACAGCACTTTCTCCAGAATCCGAGGGCTGATGTCCAGCAGCAGGCCCATCCGAGAGGGAATGCCCTTGAAATACCAAATATGGCTGACGGGAGTGGCCAAGTCAATGTGGCCCATACGCTCCCGGCGGACCTTGCTCTTGGTGACCTCCACGCCGCAGCGGTCACAGATCTTGCCCTTGTAACGGATCTTCTTGTACTTGCCGCAGTGGCACTCCCAATCCTTGGTGGGCCCGAAGATACGCTCGCAATACAGGCCGTCCCGCTCGGGCTTCAATGTGCGGTAATTGATGGTCTCCGGCTTTTTCACCTCGCCGTAGGACCATTCACGGATCATCTCCGGAGAGGCGACGCCAATCTTGATGGCGTCAAATTCCACATAACTCATTTATCCAACTCCTCCCGGTTAAAAATCTTCGTCGTCCTCGCCGTCGTCGGCGGCGAAGTCGTCGTCCTCATCCTCGTCAATATCCTCAATGCCGAAGCCGGACTCCTCAAAGGCGGCATCGTCCGCCACGTACTCCTCCCGGTCGTCCCGGTCATCCCGGTCCATACGGGAGAGGTTGAAGGTGGTCATCTCGTCGTCATCATCCTTCAGTTCAATGACGGCTCCATCCTGATCGAGCACCTGAATATCCAGGCACAGAGCCTGGAGCTCCTTGACCAGCACCTTAAAGGACTCGGGCACGCCGGGCTTGGGCACATTGTGCCCCTTGACGATGGACTCGTAGGTGTGGACGCGGCCGGTGACGTCGTCGGATTTGACGGTAAGGATTTCCTGGAGAGTATAGGACGCACCGTAAGCCTCCAAGGCCCATACTTCCATCTCTCCGAACCGCTGTCCGCCGAACTGGGCCTTGCCGCCCAGAGGCTGCTGCGTGACAAGAGAGTAGGGGCCGGTGGACCGGGCGTGGATCTTGTCGTCCACCAGATGGTGGAGCTTCATGAAGTAGACATAGCCCACCGTTACCTTGTTGTCAAACCGCTCGCCGGTCCGTCCGTCATAGAGCCAGCTCTTTCCCTCAGGGTCCAAGCCGGCCAGCTGAAGGGTTTCGGCAATATCCTGCTCGTTGGCTCCGTCGAAAATGGGGGTGGCCACCTTCCAGCCCAGGGTCTTGGCAGCGTAACCCAGATGGACCTCCAGCACCTGTCCGATGTTCATACGGGAAGGCACGCCCAGGGGGTTCAGCACAATATCCAGCGGGGTGCCGTCGGGCAGGAAGGGCATATCCTCCTGGGGCAGAATCCGGGAAACCACACCCTTGTTGCCGTGGCGGCCGGCCATCTTATCGCCTACAGAGACCTTACGCTTCTGGGCGATATAGACCCGGACCACCTGATTGACGCCGGGCCCCAGCTCATCGCCGGCCTCCCGGGTGAATACCTTTGCGTCCACCACGATGCCGCTTTCGCCGTGGGGAACCTTCAGGGAAGTATCCCGGACCTCCCGGGCCTTCTCACCGAAAATAGCCCGTAGCAGGCGCTCCTCGGCGGTGAGATCGGTTTCGCCCTTGGGCGTCACCTTGCCCACCAGGATGTCGCCGGAACGGACCTCCGCGCCGATGCGGATAATGCCCCGCTCATCCAGGTCATGGAGAGCCTCCTCGCCCACGTTGGGAATATCACGGGTGATTTCCTCCGGCCCCAGCTTGGTATCCCGGGAGTCGATCTCGTATTCCTCGATATGAATGGAGGTGTACACATCCTCCCGGACCATGCGCTCATTGAGCAGCACCGCGTCCTCGTAGTTGTAGCCCTCCCATGTCATGAATCCCACCAGGATGTTCCGGCCCAAGGCGATCTCGCCCTGCTCGGTGGCGGGGCCGTCAGCCAAGACAGAGGGGGAAATGCCTTTGGCGGGGTCGCCGCCGTGAACCCGCTCGCCCACGGACACAATAGGGCGCTGATTGATACAGGTGGTATGGTTGGAGCGGAGGAACTTGACCAGTTTGTAATCCCTGGTCACTCCGGTATCGTACTTGACGGAAATGGAGGTAGCATCCACCTTTGTCACCTCGCCGTCGCCCTCAGCCAGAACCACGATCTCGGAGTCCATGCAGATCTTATGCTCCATACCGGTGCCGATAACGGGAGCCTCTGGCCGCAGCAGAGGCACCGCCTGGCGCTGCATGTTGGCGCCCATCAGGGCGCGGTTGGCGTCGTCATTGGGCAGGAAGGGGATCATAGCGGAGGCGATAGACACCATCATCCGGGGACTGATGTCTACAAAGTCCACTTTTTCCTTTTCCACGCCGATGATCTCGTCCCGGTGGCGGCAGGTGATACGCTCGTTGACAAAGCAGCCGTTTTCATCGGTGGGCTCCGCCGCCTGGGCCACAATATACTGGTCTTCCACATCGGCGGTCATATAGACAATCTCATCCGTCACCCGGGCCGTGGCATGATCCACCTTGCGGAAGGGGGCCTCGATAAATCCGTACTCATTGATCCGGGCATAGGTGGACAGGTAGTTGATCAGGCCGATGTTGGGACCCTCGGGGGTCTCGATGGGGCACATGCGGCCATAGTGGCTGTAGTGGACATCCCGGACGTCCATGCTGGCCCGCTCTCTGGAAAGACCGCCGGGACCCAGAGCAGACAGGCGGCGCTTGTGGGTCAGCTCCGCCAGAGGATTGGTCTGATCCATGAACTGACTGAGGGGGGAGGAGCCGAAGAACTCCTTGATGGCGGCGGTCACAGGGCGGATATTGATAAGGCTCTGAGGCGTGACGATATCCAGATCCTGAATGGTCATCCGCTCCCGGATCACCCGCTCCATGCGGGAAAAGCCAATGCGAAATTGATTCTGCAGCAACTCGCCCACACACCGAAGACGGCGATTGCCCAGGTGGTCAATGTCGTCCTTGGCAGTCAGGCCCCGACCCAGGGCATTCATATAGTTGATGGAGGCCAAGATGTCGTCCACAATAACGTGCTTGGGAATCAGATCGTCCACATGGGAACGAATGGCGTATTTCAGCTCGTCGCCCTCGTACTGATTGAGCAGCTCCTGCAAAACTGTGAAGCGCACCCGCTCCTTGATGCCGCACTCAGTCACGGGATCAAAATCCACATACCGGCTGAGATCGCACATGTGGTTGGAGAAAATACGCAGCGGCTGGCCGTCCACATCCACCGTGACCTCGTTGACGCCGATGGCATCCAGCTCCCGCAGCTCATTGCGGGTCAGAATATGGCCAGGCTCATGGAGCAGCTCTCCTGTGGCGGGATGCACCACCGGCTCCCGCAGGGTCCGCTCTGCGGCCCGGACCCACAGGGCCAGTTTTTTGTTAAATTTATAACGGCCCACGGTGCTCAGATCATACCGCCGGGGATCGAAAAACAGTCCGTTAATCAGGCTCTCAGCGGAGTCCACCGTGGGGGGCTCGCCGGGGCGCAGCTTGCGGTAGATTTCCAGCAGAGCCTCCTCGTAGCTCTTGCAGCCGTCCTTCTCCAGCGTGGCCCGGACAGTGGGGTCATCTCCGAAGTAATCCAGAATCTCTGTGTCTTCCTTCAGTCCCAGCGCGCGGATAAGGCAGGTGATGGGCAATTTGCGGTTTTTGTCGATTCGGACCCAGAACAGCTCGTTGGCATCGGTTTCATACTCCAGCCACGCACCGCGGTAGGGAATCAGCTGGGCGCTGAGAATGGGCAGATCAGTCTTGACGTCGGTCTCCTTGCCGTAGTAAATGCCGGGGGAACGGACGATCTGGGAAACCACAACACGCTCTGCGCCGTTGACGATGAAGGTGCCGGACTTGGTCATCAGCGGGAAGTCCCCCATGAAGATCTCCTGCTCCTTGATCACATCGGTCTTCTTGTTGCGCAGGCGAACCGTCACCTTCAGAGGCGCGGCGTAGTTCACATCCCGGGCCTTGCACTCCTCCACGTCGTACTTGGGCTTTTCGTCCATGGAGAAGTCCACAAAGGACAGCTCCAGGTTGCCGCCGTAGTCCAC
>CAJTUD010000058.1 GCA_910579725.1 uncultured Oscillospiraceae bacterium | reverse complement strand
GAAAACGAGACGCGCCTCACGGCGCGTCTCTGCGTGTCAAAAAAGTGGCTGCGCTGCTTTTTTGAGAGGGGACCGCTTCGCTCTGCGCCTCGGCTGCGCGCCTGTGGCGCACAATTCGACGCTCGCTCCGCGCAAAGTGTTTTTCCCACGTACACGCCGCGGGAAAAACAATTGAATTTCTTTGCCGCCTGCGGGCGGCAAACTCCTGCGGAGGGCTTTTTTGACAGTCTGAGCGGGCGGTCTGCCTTGGCAGACCGCCCGCTTCGCATCTGAGTGAATTGGCGAGGGGATTCTTCTCCGTCAGGACCCTGCGCAGAGAGACGGGAAGCTCTGAGAACCTGCATTCACAGCTGCTGACTGCCCGTCCAGACGGCGTCTTCCGGTTCTACGCCATTGCCGCTTCCAGCGCCTTGAGCAGTCCTTCCCTGTCAATGGGCTTGCAGAGAAATGCCTTTGTACCGATGGCCCTGGCCTCGTGAAGGGTATCGTCGTAAGCCAGAGAGGATATCATGATGATCTTCGCCTCCGGATTTTCCTGAAGAATGATCTGCGCCGCCTCCAGCCCATCGATGCCGGGCATGATGATGTCCATCGTCACCACATCCGGCCGGAGCTCCGCGTAGCGGGTGATGGCTTCCTCGCCGTTTTCACAGTAAGCGGACACCTCGAAATCGGAGCCTTCCAGCAGCTTGCGGATTTGCAGCTCCATGACGCGGGAATCATCCACAACCATCAGTTGCTTTTTCATAAATCAGTTTCCTCTTTCCCTATGTTCTGGCACAGCGGCCTCCTCCTCCAGAGGGAGGTGCTGGATCATCTGCGCGTGCCGGTTTTTATCGCTGGAGTAAGTCAGAACAATGTGCTTGGAATGCTCCTCCGGCACATACCGTCCCCGGTAAAAGACGGGGACGCTGAACCGGGGGGACACCTTGGTCTCCGAAAACAGCCGCGCGGCAATGTGTCCGCAGAGCACATTGAAATATTCCTTCGCAACGGCTTCCACATCCTGATCCGTGATTTCTTCCGTCATCATCATGCTCTGGGCCAGCCGGAGGAACAAGGGGGCCTCGGCGCAGATGGACAGGCTGGTGTGAAAGCCCTTGTCAAAGGTGATGTATACGGTGCACAGCTCCCCCTCCAGCGCTTCCTGGCTGGGTTGGAGCGTGATTCCGGCCGCTTGCTGCGTAATCTCGCGGATCACCTGGTCCAGGATTTCCGCCAGACGCTCCTGCGGCATGGCAGTATTCACAAGGAGTCTCCTTTCTGTCGGACGACAGGAAATTTATGTCAGTACGATCTCGCCCCGCACCAGCGTGGCCACGCACTGGCGGTATTCTTTGCGCAGGCGGAGGACCTCGTCGCCGAAGCTGATTTCCGTACCGGGATAGGCGATGCCGCACTCCAGGCGGCCCCGGTTCTGCTCCTCTGTTTCGATTTTGATGTCCGTCAGCTCCGTCTCCAGCTGCTTGAGCTTCAACTCGGCCACCGTCAGCTTTGCCCGGGTTTTGTCCAGAAGGCTGTTTTTCCCGGTGCTGTCCAGCTGGCACTCCAGCTTCTCCAGCTCCATTTCCAGAATTTTCAGCTCCCGCTGGACAATTTCCCGCTCAAAGTTTGTACAGGGCAGGCCGCCCAGAGCCACGGAGGTCCGGCACTCCGAACGCGCCCCCACGGCGATTGCGCTGACCTTGCTGGCGGCCCACACCCGGCCGCCGATGATGGTCCCCCGGCCGGAGCGGACCAGAACTTCTCCGTCGCTGTAAATATGGCTGTTGATAATGCAGTCCGTCTGCAAATTCTCGCGAACGTAAATGGTGGAGTTCTCTATGTATTTGGAGAAGAGGCTTCTGTGGGAGCGGATAATGGCGGTTCCGTCCCCCAGGATGCCCTTGACCACGATCAGGTCGCCTCCGGCCTCCACAACGCTGCCGGCCTCTATCACCCCGGCCACCTGAATATTGCCCATGGCCCGGACGGTAAAGCCGCTGAGAACGTCGCCGCGAATGTTCACATCGCCTAAAAAATTGATGTTCCCTGTGGAGAAGTCCACGTTGCCCGGAATATCCAACACGGGCTTGACCTGGAAGCTGTGGCCGGTGAACTCCACGTCCCCGGCGATGGAGGCCACCAGCAGCAGGCCGTCCTCGCTGATTTCGGTGTTCCGTCCCTTGGGAAGGGGGACGGACTTGCCGCTCTTGGCGGGGATTTCGGTATCCAGCACCGTTCGGCCCGGCTCGCCCTCGGTGGGCTTGATGAGGCGGCAGATTTCCTCCCCCTGCTTCACGTTGTGAATCAGGTTCAGCGCGGTATAGTCCACCCGGTCGAACTCGTCGACCTCCAGCACCCGGGTCACCGTCCGCGGGAAGCTGTCCACAATGTTTCCGTTAGTGCCGTTGAAGGCGGGCTTCCCCCTGGCGATGAGATACAGGTGGAAATACACGTCCTTGTCCCGGGGAAGCCGGTTGGCCAGCTGGGAGTCCACGCCGTAGGAGATTCCCTGCTCCAGCATGGCCTGATAGAGTATTTCCCTGGAAAGCTCCGCGCCCTCTCCCACCGGGGGAAACACGATGACCCAGGCATAAAGCTTGTCTGCGGACAGAAAAAACCGCGGCAGCGCGTCAAAAACCAGGGGCTGGTTCTCCGCCGGCTCCTCCTCCTTTTTCTTTTCGGCCTTCCCTCCTTTTTTCTTCTTGCCCCGAACCTCTTTCAGCCGGGCCGCGGACATGCTGAGCAGAGCTGTGCGCAGCCGGTTCCTCTCCTGCTGCACAACCTCCTCCGGCAGAACGCCGTCCTCATCCAGACAAATCCGGGGCAAGGACAGATAGCCCTTTTCCTTCCGGCGGAGGTTGTAGAGCTGATAGACCGGATGCTCCTCCGGCAGATCCAGCACAGCCGGATCCGCGATGCCGCCGGACGGAGGCTCCGAAACGGTTTCCGGCGTATGTCCCTGCTCCTGAAGGCTCTCCTCCTCTTTCGCCGCCTCCGGTTTGGAACCGAACAAAAGCTCCGTGAGCTTGTTTTTCAGTGACATTTTGCGATACCTCATTTCCCAGTACTTGCCGATACTCCTATTATACGCGGCCGGCGCTCCGTTGGCAAGATGGAAAATGTGTCAAACATTTCCGGACGGCCGAAGACAGCGCCGCTGGCTTCAGCCGGCGGCGCTGTCGGTTCTCAAAGGGGTCTGCGGCCCGGGGCGGTATCAGCGTACCGCCGCCGCCAGCTTCCGTCTGGCGGACTGGGGCTGACTGAGCCTGCGGTAGCAGTAGAAGTACGCGGGCACCAGGAACAGGTCTGCCATCAGCCACGCAACCGGCGAGGAGAAGCAGGCCACCGGGAAGCCGAACAC
The DNA here is from genome assembly GCA_910579725.1 of uncultured Oscillospiraceae bacterium. Lineage (GTDB taxonomy): Bacteria > Bacillota > Clostridia > Oscillospirales > Oscillospiraceae > Pelethomonas. The sequence continues at coordinate 15,173 of CAJTUD010000058.1, read as the reverse complement.
CGGCACCAGACAGGACAGCCCCGCCCGGGCGGCCATCTCCAGCACACCGGCCAGCGTGGCCAGCGGAGAGAAGCCCATCCCCTGGATCAGGAAACGGAAAATGTTCACCAGCGCCAGCAGGAAGAAGAAGGCCGCCAGAACCAGCAGATACTGCCGGGCCAGGGGAATCAGCTCCGCGCTGCCCGCGTCCAGAAACAGCATCAGCAGCGGATTGCCAAACAGCAGCACCAGCGCCAGGGAGACGGCGGAATAGGCCGCGCCCAGGGTCACGCAGGCTCTCACCCCCTGGTGAAGCCGCTCCCATTTGGCCGCGCCCACATTCTGGCCGCCGTAGGTGGCCATGGTGCAGCCCATGGCGTCGAAGGGGCAGCAGAGGAACATGGAAACCTTGCTCGCGGCGGTTACGGCGGTGACATAGGCGGTGCCCAGCCCGTTGACCGCCGTCTGGAGCATGACGCTGCCGATGGCGGTGATGGAGTATTGCAGGCCCATGGGCAGCCCCATCAGGCACAGCTCTCCCATCCGCTCCTTGCTCCAGAACCAGTCCTTCTTCTCCATACGCAGAATCTCAGGATAGCCCCGCATCAGGCGGATCAGGCATCCCGCCCCCGCCAGCGCCTGGGACAACACGGTGGCCAGAGCCGCGCCGAATACATCCAGCCCCAGGGAGAGAATAAAGACCACGTCCAGCACAATATTCACCAGGGAGGCCGCGATCAGCCAGATCACCGGCGTGCGGCTGTCCCCCAGGGAACGGAGAACACCGGCGCAGTAGTTGTAGAGCACGTAGGCGGGCAGGCCGATGAAAATGGTCTGGATATAGGCGTAGGAACGCTGGTAAATATCCGCCGGCGTATTCATCACGGCAAGAATCCCGTCGCACATCATGGCCGTGGAGACAGTCATGACCAGACCGATCAGCGCCGACAGCCACACGCCGCCGGTGACGTACCGGCGCAGCTCATGGTAGTCTCCCGCGCCGAACTGCCGGGCCACCGGGATGGCAAACCCGCCGCACACGCCGCAGCAGAAGCCCACCACCAGGAAATTGACGGACCCGGTGGAGCCCACCGCCGCCAGGGCCGCGCCTCCAAGGGTCTTGCCCACAATGGCGGTATCCACCACATTGTATAGTTGTTGGAACAGGTACCCAAACAGGACCGGGATGCCGAAGCTGAGAATCTGGGGCATGGGACGGCCCTTTGTCAGGTCTTTTGTCATAGTGATCACCTCACTCATTCAGGATGCTGCTCGTTTTTCCTCACAAGCTTCCGGGGCTCCCCCCCAAAAGCTTGAGCTGATTATAGTTGATTCTGCCAAAAAAGCAAGTGTCAATTTGTGCAATCTTACAGAAACCCGGGCTGGCAGCTTTATGCAAAATGATTGTTATTTTTCGGGAACTTCCGGACGAATATAGAAAACTGATTTCCGGCGGCGGCGGAAATTGCGTTTTCTGACGATTGCCGGAGAAACCGCGCCTCTTGCCAAAAGGAGGGGTTCGCGGTATACTGTAGAAGAAAAGGGATAAGCAGCGCGCATAGTGCAAATCTTAGAACCTGTATTCATAACCGGGGGATGCCGGATGGACGAGGCTTTTTCTCGCCGGACAAGGAGATTCCCCCGTGAAGCGGCGCTTTTATCGCCGGCGCACTTGAAAATGGCGGCCAAAACGGCACAGGGCGGCGTGCAGCGGCTGTGAATGCAGGTTCTTAACGGCGGTGCGCTGCTGCGCAGAACACAATCGGGAGGGATACTGTTATGGGAAATACTGGGATTTACATGCTGTTCGCGGCAATCAGCTTCGCCGCGTCGGTCATCGGGGCGATCTGCGGAATCGGGGGAGGCGTGCTGATCAAGCCGCTTCTGGACACCTTCGGGGTGATGAGCGTTTCCGCCATCAGCTTTTTATCCGGCTGCACTGTGCTGACCATGTCCTGCTACTCTGTCGTCAAGGGCCGGATCAGCGGAGACTCCCTGGTGGATATCAGGACGGGAACCCCTCTTGCGGTGGGGGCCGCCATCGGCGGCGTCGCGGGGAAATCGCTTTTTCAATCCCTCTCCGCCCTGTTTGCCGGCACCAATCAGGTGGGGGCGGTGCAGGCGGTCTGCCTGCTGCTGATGACGCTGGGGACCATGCTCTACACTATTAAAAAAGAAAAGATTCACACCCTGCGCCTGACCAATGCCCTGCTGTGCGCCGCAATAGGCTTCCTGCTGGGCATTTTCTCCTCCTTCCTGGGGGTCGGGGGCGGGCCCATCAATCTGGTGGTCCTCTACTACTTCTTCTCCATGGATACCAAGACGGCGGCCCAGAACTCTCTGTATATTATCCTGTTTTCCCAGCTGACCAGCTTTCTGATGACGCTGTTCACCCGGACCGTACCGGAGGTCAATCCGGCGGTGCTGCTTCTGATGGTCCTGGGGGGCCTTCTGGGGGGCGTCACGGGGCGGAAAATCAACCGGCGCATCCAGGCGCGCATGGTGGAGCGGCTGTTCATCGGGCTGATGGCGGCAATTGTCCTGATATGTGTGTACAACATCATACAATTCCGGTAAAGCAAAAACGCGGCCCCATGGGGAGTATATTTTTCTCTCTCCCGGGAAACACTGGAAATAAGAACCTGTATGCATCGCCAGAGACCGTTCCGGACGGCGTTCATCGGCTGTGAATGCAGGTTATCCCGGCCCGTGTCGTCCGGCGAGGGGGGTATGCCCGCCGCCGGCAGAAGCGCGGCGGGACACCCAACAAACTCTGACGAGAAGAGAGGAGTGCCGCCCCTTGGTGAAAGGAACATCCCGCCGTGTGATCGTGGTGGATTCACCCGACCCGAAGCTGTTTGAGCAGGCCATTTTTATCGTAAAGAACGACGCTTTCTCCCAGGAAGGCGTCACTTCCCAGCAGGTTCTGGGGGAGGCGTGCCGCATTGCCCGCAGCTGCGCCGCCTCCCAGACCGTCAGACGCCCTATCTGGAAGCGGGTTCCCCTCTGGTACTGGCTGGCGGGGCTGGCCGCTGCGGCGGCCGGACTGATGGCATGGCTGCTGTGAACCCCGCCCGCATAGGAAAACGCCGCGGCTATGCCGCGGCGTCTTCCTTTTCAATTGTACTGATTCTGCGCCTCCGCCACGCCTTTTTCCATCACGCACAGCGCGGCCTCCACGGCGCGGCCCACAGCCTCGTCCACGATTTTCTTCTCCTGGGAGGTAAAGCGCCCGATCACCCAGTCGATCATCTCGTGCTCCGGATGGGCGGGAGCGCCCACGCCCACCCGAATCCGGGGAAACTGATCCGTCCCCAGATGGGCAATGATATTCTTCAGCCCGTTATGACCTCCGGCGCTGCCTCCGGCGCGGATGCGCAGCTTGCCCAGAGGCAGCGCCACATCGTCGGAGACCACCAGCACGCGGCCGGGAGGAATTTTATAGAATCCTCCCGCCAGCTTCACCGCCTCCCCGCTCAGATTCATATACGTCTGAGGCTTGAGCACCAGCACCCGCTCTCCCCCCGCCCGAATCTCTCCGGTCAGCGCCCGGTAACGGAGCTTGTTGATTTTCACGCCCTCCCGGCGGGCCAGCTCGTCGGCGGCCATGAAGCCGATGTTGTGGCGGGTGTTTTCATAGTCCCTGCCCGGGTTGCCCAGGCAGACCAGAAGCCATTGGTAATTTGAGGTATGCATCGGGTCCTTTCCGCGCCGCCTGGGGAGGGCGCTCTGATTGGGAGAATCCGCCGGGTCCTCCCCCAAAGGGGCCGCCCGGCGCAGGAAGAGCTCAGATCCAGAGCTTGGAAACGGAAATCTCCTGATAAATCCGCTCGATGGCCTCCGCGAACATGGGCGCCACCGTCAGATACTTGATTTTGCCGGAAAGAGCGGCGTCGATGGGCGCGATGGTGTCCAGGAACGCCAGTTCCTTGATGACGCTGCCGTTGATGCGCTCGATGGCGGGGCCGGACAGCACGCCGTGGGACGCGCAGGCGTACACGTTGCGGGCGCCGCCCACCTCCACAATGGCCTTGGCGGCGTTGCACAGGCTTCCGGCGGTGTCCACCATGTCGTCAAAGAGGATACAGTCCTTGCCCTCCACGTCGCCGATGACGTTCATCACCTCGCACTGGTTGGCCTTCTGGCGGCGCTTGTCCACGATGGCCAGATTCATGTGGAGCTTCTGGGCGAAGGCCCGGGCCCGGGACACGGAACCCACGTCCGGAGAAACGACGATCATTTCCTCGCATTTCTCCCCGAATTTCTTGGCATAATAGTCCACAAAGACCGGGTTGCCGTAGAGGTTATCCACGGGGATGTCAAAAAATCCCTGAATCTGCGCGGCGTGCAGATCCATGGTCAGCACCCGGTCCGCCCCGGCGGCGGTGAGCATGTTGGCCACCAGCTTGGCGGAAATGGGGTCCCGGGCCTTGGCCTTGCGGTCCTGACGGGCGTAGCCGAAGTAGGGAATCACCGCGGTGACCCGGCCCGCGGAGGCGCGCTTCATGGCGTCGATCATGACCAGCAGCTCCATGAGATGGTCGTTCACCGGGCTGCTGGTGGACTGGATGAGAAACACGTCGGAGCCCCGGACAGACTCATAGATGGAGGCGCAGACCTCACCGTCCGCGAAATGGCTGATCTCCGAGTTGCCCAGTTGGATGCCGATCAGACGGCACACGTCCCTGGCCAGGCCCTTGTTGGCATTGCCGCTGAAAACCTTCATGTCTTTTCCGTGAGAAATCATTTCCAACATCCTCTTTTCATCATAATCATCGTTTTGGTACAGACAGGAAAAACGGGCATGAATACAGGTCCTTATTTTTTCTGGTACAGCTCGCGTTTGGCTTTGGCCCAGCCGGGCTTGTTCTCCTGACGCGGGCGGGCGATGGCCAGCGCGTCGGGCTCCACATCCCTGGTAATGGTGGTGCCGGCAGCGATATACGCGCCCTCGCCCACAGTCACCGGGGGAACCAGATTGGTGTTGCAGCCGATGAACGCGCCGTCGCGGATCACGGTGCGGTGCTTCCGGAAGCCGTCGTAGTTGGAGGTGATGGTGCCGCAGCCGAAGTTCACCCCGCTGCCCACGTCGGCGTCTCCCACGTAAGTAAGGTGGCTCATCTTGGTGCCGGGGCCGAAGACGGCGTTTTTGATCTCCACGAAAGCGCCCACCTTGCACCCGTCGCCCACCTGGCAGTGGGGGCGGACGTGGGCGAAGGGACCTACGTGCACGTCCCGGCCCAGAATGCTCTCATTGACCTGGGAGGCGTTGACCACGCAGCCCTCGCCGATTTCACAGTCGGTAATCATGGCGTTAGGGCCGATTTCGCAGTTTTCTCCGATCACGGTGCTGCCCCGCAGGATGGTGCCCGGCAGCAGAACGGTTCCCGGACCGATGGTCACACGGGGATCGATATAGGTGCTGTCGATATCCATTACCTTCACGCCGGTGCTCTGATGAAAGGTGGCGATTTTCTCCTTCACCGCCCGCTGAAGCTGAACCAGCTCCCCCACGGAGTGGAAGGTGAGCATCATGCTGCCCACCGGCAGCATGGCCTCATGAATCTCCTCCACCCAGCAGCCCCGGGCAAACTCGGCAATATCCCGCTGGTAGTCCTCCTCGGTGCCGGCCACGGCGGCCGCGCCCTCCGGGAAGCAGGCGGCCGCGTCCTCCAGATCCTCGCTCCGGCAGACAACAAAAAAACGCCGGACGCCTTTTTTCAGCCATGCCCGCATACACCAATTCAAAATAGGGCAAAACAGCGCGTCCTGCAGCATCAGGGGTTTTCCGTTATAGGTCTTTGCGGTGTCCTCCGTCAGAAAGACGGCAATACATTTCTTGCTCTCCATTGGAACGCGCCCCTTTCAATTTGATGCCTCTATTATACCAGATGCGTGCATTTATGCAAGTGAAATTTTCCCGCCTGTGGAAATTTTCCACTCCCTGACCGGGAAAGATGGGAAAAGAGGGAGGAAGAGGTCTATTTGCACAAGGTTTTGAGGTTTATGGGAGGGAAATTGTGCAGTTTCGCAGATGGAATGGAAGTGACAGGCAGTTTTGTAAAATTTCTGAAATAAATTCTTGGATTATGCTTGAATTTAGACGGGATTTGTTTTACAATAGCTCTGTCAAAAATCAGACGGACAAGAAGCGCCTGACAGGGAGGGCGGGGAAATGCTGCATATCGTTCTGGTAGAACCGGAAATTCCGCCCAACTGCGGCAATATTGCCCGGACCTGCGCCGCCACCGGCAGCCGGCTGCACCTGGTGGAGCCTCTGGGGTTCGACGTCAGCGACCGCGCGGTGAAGCGGGCGGGGCTGGACTACTGGCCGCTGGTGGAGGTGACGGTGCATCCCTCTCTCGAGCGCCTTTTTGCCGCCTATCCCCAGGCGGCGGCGGATCTGTGGCTGGCCACCACCAAAGCGCCCCGGGATTACTCCCAGGCCCGGTTTTCGCCGGACTGCTGGCTGTTTTTCGGGAAGGAAACGGCGGGGCTGCCGCCGGATTTCCGGGAACAATACCGGCACAGGTGCGTCCGCATCCCCATGGCCGGCGAGGCCAGAAGCCTCAACCTTGCCAACAGCGCCGCCATTCTCATCTATGAGGCTCTCCGGCAGAACGGATTTCCCGGCCTGCTGGGAACGGGAGAGATGGCGCGGTCCACTTCTTGAATCTGCCAATCAAACCATTTCATCATATTGTTTGAAAGGAGCTAATGCAACACATGAGCTACAACAAAAAAAACGTCAAGGACGTGGATGTCGCGGGGAAGAAGGTTTTGCTCCGCTGCGACTTCAACGTGCCCCAGGACAAGGCCACCGGAGCCATCACGGACGATAAGCGCATCCGCGCCGCCCTGCCCACCATCCAGTACCTGCTGGACCAGGGCGCGGCGGTGATCGCCTGCTCCCACCTGGGCAAGCCCAAGAACGGTCCCGAGGAGAAGTTCAGTCTCAAGCCCGTGGCCGCGCGCCTGAGCGAGCTGGCCGGCAGGGACGTGGTCATGGCCGCCGACGTGGTGGGCCCCGACGCCCAGGCCAAGGCCGCCGCCCTGAAGCCCGGCGAGATTCTCCTGCTGGAGAACACTCGCTTTGAGAAGGGCGAGACCAAAAACGACCCCGAGCTGGCCAAGGCCATGGCGGCCATGGCGGACGTCTACGTGTCCGACGCCTTCGGCGCGGTGCACCGGGCCCACGCCTCCACCGCCGGCGTGGCGGCCTACCTGCCCGCCGTGTCCGGATTCCTGATTGAAAAGGAGCTGGAGATCATGGGCGGCGCGCTGGCCGACCCCAAGCGGCCCCTGGTGGCCATTCTGGGCGGCAGCAAGGTGTCCTCCAAGATCGGCGTCATCAACCACCTGCTGGACATCGCCGACATGATCATCATCGGCGGCGGCATGGCCTACACCTTCGCCAAGGCCCAGGGCGGCAGCGTGGGCGAGAGCCTGCTGGAGAGCGACTGGCTGGACTACTGCAACGAGATGACCGCCAAGGCCAGGGAGAAGGGCGTGAAGCTGCTCCTGCCTGTGGACACCGTCATTGCCGACAGCTTCGACGCCAACGCCAACAGCAAGGTCGTCAAAAACGGCGAGATTCCCGACGGCTGGCAGGGCCTGGACATCGGTCCTGAAACCGTCAGGCTGTACTGCGCCGCCGTGAAGGACGCCGGCACCGTTATCTGGAACGGTCCCATGGGCGTGTTTGAGTTCGAGAAGTTCGCCGTGGGAACCAAGGCCGTGGCCGAGGCCCTCAGCCAGACCTCCGCCATCACCATCATCGGCGGCGGCGACAGCGCGGCGGCGGTGCAGCAGCTGGGCTATGCCGACAAGATGACCCACATCTCCACCGGCGGCGGCGCTTCCCTGGAGTTCATGGAGGGCAAGGAGCTGCCCGGCGTGGCCTGCCTGCTGGATAAATGATCCCTCCGGGCGGGCGGCTCCGCGGGCCCTGCCGGAGCCCGGCCCGGCCTGCCTGCCGGATGAGGAAAAGGCGCGTTCCAGAGAGCGAAGCCTGAAAAAAACACCCCAGCACATGATACGTTCAGCGGGCTAACGCGCAGAGGAAAAACGATTCATTTTTATTAGCCTACTATAATATATATTGTAACAGGAGAAAAATCGTCATGAACCGTAGATACCGCAAAACCATTATCGCCGGCAACTGGAAGATGAACAAAACCGCCACCGAAACGAAGAAGTTTGCCGAAGAGCTCAAGCCCATTCTGCCCCGCGCCAAGTGGTGCGAGGTGGTGGTGTGCGTCCCCTTCGTCAATATCCCCGCCGCCTTGAAGGCCTTCAAGGATATGCGGGTGGCCGTGGGCGCGGAGAACCTGTACTTTGAGCCCAGCGGAGCGTATACCGGAGAGGTGTCCGCCGACATGCTCAAGGATCTCGGCGTGAAGTACGTCATCATCGGCCACTCCGAGCGCCGCCAGTACTTCGGCGAGACGGACGTCACCGTCAACAAGAAGGTCCACGCCGCCCTGGAGGCCGGCCTGCATCCCATCATCTGCGTGGGCGAGAGCCTGGAGCAGCGGGAGATGGGCGTGACCATGGAGCTCATCGCCCTTCAGGTCAAGAGCGCCCTGTCCGGCGTGGCCCCCGAGAAGGTGCGCAAGTGCGTGATCGCCTATGAGCCCATCTGGGCCATCGGCACCGGCAAAACCGCCACCGCCGAGCAGGCCGCCGAGGTCTGCACCGCCATCCGCGCCACCATCCGCAACCTGTACGGCGCCCGGGTGGCCCGGTCCATCACCATTCAGTACGGCGGTTCCATGAATCCCAAGAACGCCGCGGAGCTGCTGGCCCAGCCGGATGTGGACGGCGGCCTCATCGGCGGCGCTGCCCTGAAGCCCGATCAGTTTGTGGACATCATCAACGCGTCCAATCAGGAATAATCGCCACATGCCGCGCGGTACCCGTCCGACAGGGCGGGTACCGTCTCGCACACGGTGCGGGGATGTCCTATGTTCCCTAAAAGATTGAGAAATCGAGGTTAATATGAACAAAACACCCACTACTCTGATTATTATGGACGGTTTCGGCCTGCGAAACGATTCTGACGGAAACGCCGTCGTCCACGCGAAAACCCCGGTCCTGGACAAGCTGTTTGCCGGATGCGAGCACACCACGCTCTCCGCCTCCGGACTGGACGTGGGCCTTCCGGACGGACAGATGGGCAACAGCGAGGTGGGCCACACCAACATCGGAGGCGGCCGTGTGGTGTATCAGGATCTGCCCAGGATTACCCGGTCCATTGAGGACGGCAGCTTTTTTGAGAATCCCGCCTACTGCGCCGCCATGGACGCCTGCCTTCAGAACGGCAGCTCCCTGCATCTTTACGGCCTGCTCAGCGACGGCGGCGTTCACTCCCACAACACCCACCTGTGGGCCCTGCTGAAAATGGCGAAGCAGAGAGGGCTGGAGAAGGTGTATATTCATGCCTTCCTGGACGGGCGGGACGTCTCCCCCACCAGCGGCAGGGACTTTGTGGCCGAGACGGTGGAAAAGTGCAGGGAAACCGGCGTGGGCCGGATTGCCACCGTCATGGGCCGCTACTACGCCATGGACCGCGACAAGCGCTGGGACCGGGTGGAGCTGGCCTATGACGCCATGGTCTACGGCCGGGGCGTTCAGAATTCCGACCCTGTGGACGCGGTTGCCAAGAGCTACGCCAACAACGTCACCGACGAGTTTGTGGAGCCCGTGGTCTGCGACAGCGACGGCATGATCAGCGACAACGACAGCATCATTTTCTTCAATTTCCGTCCCGACCGGGCCCGGGAGATCACCCGCGTGTTTGTGGACCCGGATTTTGACGGCTTCAACCGGGAAATTTTCCCTCTGACATATGTCTGCACCACCGAGTACGACGCCACCATGCCCAACGTTCTGGTGGCCTTCCCCCGGAATCTGGTGGCCAACGGCCTGGGCGAGTATCTCAGCAAGATGGGCATGACGCAGCTGCGGATTGCCGAGACGGAGAAGTACGCCCACGTGACCTTCTTCTTCAACGGCGGCAGCGAGGCGGTGTTCCCCGGAGAGGACCGCGTGCTGGTGGCCTCCCCCAAGGTGGCCACCTATGACCTCCAGCCGGAGATGAGCGCCCTGGAGGTGACGGACAAGTGCGTGGAGCGCATTGAGTCCGGGAATTACGATGTGATCATTCTCAACTTTGCCAACTGCGACATGGTGGGCCACACCGGCGTGTATGACGCGGCTGTGCGGGCGGTGGAGACCGTGGACGCCTGCGTGGGCCGGGTGGTGGACGCCACCAGAGCCATGGGCGGCATCGCCATGATCACCGCCGACCACGGCAACGCCGAGGAGATGCGCAAGACCGACGGTTCTCCCATGACCGCCCACACCACCAATCTGGTGCCCTTCATCCTGGTGGGAGCCGACGCCAAGCTTCACCCCGGCCGCCTGGCGGATATCGCTCCCACGATTCTGGATATCATGGGCCTGGCCTGTCCGCCTGAGATGGACGGCAAGAGCCTGATCGACTGATTTGTTCATAAAGACGCCGGGCGTCTATTGTTTGTCCCCGGAGGCGGCTGCCTCCGGGGACGGTTTTTTTCTCCAGGGCGCGGAGGCTAGGGAACAAAACCGGCCTGCCCGGCCTCCGAAAACGCCAGTGTGATTTGCAGCCTGCCGTCCTCCACCCGGGCGGATACCTGCCCGCCCATCTGCTCCATCAGCTCCCGCACAATGGAAAGCCCCAGACCGGCTCCGCCGGGCTCCCGGGGGGAGCCGCTCTGATAAAACCGGTCAAACAGGCGCTCCGGGTCCGGCCTCGCGCCGGGAAGCAGCGCGTTGGAAAAGCAGACCGTCCCCTCCCCGCCGGACACGGTCAGTCCCCCGCCGCCGTGGCGCAGGGCGTTGGCGATCAGATTCCGGTACGCCCGCCGCAGCGCCTCCGGACTGGCCCAAACCTCCATGTCCTCCCGGTCAAATTGCAGCTCCGGCCGGATACCCGCCGCGTTCAGCTGCGGGTAAAACTCCGCCAGAGCCTCCCATAACGGCGGAAGGGCCGCCGTTTTCCCGCACTCCATGGGAAACGCGCCGCTGCGCAGGCGGGTGTAGAGGAACAGCTCCTCCAGCAGCTCCTCCAGTTCTCCCAGCCGCTTTTCCACAATGCGCAGATACTCCTCCTGCCGCTCCGGCTCCCCCTCCAGCAGCTGCAAATACCCCATCGCCCCGGCCAGGGGGGTGCGGATGTCGTGGGAAATGCAGGCCATGGTGTATTTCAGCTCCCGCTCTCTCCGCAGCGCCTCCAGATGGAGCCGCCGCCCCGCTTCCAGCCGCGCGTTCACCGCCCGGCACAGCCGCCGGGGCGCCCCGCCGGACATCCGCACCGTCAGGCGCAGATTGCTCTCCGCCGGGGTCTCCTCCAGCATCCGCGCCATCTCCAGCATCTGATTGCGGCAGGCCAGCAGCCGGAACAAGGCAAAAGCAAGGGCGGCAAGGGTCAGCAGCAGCATAGCGGTTCCTCCTTGGACCTGTTTCATGGCGCGGGGAGCGCTCAAATGTCCCGCGTCTCCATACTCAGCAGGCTCCCGATTGTGTAAACGGCGGCCCATCCGATGGAGCAGCCCAGGATCATGGTCATCTGCTGCGCCCCCGGCAGGGGCTCGCTCTGGGAACGGGCCAGGAAGCCCAGCAGATACCGCTCCAGCGCGGGCCAGTGCAGGCTCCGGCAGACCAGGGCGGCCAGCTCGGCGGTCACGCCGCCGCCGGACAGCACTGACAGGGTGATGCCCAGAACGGAGCTGCGGGTCAGCGCCGCCAGCGACAGCGCCATCAGCCCCACAGCCCAGCTGGGCAGCCACCGCCAGAAGGCGTACCGCAGCAGGCTGAGAACGGGACTGGCCGCCGGGTGCAGCCCGAAGAGCGCGGGAGCAGCCATCGCGAACAGTATGCCCGTGATGGTGATGAGTCCGCTGTAAACCCCTGCCAGCAGTATTTTAGAGAACACGTAATCCCAGCGGCAGGGTCTGGCGAAGCAGATGTTCCTGATATACCCGCTGGAAAAATCGCCGCTGACCTGAACGGACATGCCAATGCCGGTTATGATCAGCAGAAACCCGCTGCTCAGGCACTCGTGGACGAAGTCCAGCATGGTCATGCTTTGAATCTGCTGGCTCAGTCCCAGGTCCTCCTCGGTGATCTCCGCCCCCTGCGCCTGCATGGCGTCTATGGTTCCCGGGTCGGCCACCGTGGCCACCAGACAGACCAGCATCACGATCAGTCCCGCCGTCACGGCCAGCATGATATAGAAATTCCGGCTCCGGAACAGCCGCCGGATATCCATTTTTACCAGATTAAACATGCTTCTCTCCCCCCATACGCTCCAGAAAATAGCCCTCCAGGTCCTGCCGGTGCAGGCTCATCTCCTCCACCGCGATACCCGCCCGGCTCAGAAGCTGGCCCACGGTCCTCCCGTCCACGGCTTCATAAATCCGCAGCTCCCCCTCGGGGCGCATTTCCCAGCGGGTCAGCCGGAGCTCCCGCTCCAGCAGCGCCGCCGCCTTCTGCGGCTGGTCCGCCCGCAGGCGCAGGTAATCGGCGCACTTCTGCTCCAGCTCTCCGGCGGTGATCTGCTCCGCCATGCGCCCCTGCTGAAGGATGCCGTAGCGGGTGGCAATCTTGCTCAGCTCCCCGAGAATGTGGGAGCTGACCAGAATGGTCAGTCCCTGCTCCCGGTTCAGCCGCAGCAGCAGCTCCCGCATTTCCCGGATGCCCTCCGGGTCCAGCCCGTTGATGGGTTCGTCCAGCAGCAGCAGGTCCGGCCCGCCCAGCAGGGCCAGGCCCACCCCCAGCCGCTGCTTCATTCCCATGGAGTAGTGCTTCACCGGCTTTTTTTCCGCCGTGGGCAGGCCCACAGTGTCCAAAATCTCATCCACCTGCCGCCGGGGACTGTCCACTCCCAGCAGCGCGGCGTACAGAAGAAGATTTTCCCGCCCGCTCAAATCCGGGTACAGCCCCGGCTGCTCAATGAGCGCCCCCACCCGGCGGCGAACCGCCGCGTCCCGGATGGGCCGGTCAAAAATCCGCGCTTCCCCCTGGGTGGGCCGGGCCAGACCGCACAGCAGCTTCAGCGTGGTGGACTTGCCCGCGCCGTTCTGGCCGATGAAGCCGTAGATGTCTCCCTGCTCCACCCGCAGGTCCAGGTGGTCCACCGCCCATTTGTCCTTGTAGCGTTTGGACAGGCCGGTTGTCTGTATTACCGCCATACAAAAGCCTCCTTTTTTGTTTGCGGAATCAGTCTGACAGACGAGTGCCCAAACATCGCAAAGAAAGGATAAAGAAAGTGTAAAGTTTGAAAGCCCCTCCCCGGACGGCGCGCGGCGCCTGGGAATACGGCCGCTTACTCCGCCAGCTTAAAGCCGATGCCCCACACCGTCTGGATATATCCGTCTGTACCGCTGGGCCGCAGCTTGGCGCGGATATTGCTGATGTGAACGGTGATGGTCTTGTCCTCCACGGCGTACGCCTCCTGCCAGACCGCCTCGTAAATCTGCTGCCGGGTGAATACCCGCCTGGGACTGCCCGCCAGCAGCTCCACGATTCTGAACTCGTGGGCGGTCAGGTTCACCGGCCGGCCCGCCGCCGTCAGGGTCATCCCCTCCGGGTCCAGCGTCCACTCCCGGAACCGCAGAGGCTCCCCAAAAGAACCGGCGCGGGCGTGGCGCAGCTGGACCTGGATGCGGGCCCACAGCTCCTCCAGCTGGCAGGGCTTGGTCATATAGTCGTCCGCGCCGGAGCCCAGCAGCTCCACCTTGCCGGACAGCTCCGTTCTGGCCGAGAGCACGATGGCCGGCACCCGGCTGGTTTTGCGGACTTCCGCAATGAGCTCGCTGCCGGAGAGCCCCGGCAGCATCAAATCCACCAGCAGCAGGTCAAAGCCGCCCTGCCGCCAGAGCAGGAGGCCCTCCGTCCCTGAAAAGGCCTGGGCGCAGACGCAGCCCTGCCGGCGCAGATAGGCGGCAGTGGAGTTGTTGATGTCGGTGTCGTCTTCTATGATCAGGATGCGGGCCATGGGGCGTCCTCCTTTTTCCGTTGGCATATGGTCCAGTATACCGCATTCCCGCCGAAATGAAAAGGGGTTCCCTCCCGCCCTGGCGAAAAGGCCGGGCGGCCGCCCCTCTTGACAGCCGCTCTGCGCTGTGCTACTATTATGTTATCCGATATAGCGGAAAGCATACTATAGCCGGCACACCTGAGAAGAGGGAAAAAGGAGGGGAGAGAGCCATGCCGCCGATGACAGAAGCCGCCTATTACATCCTTCTCGCCCTTCTGAAGCCCGGACACGGCTACGGCATGATGCAGCGCATCCGGGAGCTCTCCGGCGGAAGGCTGGAAATGGGGCCCGGCACGCTTTACGGCGTACTCAGCCGGATGACCCGGGAGGGCCTGATCACCTTCACCGGCGAGGAGGGCCGGAGGAAAAACTACGCCATCACCCCGGCAGGCCGGGCCGCCCTTCTGGCGGAGTACCGGCGGCTGAAGAATCTGGTGCGGGACGGGGCGCTGCTGGAGGAGGAGGACCATGAAGCATAAGTACAGATTCCATCCCAGCGACTACGAGCTGGGGGAAAATGAGAAATTCTACAGCGATATGGAGGCCAGGGGCTGGCGGCTGGTGAAGCGGGGACACAGCCTGAGCAAATTCGTCCCCGCGGAGCCCGGCGGGGCCCGGTACCGGATCGAGGTCTTCGCCCCCGGCTTCCTGGAGCAATCGGTGCTGCCGGAGGAGCAGGTGGCGGTGTTTGCCGACTGCGGCTGGGAGTACGCCGCCAGCAGCGGGCTGCTCCATATCTTCCGAACCCCGGCAGGCAGCGGCGCGCCGGAATTCTACGCCGATCCCCGCCAGCAGGCGGAAACCCTGAAGCGAATGAAGCAGGGGGCCATATGGGGCTGGATTCCCACGACGGCGCTCTCCGTCCTCAATCTGCTGCTGCTTCTGTCCACCCAGGGCGGCGGCCGGATCAGCGGCCAGATACGCGCCTGCTGGGCGGCGGGCACATCCCTGTTTCTCCTGACGGGCGTTCTGCTGCTGCTGGGGCTGTGCCGGACGGTCCGGGACGCCTGGAGCATCAGCCGCACCTACCGCCGTCTGAACAAGGGAATCCCCCTGGACCACAACCCCGGCGGCGGCTCCGGCGCCTACAGGCTGGCGCGCCGGATTCTCT
>CAJTUD010000057.1 GCA_910579725.1 uncultured Oscillospiraceae bacterium | reverse complement strand
AGGAACAAAGCGCGCGAACTTTACATCATAGATGCCCTCACCGGTAACGCTGTCCACCTTATGAATGATTACCCCGGAGAAGGGCGCGTTGGTGACGGTGAGCGTGGTTGTTTTACCGTCCTGAACGGTGAAGTAGTGGGGCGTGCTGTCAATCTTGAAGCCCTCCGCCGCCTCGATCTCAACGGCATAGTAGTCTCCTGCGTCCAGATCCAGGTGGGCGCGGCCCTGTTTGTCCGTGGTCACGGTGTCCACCAGAGCGCCGTCCATCTTTCTGATTTCGAAGGTTGTGTTGGGGATGCGCTGGGTCTTGTCCGCCTCGTTGACCTTGATCAGCTCCAGACCACCTGCCCTCTTGTTGTAGAAGGTGAGCTGCTGGCCCTCGGTCCCTTCTTTAATGAGAATGCTCTGGGGCGTTCCATCCAGAACATACTCCTCGCTTGGGACCCGGATCTCTTTTGCGGTAACGGTGGTTCCGGGGGTGAGGCCCGTCAGCAGGATCTGTCCATTCCGGTCCGTCACATACTCACCCTTGTTGGGGCCGAGAGGCATACCGCTGGAATCGGTCACCAGGAAGGTGACACCCTCCAACGGCTCGTTTTTAGCGCCCTCGACATACTTCTGGATGGTCAGATTCACGCCAGGGACGTTGTACACGGTAAGCGTCTGCGTATCTGCGGGATTTACCGTGACCACCTGCCGCTTTGTTCCGGGGTCAATGGTGAATCCGGGCAAGCTCCTGGTTTCCTCGACTACGATGGTGCCCACAACCGGAACCCGGATCTCTCCATTCAGATCGGTTGTGTAGAGGCCCAGGGAGGACAGATGCCCATAGGCGTCATCCACGAACTCGCCGGATGCGTAGCTCAATTTGAACTCCACCCCAGCCAAAGGCTCGGAAGTGAGCTTGTTCAGTTTTTTGATGACGAGATACCCGGTAGGCTTATTGACAAAGCGGAGCGTCTGCCCGCCTTCGCCGCCCTTGATCTCGATGCTCTTGGGGGTGGCGTCCAGCACCACGCCGTCCGGGACCTTGAGTTCCTTTGCGGTAATGGTGATCCCCGGTTCCAGATTGGGGATGACGATACGTCCGTCCTCCCCCGTGATGTATTCGCCGTTGCTGCCGCCAACGACCGCCCCGGAGCTGTCGGTCACGAGGAAGGTGACGCCCTTCAGGGGGACGTTTCCGGTTTCGGTTTCCAGGTACTTTTCAATGGTCAGAGTGGTCTTGGGGATGTTCTCCACGTCCATGTGGTTGCCATTGCCGTTCCCGGAGGAGCCTCCTCCGCCAATGGTCCCGTTCCCTCCGGTAACAACACTGTTGCCGGAGCCGTTGCGGACAATGATCGTCCGGGGCGTGGGATCGAGGACATAGTTGGACGGCACCCTGGTTTCCACAACCACGACCGTGGAATTGGGGATGAGGCCCGTTACTGTCACGGTCCCATCGGCCCCAGTGGTGTAGCGGCCAATGAGGTTCTCATCGCCGTCCCGCAAAGTAAATTCCGTGTTGGGCACAGGTTTCCCGCTGACTGCGTCCCGTTTCGAGATAGTCAATGTGCAGAGGGGTTCGTTGTATACCGTGATCGTCTGGGTGTCTGCCGGATTGACTGTGATGGTCTGAATCCTGGTGGATTCGTCAATGACGTACCCAGGACAGGGGGTCAGCTCCTTTGCGACCACAGTTCCCACCACCGGCACCCGAATCTCCCCGGCGTCGCTGGTCTTGAACCGGCCCTTGCTGGACAGATGCCCAAAGTTGTCATCCACAAAGCTGCCGTCCGCATAAGTCAATTCAAACTCCACATTTGCCAGGGGCTGCTTAGAAATTTTGTCCAGCTTCCGAATCACAAGGTATCCTGTTTTCTTGTTGTAGAAGCGGAGGATATTCGCCCCGTCATCGCTGATTTTGATGGTTTTCGGTGTTCCATCCAGCACCACCCCGGCCGGGACCTTGACCTCCCGCGCGGTGATGGTGGACCCAGGCTCCAGACCGGGGATCACCACACGGCCATCCTCGCCGGAGATGTACTCGCCGTTGCTGTTGCCGACTACGGCCCCGCTGCTGTCCGTGACCAGGAAGGTCACGCCCTTCAGGGGCTTGTTCTCGCTGCCCTCCTCCTCGATGTACTTTTCAATGATAAGCGTATTTTTGGGGGTATTGTAAAAATAGGCGTGCTGAACATCGTCAGGATTGACAACGATGGTCTGGCTCCTGGTGTTGGGATCAATGGTATAGCCGGGGATCGTAGCCTGCTCGGTGATGACCACCGTCCCCACGATGCCATTGATGGTAATGGTCCCGTCCGGCCCGGTGTAATAGATGCCGTTGGAGGACACCTTGCCGTTTTCATCATCCACCACGCAGCCGGGGGCGTAGGTCACTTTGAACTGTACCCCGGCCAGGGGCGTCTTGCGGTCCAGACTGCTGTACTTGTGGATCACCAGGGACCCCAGGGGCTGGTTGCGGAACTCCAGCGTTACCGTCTGACCGGCCTTGATCTGCGCCGTCTGGGGCGTATCATCCAGCAAATACCCTGGTTTTGACCTGGTTTCCTTGATTACCAGTGTCGTTTTGGGGTCAACGTTGTCCACCAGGAATGTCCCAGATCCGTCCGTCACGAACTTGCCGTTGGCGTCTCCCACCACCGTTCCATCCGCTGTGGTCACGAAAAATTCCACATCACTCAGCGGGGCGTTATTGGAGCCGGAAACCTTTTTGACCAGCAGGCTCCCCTTGGGGCTGTTGCCGAAATAGACCTGGATGACCTCCTGGTCCTCGCCGGAGAGGTACACGGTCTGGGGCGGCGTGTCAATGACGTGATTGCCGTCACTGGACAGCTCCTCTATGATGTAGGTCCCCCTCTGGAGCCCGGTTGCCGTGAAGGAGCCGTTGGCCGAAGTGCGGAAGGTGCCGATGACCGTCCCGCCCGTACCGGAGGTATTGCCGGAGAGGTAGCGGATCTGGAAGACCGCGCCCTCGATGGCAAGATTGGGATTCACAGAATCATACTTCCAAACGCAGATGGCGCTCAGAGGCCGGTTCCGGAACACGAAGGTATGTCCCTGTCCGGCAGCCACAAACGCCTCCTGGGTGTCGGGGTCCGCGATGGCGAAGCCCTTCAGCGGTTCCAGCTCCTTTACCCGGAACCAGCCGTCCCGCAGGCCCAGCTCGCCCATCTCAGGCCCGTTCAGCTCAATGCGCCCGTTCTCGTCGGTGTAGAATGTTCCCAGATTGTTGAGTTCCCCGGTACTGGTATTGTTGGATGCGTACCAGACCTGGAAGGGGACGTTGGCCTGCCGCTCGAAGGTGACGGCATTCTCCTTGACGATCTCGATGACGGGCCGCTTGTGATTCTTGAAGTAAACCGTGTGATCCCGGTTGGGATACAGCGTCACCAGCTGCGCCGGAGCGTCCTTCAGCCAGGGGGAGGGGACAGATTTTTCAGAGATTTCGTATACACCCGGCAGCAGGTTTTTCAGCTCCGCTTTGCCGTTAGCATCGGTTTTGATCTCATCCACGCTGTGACCGTCCGCTGCCCGGACAGTGAAAACCGTGTTGGGAATGGGTTCGCCGGTATCGGCATCGTGCTTATAGACGATGAGATTGGGCCGCTTCTGGTTCTCGATGGCAATTTCGGAAGTCTTGCCGGGGAACAGCTCTACATGGTACTCCCGAATGTCGATGATGTGATTGGAGGTCGTGGCGGTTTCTTTGACCGAGTAAACTCCAGGCTCCAGATCGAAGATCAGGATCTCGCCCTGTTCGTTGGTGATACGGTCCAAATAGCGGGTGCCGTCCTCGATCTTGGCGATACGGAAATGCACGCCGCCCAGGGGCGAACCATCCGAGCTTTTCTTGATGAGCCGCAGGGACGGCTTTATGTGGTTGGTGAACACGAATTTCGCCGTCTCATTGCCATCCAGCTGGATGATCCGCTGGGCTTCATCGATGATATAGCCAGGGCAGGAGATTTCCGTCACCACGTACGCGCCTAGCGGCAGCTTGCTCAGGTCGATTTCGCCGTGTTCATCCGTGATGTATTCCTCCGGGCCGAAGCTGCCGTCCACAGACTTGATCTCAAACTTGGCGTTGGGAATAACCTTGGATGGGTCGCTGGCATCCACCTTGACCAGCTTCATGCCGGGCTTCTTGTCATTGTAGAAGACGAGCTGCTTGATCCCATCCCCGGCGCGAAGCTCTACCTGTTGGGGAGTGCTGTCGATCACGTGTCCATCATCCACAAACTTTTCCTGCACCAGATAGGTGCCGGGGGTCAGGGCGGTGAGCAGTATCTCACCCAGCTCGCCAGTCTCAAAGGTTCCCAGGGATTCGCCGTCCCGCCAGATCTCGAAGGTAACGCCGGACAGCACTTCTTTGTTGCTGCTGTCGTACTTGATGATCCGCAGGCCGGGCAGCTCCTTGTTGACGAATGTAACCGTGGAAGTCTCACCGGTGACTACGGTAACAGTCTTAACGCTGTCCGGGTCCAGCTGCCAGCCCTTGATGCCGGCGATCTCGCGCACCTCATATGCGCCGGGCTTCAGCTCCGTGAACTCAATAGCGCCGGTATCCTCGGTCTTACCGCTGTAGGTCCTGCCGGATTCAATATGCTTGATCTGGATGGTCACGTCCGGCAGCTTGTCGCCGGTATTGCTGACCTTCTCGATCCGCAGGCTGCCGAAGGGCTCGTTGTCATAGGTGAGGGTGGCAGTTTCACCTGTTTCCACCGTCACGTTTCGGGCGGGCTCATCACTGAGAAGATAATTTCTGGGCGGTACCCGCTCGTAGACTGTGTAGTTACCGGGTTCCAGATTGGGAACAGAAACCTCGCCGCCCACAGAAGAGAAGGAGCCGATGGTGTCGCCGTTGGGGCCGACGACCTCGAAGATGGCTCCATCCAGCAGATCCAGCGTTCCGGCATCCCGCTTGATAATTAGGAGATCGCCCGGAGGGGTAATCTCAGGCGGAGGATTTTCGGGCGGGGGATCGTCCGGGGGAGGGGGATTCTTGCTGTAGTTGGCGATGACATCCACCTTGATGGGATGCCGGGGATCGGTGTCGGCCATGTACTTCTGGAGATTGCCGTACTTATCCGTCTCCGCACAGGTGGCATAAAAGATAGCGTAGTTGTGGCCCACGCCGGAAACCTCCACCTGGACGCTGCCGTCGCCCTCGTCCATGGACTCCTGGGGGATCAGGATAGTGAACTGACCGGCAAAACCATTGCCGGTACTCTCCATGCAGCTGATCTGGGTACAGTCATTTCCATCCTTGTCAATGATACGGGTACCAGCGGGGACAGAGGACGAATCGGTAAACTTAACGTGGACCCAGCCGCCGTCAACCCAGGTTTCGCTCACCACCTGATAGACCTGCTGCATGTACCCTTTACCGTCAATGGTGACGGGATAGGGATTGGGCTGGTCAGGGGTAGCGGTCAGCTTGGGGGTGAGGGGCTTGGTCCAGTACATACCCGTCTGGTAGATATCTTTCGCGGCCTTCAGCACCCGCTGGGCCGCCGCCTGATCGGAGCAGCCGGGATTGACCTTCAGGTCGTAGACGCTCCAGTTGGACAGCAGGTGGCACCACAGCGCCATCTTGGTGGCGTAGTAAGCTTCATACTTGCTGTTCAGCCCCAGCTTGTCCAACGGTACATGGGGATAGCCGCTGGCTACGATGCCCAGTACCTTGGTATCCGTACATTTTTGATTGGCCAGATACTCAACGCCGGTGCCAGCGGGAACCGCCTGTGGTACGCCCTTGGTGTTCGGGTTAACACAATAACACGGAATCTCGTTGGTCGTACCGTCCTGTGCCTTGTAATTATAATAGGTATACTTCTGTGTCCGGGCGGCGCCGTTGATAGACAGATAATCCAGAGACGTGCCGTCCGAATAGATGTCGATCTCGCCCAGGGCCTCCTCCTCGCTGGAAGCCGCCAGGGCTGTGGCCGGGAACATCCCCAACACTGTCAGCAGCGTCAGGAGCAGGGCCAGGATTCTTCGCTTCATTGAATTTCCTCCTCAATTTTTTGTAGAAGGGAAGCGCATATCCCGCACAGGATATGCGCTTCCCGCCAATAGGAGGGGCGGTGCGCTAGCTGGCGCACCGCCCGGTGTCGTGCGCTGGCTGTCAGCGCAGGTTGTATTCCGTCCTGATGAATTTTCCGTTTTTGAACACATCCCAGACCTCCAAGTAGTAGTCTCCGCCTGGGCAGGAGTGCAGCGTCTCGGGGACAGCTTCCTCCCGCCAGGGCCAGAAGGGTGTGCCAATCTTATCCTCCGGAAGCGTCAGGTGGATGTGTACCCAGGGGGTTCCATCCCCCCGCATTCGCGGGCTGCCGCTCTGCATGATCCACTCATCCTCACCCATGGCGTTGTAGAGACTGTAGAGCATCCGGCGTGTCTCATACAGGTTGCGGATGAAAATGTAATCTCCGTCCGGATCGTTGAACCTCCGGACTTCCGCTTTAGGCAGCTCCGGCTGGTCGAACTGGCTCCAGTCGCAGGTGGCTTCTGGAAGCGGACCTACCGGGCCGTCCGCGAAGTAATTCTTGTCGTACCGGCTTACGTCCGTGATGGTGTAGTTGGTCCCGTCATCACAGCGGATCACATCGCCTGCCTGGGGGATGTACGGCGAACCGTCCTGAGGGATATTGATGGAGCCGTCCGCATTTTTGCTGAGTGCGGAGGGGGCGGTCTGGCTGGTTGGTGTGGTTGATGCAGGGGCGCTCACCTCCATTTCGTAGGGTTCGTCCGGGTGGATGGTGACGGTGTTGGTTCCGGCATCGTAGGAGATGCCGAAGCCCACCGCCTGTCCGATGTCCCGGAGCTTGACGTAGTTGCTGCCGTTGATCTCATAGGCTTCCAGGGGTATGCGCTGCTCATTGACATAGAACCGCTGGCTGCTGGGGCTGGCCATGAGTCCCGCTGCTGCCTGTGTGGCGGGACCACTGACAGCGATCCCAGCCAGGATGCCCGCCGTTACCAGGGCGATCTCTTTTCTTCTGCTCATGATCGTTCCTCCTTGTATTGTAATGGTTTGTCCTTCTGTAACTACTACAATACCGGAGAAGCGATTATAAGTCTAGCGGAACATGTGTAAACCTATAGAGAAGAAATGCCGCCCAAACGAAGCAGTTTACACAATTTCAGCTCCCGTGACACACCAGCGGAAGTCCCGCTCATCCCGGACGCAGGTGTAAAGGGTGATCACATTGGACTGGGAGGCGGCGAGGGCGCTGCGGTCCGTCTCGCTGACCTTGGAGACGCTTGTCACCTCGTAGGTGCGGGTCCCCAGCCTGGTGGTGAGGGTGATCCTGTCGCCCAGCTCCAGGGTGTGAATTTTCCCAAAGTAGGAATTTGCACCCCGGTTGTGGGCCGCGAACCCTACATTGCCGTCCCAGATACTGGTATCCTCGAAGTGGCCCGCGCCTCGCTTCAGGGTGGCGGCGTCCGTACCTTCGAAGATGTCAACGGTCAGGCCGATGGCGGGGATCTCCAGCGTACCAAGGGAGCCGTCTTTGTAATAGAGATCGTCCGTGACTTCGGTATAGCCGGAGCTAGTGGATTCCGGCACAGTCACCGTCACATCCGCGCTTCCGGGGACCATGGTACTCCCTGCGGAGAGATCGGCCGGCACAGACTCAGCGGACAGGCCGCTCATATCAGGTGGGAAAACGACTACGAAATCACCGTTGACCGTCGCGCCGGTGGCAGGCATGGCGCTGGGAACCAGATTCGGGGTCAGATACTCACCGGAGTTGAGGGTGTTGCTGGTGGGCGTCCCGAAACCGGGCGGGATGATGGCGGCGTTCTTGCTCACGTCCTCGTTCTTCTGCGCGCCGCCGTCCGCTGTTACCACGGTTTCCACGGAGGTGGGCTTTCCATAGCCGTCCTGCTCCTCCGCGTCAAAGGAATATTCCAGCGCGAAGGCCGGGACCGCCAGGGCCAGCAGCATACAGACCGCCAGCAGGGATGTTACCATTTTCTTCATTACACGCTCTCCTCTCCGGCTTCATGCCGTTTCTTCAAAAACAGCGCCGCGCCCACGCCGCCTCCGGCGAGGACTACAGCGCCCAGGGGGACCAGGATATAGGCCCAGTTAAACTGAAAGCCGCCATCCGAGGCGATTTTGTCCGGGTCAATATCAGGGACTGCTGGTTCCGGGACGGGGATCACGGGCTTGATCTCCGTCCCCTCGAAGACCGCCACGTACCGCACCCGGTCCAGCGCGATCTTACTGACGGTACCCACATATTTTGCCGTCACCGTATAGCCGGTGACATAGCTGCTGGTCGCGGTGCCGGAGTAGGTGGCCACGGCGGTGTACCGGTCGCCCATAGCGTAGCCGTCCAGATCGCCGGTGTTATCCGTCTGCCAGGAGACGTCCTGCAAGGTCATGGTTCTGCCGTTCTCATCCACGGTCTTGGGGATGTACTGGGTGTCCTGGCTGCCCAGGTTGGGATAACGGCGGGTGGCGGTCACCTTCCTGCTGGAAGTGCCGTACCCCGCCGTTTCCACCTGGACGGTGTCCAGCTGGAGGGTCAGGGTGCCGGACAGTCCGTCCGCAGTGACGAACTCCTTCTCCTGGGGCAGCAGGGCCAGAATGGAGGCCATATCCTTGTTCTTGCTCTCCAGCGACACCTCCTCGGTGTGCTGCCGCTCCTGGTACTCCGGCATCTCCTGCTTGAGGAGGTCGGTGAGCGTATAATGGACGCCGTTCTGCTCAAAGTCCGAGCGGGGGATGCCCGCAGGGTCCTGCTCCGGCGAGAGGTCATAGACCTTCCTGATCTCGCCGCCATCCTCGCTCTCCTCCACAGCAGTGGGATAGCACACCTCCGCCGCCAGGGCAATGGGTGACATACAAGTGACTGCTGTCAGCACAACGGCCAACAGCAGCAGAGTCATTGTTCGTTTCATGATGTACTCCTTTACATATTCATAGTGGGACCGGCCTGCTCCGGCTCAGGGGGCCGCTGCACCTGCGTGAGCTGCAGCTGGTAAGCGTCCAGCACGGCGCGGTCAAACTCCTGCTTAAACTCCTTTGTACAGGGGAAGCAGAGGTCCCGATACTGCTCCCCGGATTTGTAGCTGGGCATAGAGACGAAAGGCCCCTTGCTTCCGTTGATGATCTTCACGCCCCTGATGGCGAAGCAGCCGTCCAGAGTGACCGAGGCGTCCGCCAGCCTGCCGCCCTCTGTGTGAAGGGTGTGGATCTTTACCTTGATGTCCATAAAACCTCCAATTATTTCAGCTCATCCCACCCATGGCAGGACCACCTGCCGACTTCTGGGCCTGCAGCTTCTCCAGCTTCTCCCGCGCCCAGTCCGGCAGGTATTGCTCGTCCAGCACGCCGATGAAGTCGGCCCGGTTCCAGCGCGTCTGCTCGCCGTCTCCAAGACAGGTCGCATACACGGCCCGCCCGGAAGCGGTGGGGGAGCAGCCAAAGCCTCCATCACCTACCCAGAGTTGATTGCGCGTATCCCAGTATTCCTCCCGCAGGGTGTCCGGGCTCATTACCAGCACCTTGCCGGTGTAGTCCAGCCCGCCCTGTTCATCAATGCAGTGTTCCAGCCCAAACAGCCCCAGCGCCTGGTACGTCTGATAGACCTGTCCGATAAACAGATTCAGTGCGGCGGGCGGACTTTGCGCCACGAACTCCAGATCGTGTTTTCTGTCGTTGGGAAGGTAGACCTGACGGCTCCACTGCAGCGGCTCCGCATCGATCTCTCTGGTACAGTGCCGTCCGCGGATCGTGTTGGCAAGGACATACTGCACCCGCTTAAAGCCGTGACGGTCCAGAACGGCCCTGGCACAGTCTTCCGTCAGGCGTTTGCCGTCAAAACCGGCAGAAACCACCGCTTCGATGTCCTTCCGGCAGGCGATGTTTTCCTGATGACTGCTGCGCCATTTCTCCAGCTCGCCGTACCTTTTTGCTTCCTTCCGGGAGTTTCGGTACAGATACGGGAACTCACTCATAGACAACGTCCTCCGCCATGAGCCGCTCCTCCAGACTGCCCAGGCACACGCCCATCATGGACAGTACGGAAAGCTCCCACTCCGGCACATCGGTAAGGTCGTGGCGGTAGTCCGCCTGTGCCACCGTCACCGTGCCCGGCTCATTTCCCGGCCACGCGCAGAGCTTGGCGTTCGCCGGGATGCCAACCTCCTCACGGACCGCTTCCGGTACGATGGTCTGCGTCCGCTCCGGCAGGGCGGGGCATTCCCCGTCCTCGCCGCAGTCCTCGCAGTGGCCGCACACGCCGGCCAGATGCCCGTTCAGTTCCACCGCCAGCCGCTGGAGACTGTCCACGGCGCGGATGATCTCCATCGCGGTCATCCCCTTCCGCAGGATGATCACCGCGCTATCCGCCGCCCGGATCTCCACCGGCTCCCCTTTTTCCAGGCCGCTCAGTTCCAGCACAGCGTTGGGGATGACCAGCTTCTTCTTGTTGGTTTCCTTGATAAACTTCTGCATAACATGCTTCCTTCCATTAAAACAGAGCGAGCTGCGAGGTAGCCCGCATCCGCTCGTTCGTGTCGTAGTTGGCGATCAGCAGCTCCGGGAACTGCGCGCCGTTCTCATACCGCAGCTTGATCGAGTTGGGACGGGTGACCTCCTGGATCATGATGCCGGGGTAAGTATACAGGCGGCGGACAAAGGGATCGTCGTTATAGGACAGCAGGAACTTTCCCTCGATCTCCAGCAGAGCGTCCCGCAGCCGGTAGTGGTCCTTCTTACGGAATCCGCATTCCCCGATATTTTTGTAGTACCCCTCGGTGGCATGATAGGGAGGGTCGCAGTAGAAGAAAGACGAGGGCCGGTCATAGTGCCCTATCAGCTTCTCGAAGTCCTGATTCTCCACCACCACATCCTTCAGCCGCCTGCTGGCCTGCTTGATGAGGGGGAAATCGTCCCACATATCGTGGGGCTGGCTGGCGAAGCTGGTGAGGCCGGAGGCGTAGCTCTGCCGGATGATCTGGTAGAACCACGCCGCCCGCTGGATGTCGGTGGTGCGCTTCTGCCGCAGGGACAGCCGCACATGGTCGAAGTCCGCGCGGGAGTTCAGGACGTACTCCAGAGCGGTGATGAGCAGATCCGGCTTGTCCCGGACGCAGCGAAACAGGTTGGACAGGAGGACGTTGAAGTCGTTGTAGACCTCAAAATCCTTCCGGGGCGGCTTATGGAACAGCACCCAGCCCCCGCCTCCGAACACTTCAATAAACCGGTCATAATCCAATGGAAACCGGCACAGCACCGCATCCCGCAGAAGCTTCTTTCCTCCGATCCAGCTCATGAAGCTGTTCAGGGCGGACCACCTGCCTCCTCCCCAAAGTTCACCAGAGCCGCCTCCAGACTGGCGATGACCTCATCCAGTCCCTCCGCCATGGCCCTGAGATTCAGGATCGTGCCGTACAACTCGCCGGCGTTCCTGGCGTAGAACATGCCGTCCGGCCCGCCGCAGATGGGGACCTGCTTCTTCCGCAGACGGTTGACCTGCCGCTGCAGCTCCTTCTCGCTGATGTGAAATATCTGCGCCAGTTCCTGATATGTGGCGGCCTTCCTCCTGCCCAGGCAGTTGCCCTTCAGATGATTTTTCAGCTGTTCGCTTGCCATTTTTCTTCCTTTCCGGCGCCGCTTCTCCGGAAAAGGATACAAAAAAGAGGGGCCGTTTGTCCCTCCGGAGAAACGGCCCCTCGTCACAAATTATTGCATTGTCATCCCGCCCCGCTGCTGTTCCAGCATGGGGGAATCCCGTTTGCGGATGTAATTCAGCCCATCCTCTGTTGTCTGATAGCCCTGCTGCTCTGCCAGCGCGGCGGCGTAGGCGGCATAGTCGAAGCAGCCCTTGACCGCGTCGCCGCCCTTCGCCCACTCCTGCTTACTCAGTTCCTCCGTGACCTTATCCAGAAAACGGCCCCTGCTGATGACGTCATAGCTGCCCAGATCACCGGCAATGTTCACAGCATCGTTCAGCCGCCTGCAATTCTCAAACTCCAGCGCCGCGGCGAACCGCTCCGGAAAGCCCGGGCTGCCCTGCCCACGTTCATCCAGAAGGATACCAAGATTCGTCCCATCATAGATCAGGTCCGCAAGATTATCGTACTGACCGGTAAGGTTCTGAATGCAAGGCAGGATACACCGGACGTCCAGCAGCCTGCAATCCTGGATGGTCTTCACCCGCAGTTCATCCAGCGCAAGCCTGATCTCTCC
The DNA here is from genome assembly GCA_910579725.1 of uncultured Oscillospiraceae bacterium. Lineage (GTDB taxonomy): Bacteria > Bacillota > Clostridia > Oscillospirales > Oscillospiraceae > Pelethomonas. The sequence goes on along the minus strand of CAJTUD010000057.1, from coordinate 6,737 downwards.
CGGCCCGTCATTATTGACCTCGTTATAGTCCGGGAGTTTTACCCACACACCCGCCGGTACGGCTTCCGACGCCAGCTTCAGACGGACGCTCCAGCCTTCCGTTTCCGGAAGCTCGCCGCCATCGTAGAGCATGACCGGCTGGCTGGCGGGGTACTCCACGTAGCAGTTCCCGATGAACAGGCCGGGGTGCTGATCCTCATACGCATATCCCAGCGCGGTCAGGTCAAAGTACGCCTGCTGATCCTGCGGGACACATTGCTCGAACAGGGAGAATTCTCCCAGAGCTGTATAGCTCCCCACATGTCCCCGCACCTCATATTCATCCAAGGACAGCAGGCAGTTTACCGCGCCCGCCATATCCTGGGGCGGTTCACGGGCCATGGCGGCGGAGAGGATGGTCCTCTCCCGGACGCTCAGTACCTCCAGATGCTCCGCCAGCCACTGCTTTTCCTCCGCCGCTCCCGGCAGACACAGGATCGTTTCATCATAACTGCGCTCCATCATATCATCTCCCTTCTGCCCTTCTGCCTGCTCTTTTTCTCTATCTGCGACGATCTTGCCGCATTCCTTGAAAATATGATCCAGCAGCTCTTGGGGAATATCTGTTTTAAACCATCGTTTGTCAGCGTCCTGATCGATATAAAAGATATTGCAGGGCGCATCCCCTGGCACTTCTGGGGCGCTCTCCTCCGTTACCAGATAGAATTCTTTGTCCGCCAAGTCGTAATTGACCCACACACCGAAGCGATCCGGATCGTAATCACAGCCATCAATTTCTTGTGCAATAGATCGAATCTCCTCCGGCACACCGGATATATCGACAGAGAAAATTATCACGTCGCCATCAAAAACATCATAATGATCGATCCCCTTGCATTCCAATCTGCTCACATCCTTTATTTCGTTCTGATGTTGAACTTCCTGTCATCATAACTGTGCTTTACCTATATCATATCCATTCCGCCCTGACCGGGCTGCTGCTCCATGGCTTGTTCTCTGTTCTCCCGTTCCACCAACCCGTATCCTGTGATGGCGGCGTGATCCCGCTCCAGCAGAGCGCGGCCATAACTGTGGAGGTCAATGTACGGCATGAGCGTTTCCGCATCCTTATCACCTATCACGACCTTCAGCTCATCCCGTGCCATGTCCTCCGGACTGCTGACCTTGGACTCAAAGAAGTATTCGTCCACCATACCGGCGAGGGAGATCATCCGCGACAGGTCCGAGCAGTCCTCCGCCGCCAGGATGGCCTTATACCGGGTCAGCCGGCCCTTCGCGTCCAGCTCCGACAGACGGTGGGACAGCTCCAGGATCTGCGGCGTCTCGCCGTTAAAATACATTTCATGGTTCAGGCAGGGAAGCGCACAGTCCTGGATAGAGACTGCGACATCCTTCCAATCCGGCTTTCCCAGCTTTTCCAGGGTTTCCCGCAACTGCTCCTCCGGGGCGGGGAGCCGCAGTTGGATCACCTCCGGCTTTCGGCCGCCTCCGGCGAGGGGCAGGGCCGCCATATTGACCAGGATGGTGTAGGGCGGCTTTCCGGGCAGGAAATCCATAGTTTTGCTGACGCAGTGTATCTCCGATTGCCGCTCCACGTAGCCGAAGCTGGTATATACGCTGTTCTCCCGCTCCCGATGCTCCCTGCCGATCTTTCCGTAGTCCAGCAACGCCAGCGCGGCTTCTGTCAGCCCGTTGGTATCCTTTATAAAATCGTTTCCCACCAGGAACTTCCCCAGCTGGAAGTCTGTCATGGCATCCGCCGCAACTACGCAGCAGTCCGTGCTGTGGGCGAAGTCGATGAGCCGGGGAAGTTCGATGGTAACGGCGCTCTTTCCAATCTCCATCCCTACCAGCCCCTCGAACGCCGCCATCTCCTGCACAGAGGTGAACTCCGACAGCTTTCTCGCCAGCGCGTTGAGCTGATAGACGTCCGGCTGCTCATGGATACACTTGTCCAGGTAGTCATACGTTTCATGGATCTTCAACACTTCCACATAGGGCAGTTTCCCCGGCTCCAGCCGCAGCCGCTCCATCATGTCCAGCATCTCATGATCGCTGGCGGGGAGGTCCAGCTCCACGTAGTTGTCCCTCCCATGTGAGGCGTAGATGTGGAATATCTCAGCCAAGGGCCATCCCTCCCTGGACCTGCTCCGTTTCCATCTCAGGAAACAGCTGGTCGAGATGGTCCGTCTGAAATCCGTTTTGTTCGCAAAAGCTCTCCAGACTGACCGTTTCCCTGTCCATCGTGAACCGGCCGTCGATCCGCATCATGCTGCTCATACCTCATTTCTCCTTATAGTTAGTCCGGCCTTGGGCGTGTGGATCTGGAATATTTTATCCAAAGCTCATCCCTCCTCCCAATACCGGGCCGGACGGCTGCACCGGCGTCTGGTCCTGCTGCACTCCGCTCCATGCCTGCCGGAGCCCTGCCGCGACAGATTCGCAGGCTGCCAGTCCGCTGTCCAGCGCCTCCTGATCGATCTTTTGGAACTGGCCCGCCATATCGATGAGATAATCCTCCAGCCCGATCAGGATATTTTCTTTTCTGCTCTCGCTCAGCTCCGGCGCGCTGCCGTAGCTCCGGGCATCGGATACCTCTTTGTCAAACAATGCGCCATACCGCTTTTCCGCCTCCACAGGATCTGCATCCGGGTCCTCCGGCCAGAAGGCCGCAAGATGGCAGATAAAATCCCGAAGGGCGGGGATCTGTTCCTCGCTTCCACAGGCGGCAAGGTGTGCGCCATGTCCGATCAGGCCATGCAGGCAGAACCTGATCTCCTTGAACTGGGCCTGGTAGTGTTCGTCTGAGAGCGTCCATTTGGAGAGCTTCCTGCCGGGAATATTGCCTGCAATGCACGCCAGAGTGGGACATATTCTGAGCTTTTCTGAGAGCGGCGACCTCCTGGGCCGTTCATGATCCCGCATGAAATCCCGTACACGCGCTTTTTCAAATTCCGCCACCATCTGTTACCCCCGTTATCAGATCATGCGAGGCCCGTCAGCCTGCCCCGGAGCCTGTTCGTAGGTTCTGGGGTCTGCGCCGGGCTTGTCCCAGCCGAATAAGCCGCCGAAACACATGGCTTCCTCCTGGGCCCTGCTGATACCCCTCTGCTGGTTGAGATGATCCGCAAGGCGGCGGTTCTTTTTCGGATCGTTCCGGTTCCATTCTGTCTGAAAATACCCGCTCTCGCCGCGCTTGAGGAGGATAAGGCTTCCATCACTGGGCAGGGTGGAGTAGCAAAGCTCCGGCAGCTTCTCAGAGAATTTTGGATCGAAGCGGTCCCGCTCCGTCATGATGCTCCAGTTATCGCCGTTCCAGAGATGGACGTACAGCTCGCCATTCCCGATGCGGATGGGATGCTGTTCATACGACTCGCCAAACCCATCGGACGCCTGTCCGGAAACGGACTCCATCAGCGTATCCAGCTCCTCCGGCGTCAGCCGGCCCTGCACCCTGCACTCCGCAACGCCCCAGAGCTGCCCCTCCCTCTCCTCCGCCGTAAACACATAGGAGAGGACCTTCTCGTTCACGCTGTCCATCTTGCTGTAGTAGCGCATCATACCCCGTTCCGCCTCCTCCGGTTCCCGTTCCTTGAGCAGCGAGGCCAGGATGTGGTCCTCGTAGGCCAGAGGCCCCCGGCCATCCAGCGGCGCGCCCTCCTCCGGCATGCCGCCCCACTGGTCCGGTTCGTAGTAGTCCGCTGTCAGAGGCATGTACAGCTTCAGCGTCTGCGGACCAGGCGGCAGGACGGTAAAGCTGTCCTCACCCAGCGCCACGCCCAGCTCTCTGCCATTGTCGAATTGGACGTGGAAGATGCCCGCGTCATCAATGTGAAGCAGGGTCCCCATGCTCCCCGGTTCCACCGGGCGGGGGTCGTTTTTCATTTCCCTGAGCCTGATCCGGCTCCCCTCCGGGAACTGCTCGCGCAGGAAATCCTGCCAGCCTTTCGGTATCCGTTCCATCTACATCATCCCTCCCATTACCGGCCCGGCGCTCTCCGCCATGCTCTCCTCCTGGGCGGACGGGGCCTCGTATATCGTGTTTCTGCCGTAGGTGATCCTGATAACGTCCTCCGCCTTGAAGCCGGCGTTCCTGCCAAATACCTGCTCGAACCTGCGCCGGTCGGCGGCGGGGATGTAATACGTGCTGTAATGTGTTTGATGTCCTTTCATACGGCCGGCATCCATTTTGAAGGTCAGCTCCTCACCGTCCTTTTGAACTGTGACATTCACCATCTTCGCTCCGCTGATATTGATGGCATCCGTAATGGCTTTCATCCGATGGATCGGACTGCCGGTATTTTCTGCCAGCGCCTGATACTCCGCCAGCAGGGCTTCGCTTTTCAGAAATTGCAGGAGAAACCTCTCCGGATTGCTCTTGATATATGTCTCCGCCTCGGTCTGAATAAAGCTATCCGGGTCCTGGAGCCAGGACAGGAAGGCGGCCTCCGGCATCTCGCACATGGCGTAATCGCTGTGGAATTTGCCCTCCGGCGTATGACCGCCGAACAGCATCCGGAGCGCATCCTCTTTCGCGCCATGCTCCTGATAAGATTGAAGATCATGCGCTTCCCGCCAGCCGGTGACCGTCTGGAGGGGGAGGTTGCTTTTATCATTGGCAATGGTGTTTTCCACACGCTGGTTGACCTTTCCGCAGATGTCCTTTATCACGGAGCTGCCGGCCTCCGTTACCAGGGGGATCGGTCCCTCTGTGAAGAGCCTTTGAGCGTCCTTCGCCAGATACAGCGACTGGTTCTCCCCATCGTACACCCCGCAAAACAGCAGGCTGTTGTCGCAGGAGATACTGCCGTCCTCCGTGATGGACGTTCGATACAGGTAGTCCACCGATGATGTTTTTTCAAGAGCAATGAGCAGCGTCCCCACTTTCTCGCCCACGGAAACCGTCAGGGGTCCGTTTCCGGATGCCAGCCACCGCTGGAGATCGTCTCGGGCCACCTTGCATGGGATCAGGTCTTTCATCAGCTCATTCCCCCCATCGTCATACCTTCTTCAGTTGCCTGTGCGTCCATCTCCAGACTCTGCTGGTTCAGATCATAGCAGTAGAGGTAGCTGTAATCGCCGGTCATGGTTGTACAGCGCAGGCAGAACCGGTAATCCTCTGTCTCCGCTATGAATCCGACCTGCTCTCGCGCGATCTCACCCTCCGGATACCCATAGCACCACCGGCGCATAGCGGCATCGCTTTGCAGCGGACCACGGACCCGCAGCTCATCCACGAACTCCTGGAGCGCCGCCTTGAACTCTGGCGTGTTGAACCGGTTATCGTTGTGGGGCCACCAGGAGTGGTGGAGCCTGCCGTTGCCAAAGTCGAGCCGGACATGGCCTATCGTGCCTGCCGCCGCGTCCTCCTCCGGCTCCATCTGGGAATAGAACAGCCCCGCCTCCTTGCTGGAAGCGGGACGCAGAATGAATTTGCGGGGATCAGAGGGACTTTCCAGATGGTGCTTCTCGCAAAAACCCGCCAGATCCAGCAGCTCCTCGTGCAGAGAAAAGCTGTTTTTGATCTGGCGGGTCAGGGTGGTTTCCCGCTTCAGCGGGACGGGGGAGAGGACCGTGGCAATACGGTTCCACGCCGTTTTGTCCTCCAACGCGGAGGGCTTGTCCGGATCCCGGCCGCTCCCGGACAGGTCGTAGCAGTGCCAGTCCTCTGGAACGGACTCCCGCTGGACCTGCTTTTCGGTATAGAGTACCGGCTTGCCGAACAGCTCCGCGCTTCGGAGCTGTTCCTTGTAAATGTTGCAGCGCAATGGTTTCACCTTCCTTTCTGTATTGGTCGTTACAACCAATACCACACTTTTGGGCAAAAGTCTACTGAAACTTTCACAGCATCTTTATGCCGAGGGGTTCAGCATGATTGCCCACTTCATGAGTTACCACGCTGGTGTTCACCATTGTTCCGCCCTCCCGATCCGAATGGCCTCCGGTCCGTAACGGGCGATGACTGCCGCGCTGACAACCAGCAGCAGGGTACCATCGCTGACCAGCTCCGGGTCGGACAGTTCCTCCGATGTTGCGCCCAGCATACCGGAGCAGATGCCTTTCGCCGTACGGTAGAGGACGTAATCCTGAATGCCGGTATCCCCCAGCCGGATGTTGGCGAAATCGATTTCACCCGGCCTGACCGCCCTGAGCGTCTTCTGCCAGAGCGCGGCGTGGGCGGAGAGCAGGTATACCGCCGCCAGCCACCGGCTGCTGACGGTCCTGTTCTCTCCCTTTGTCATTTCCTGCATCCGCATGACGTGGAGCGGTCCATCAAAGTGGAAGCCATCGGACCGGCAGGCGAGACGCATAGCCCTCTGCTTCAGCGGCAGGTACTTCCAGGGCCGGATCGTTTCAATGATAAGTTCCTCCAGGGTCACCGCTCCGGCCTCCAGCCGCTCGGAGAGGTAGAGGCAGCTCAGACTGCGGCAGCCCCGGCGGCGGTGTTCCAGGCAGTTCCGGCAGTCCACATCCGCCGCAGCGGGGCGGTAGCGGCAGAGGACCGCGCTGCCATGGCCGCGTGGCGTGAAATTCGGCGCCATCGTCATCTGGCGCTCCATCTCCGCCATAACCGTGCCGCGTTCAAAAAATCTGGTCATTTCTGTTTTCCTTCCGTCAAGAATAAAAAAAGAGGGGCCTGTTTTTGCCAAACCGGCAATACAGGCCCCTCTTGATCTTAAAAATGTTTACCTGCTGAAGGCTTCCTAGGTGCAGCTCCTAAACAGCTCCTTCCGGTT
>CAJTUD010000056.1:4504-19127 GCA_910579725.1 uncultured Oscillospiraceae bacterium | reverse complement strand
AAAACTGGGTGTGGCAAGGCGGAGGACGCAGGCGGGCTGACGCCCGCCAAGGACGACAACGAAGTCCACACCCTGTTTTGATCGCCGAACTTTACCGATTTTCATCTGCTTCGACTATAAAACAGGGGAAAAGCAAAAACCGTTTCAACCAGATTCCCTGCACCGGACCGCAGAATTGGGCATGGCCGCATCAGGGGCTGTTTGATCATTGGCAATATGCCCAACAGCAAGGAATTTTTTCGTCAGACAAGGCAAATTTTCGCAGGCATACTGTCGTATGGTAAGAAAATTTAACGCCGTATGGCGGAAAAAGGCCCGCTGGTTGGGTGTGTTGACAATTTTCAAACAGCCCCTAAACAGTCATGCCCAATGTTCAGAATAAAGAATTACAGGCAGCCGCCGTTTGTCTCAATGACCCCGGCGTACCACGCGGCGGAATCCTTGGGAATTCGCCGGCCGGTGGGGTAGTCCACATAGATGATTCCGAAGCGCTCGTCGTATCCCTGGCTCCACTCGAAGTTGTCCAGAAAGCTCCATTGCAGATACCCCAGCACCGGCACGCCCTCGCCGATGCCCTTCTCCAGCTCCAGCAGATAGCGGTGCAGGAAATCAATCCGCTCCGGATCGTGGACCTTGCCATCCAGGAAAATCCTGTCGTTGCAGGACTGCCCGTTCTCGGTGATGATGATGGGCTTGCCGTACCGGCGGTAGTTATTCACCACACAGTAATGCAGCACCTCCGGAGACACCTTCCACTTTGTGGCGGTGAGGGGGGACCCGGGATAGCGCTTGACATACCCGCCGCTGGCATCCACCATATCTCCGCTGTAGACGTTCAGGCCGATGAAGTCCAGCGTTTCCATCTTCTCCCAGTCGGCCGGATCAATGGTTTCGGCGAACTTTCTCACCGCCGCCGGCGCGGACTCGTCATAGCGCCGCAGCAGCAGGGAGTCCAGGAAGATGTTGGTTGTGAAGGCCCAGCCCTGGACGGAGGAGAGATTGAAGGTCTCCCGGTAGGCCGCCTCCCGGTTCTCCGGGGTGTCCGCCTCGGGATAGCACTGCCGTCCGCAGGGGGCCGCGCCTACCATGGCCTCGGGGTCTGCGGCCTTGATGGCCCGGTAGGCCTCGCTGTGAGCCAGACACATGATGTGGAACACCTGGGCCACCTTCTCCTCCCCCATTTTCAGGCCCGGCGCGTGCTCGCCGCTTCCATAGCCCAGGAAGGCGGCGCACTGCGGCTCGTTGAGGGTCATGTACTTTCTGACCTTCCCCTTCAGCCGCCGGGCCAGAACGCCCGCATAGCGGCCAAAGGCCCCAATTATGTCCCGGTTCAGCCAGCCGCCTTTGTCCTGCAAGGCGCTGGGCAGATCCCAGTGGTAGAGGGTGATCATGGGCTCAATGCCGTTGGCAATGAGCTCATCCACCAGACTTTCGTAAAATTCCAGACCCTTCTCGCAGACCTCCCCGTCCCCGTCGGGAATCACCCGGGCCCAGCTGACGGAGAAGCGGTATGCCTTGATGTTGTGAGCCTTCATCAGCGCCACGTCCTCCCGGTAGCGGTGGTAGCTGTCGCAGGCCACATCGCCGGTGTCGCCGTTCTTCACATTCCGCCGGGTCAGCTCATGGCAGAAGTCGTCCCAGATATTGGGCCCCTTGCCATCCTCGTTCCAGGCGCCCTCGCACTGGTAGGAGGCGCAGGCCACGCCCCAGATAAAATCCTTCGGAAAACCGCTCATACTGTTACCTCCACTTTATGTTCCGCCCCTTCCGGCGGGGAAAATCCATCTGCCGGCGGCCAGTCCCGCGCGGGCGGGCTTTGTGTCCGGAATCCCCCGGACAGTGCGTGCAAAAGTCCGCGCCGCATCGCCGGCGCACCTGCTGTTCCGGGGCCGCCATTGAACAGGGCCCCGTACAGGTCAGCTGTTGAGCTCCTTGAGCAGCTCCTCCATGGCGCTCTCGCTGATCTGGCCCGGCGCGAAGCTCATCAGGCCCCGCAGGGGCATGTATTGCAGCATGGCCATACTCATATCGCCGCTCACCGCCTCCCCGGCGGCTTCGCTGGTCTCCGGCCCGGGCCCAAACGCCTTGCGGACTGTCTCCAGCATGGGCCCCATCGCCTTGGCCGCGCCGGGGTCGGCCATGATGTCCATGAAAATGCTGTCGGCGGTGTAGCGCCGGGGCAGCTCTGCGGTGGATTCCACCGTCACCTCGCCGGAAACCTCGATATCCCGGGAGGACTGTCCCACCTCGATGGTGAACGCGCCGGTCTCCACGTACCAATCGTGGATTTGGGTGTTCCAGCAGGCGAAGGCCCGCTTGTCCAGAGTAAAGGTCACGTCCCTGCTCTCACCGGGCTGCAGCTCCACCTTCTCAAAGCCCTTCAGCTCCCGGACCGGGCGGAGCGCCGTACTCTCCCGGTCGCCCACATACAGCTGCACCACGCTCTTGCCTGCCCGCTTGCCGGTGTTGGTTACTGTAACGGCGGCGGTAAGGGTCTCCCGGTCGGTGATCTTCTCCCTGCTCAGGCGCAGGTTGGAGCAGACGAAGGTGGTGTAGCTCAGCCCGTGGCCAAAGGGGAAGAGGACCTCCATTTCCTTTTTGTCGTAGTACCGGTAGCCCACAAATATGCCCTCCCGGTAGTCGGCCTCGTTGCCCTCGCCGCCGTAATAAAGATAGGAGGGATTATCGCTGAGCTTCACGGGGAAGGTCTCCGCCAGGTGGCCGCAGGGATTGGCGTCACCGTAGAGCAGCCTCACGACTGCAATGCCCACCGCCTGGCCGCCCAGATACGCCTCCAGCACTGCTTTCACCTTTTCCAGCCATGGCATCTCCACCGGAGAGCCGTTGTGCAGCACCACCACGGTGTTGGGGTTGGCTCCGGCCACGGCCTCGATGAGCCGGTTCTGGCATTCGGGCAGGGCCATGTGCCGGCGGTCATAGCCCTCGGACTCATAAGAATCCGGCAGCCCGGCAAACACAACCGCCACCTTGGCCGCCCTGGCCGCTTTCACCGCCTCCGCAATCATCTCATCGGTGGCCGAATCGCTCTCCACGCTGTAGCCCCGGGCATAGGTCACAGGCAGGTCCCGGGCCGCCTCCAGGGCGGAGGTGATCTTGAAGCAGTTGATGTGGGAACTGCCGCCGCCCTGGAACCGGGGACTGGCGGCAAACTCGCCGATGAAGGCGGTCTCAGCCTTCTTCTCCAGGGGCAGCACACCCTCGTTTTTCAGCAGCACCATGCACTCCTCGGCAATCCGGGCGGAGAGCCGGTGGTCCGCCTCCTTGTCCCAGGGAGTTTCAGGTCTGGCGTTTTCCAGATAGCGGTAGTTGATCTTCAAGATCCGCTCACAGGCCTGATCCACGATCTTCTCGTCCAGTTTTCCCGACCGGACGGCCTCCACAATCTTCCGGTCGTTGATCCCGCCGGATCCGGGCATCTCCAGATCCAGCCCCGCCGCTATGCCGGCCACCCGGTCGCTGACCGCGCCCCAGTCGCTCATTACGTAGCCGTCAAACCCCCACTCTTCCCGCAGTACGCCGGTGAGCAGCCAGGGATTCTCTGAGGCGTAGACGCCGTTGACGCGGTTGTAGGAGCACATCACGGTCCAGGGCTGCGCCTTCCGTACGGAAATTTCAAAGGCGGGAAAGTAGATTTCCCGCAGGGTACGCTCATCGGCGTTGGAGCTGGAGCTCATGCGCCGGTGTTCCTGGTTGTTGGCGGCAAAGTGCTTGATGGAGGCGCCCACATTTTTGCTCTGCACACCGCTGATATAGGCCGCAGACATCTCGCCGGCCAGATAGGGATCCTCGGAGAAGTACTCAAAGTTTCGCCCGCACAACGGGGAGCGCTTGATGTTCACCGCAGGGCCCAGCACCACGCCCAGCCCCTCGTGCTGGCAACTGCTGCCGATGGCCTCGCCCATGGCGCCGATCAGCGCCCGATCAAAGGACGCGGCTGTGGCGCAGGCGGCGGGCATGCACACCGCCTTGATGCTGTCGTTGACGCCCAGGTGATCCGCCTTTTCATCCTGCTTGCGCAGGCCGTGAGGGCCGTCGCTGACCATTACCGCAGGCACATTCAGCCGCTCCACCGGCTTGGTATGCCAGAAATCCTGACCCGAGCAGAGGCCGGCCTTCTCCTCCAGGGTCATCTGCGCTACAAGAGCTTTTACATCCATTGTCATTTCCCCCGTTTTGATACAGTTTTTGATTCATTCAGCTCACCCGCCGCGTCTGGCCGCCGGAGAGCGCGGAGCGGACGGCTGCCGCCCGTATCCTCCGCACCGCTGCATTTTCCCGTCCCTCCTTTTCGCGTTTTCTCAACTGCTCTGACTATATCAAATTTTTCCTGCTTTGACAAGTCCTTCCCTCCCCGCATACCGACACAGGCCAGGCAGGGATGGAAAGAGGGGATTGTTTTTCTGCGGAATCTGTGCTATGCTGTCTGACGGTATGGCTTTCCGGCCCGTGTCCGGCTGCTGTGCCGGTATACGACAAATCTGGGGGACAAAAAAATGTTAACTGCTATTGTGGGCATCAACTGGGGCGACGAGGGCAAGGGCCGTATGGTGGATCTGCTCAGCGAGCGCTACGACATTGTCGTCCGATACCAGGGCGGCAACAACGCCGGCCACACCGTGGTCAATGAGAAGGGGAAATTCATCCTGAATCTGATGCCCTCCGGCATCCTCCGGGACGGCACCGTCAACGTGCTGGGCCCCGGCATGGTCATTGATCTGGAGCACCTGTGCGGCGAGGTCCGCCGCCTGCGGGAGGGCGGCATTGCGGTAACGCCGGAAAACCTGAAGATCAGCAGCAAGGCCACCATCTGCATGCCCTACCACAAGCTGCTGGACGGTCTGGAGGAGGACCGGCTGGCGGGCAAGAAGTTCGGCTCCACCCGCCGGGGCATCGCCCCCGTTTACGCGGACAAATATATGAAAAAGACCCTTCGCATGGGAGACCTGCTGGATCTGGAAGCCCACAGGGAGCATCTGGCCGACATTGTGGAGTGGAAGAACCTGACGGTGGAAAAGGGCTATGGCCACGACCCCATTCAGACGGAGGACATGATGGCCTGGCTGCGGCAGTTTGGCCTGCCCTGGACGGAGTATATCTGCGACACCACCCTCTATCTCAACGAAGCCGCGGCCGGGGGCCGGGATATCCTGTTCGAGGCCCAGCTGGGCGCTCTGCGGGATATTGACTTCGGTATCTTCCCATACACCTCCAGCTCCTCCTCCATCGCGGCCTATGCCCCTGTGGGAGCCGGCATCCCCGGCTGCCGGCTGGACAGCTCCATCGGCATCATGAAGGCTTACTCCAGCTGCGTGGGAGAGGGGCCCTTCACCTGCGAATTCTTCGGCGAAGAGGCCCACGCGCTCCGGGAGGCCGGCGGCGAGTATGGCGCGGCCACAGGGCGGCCCCGCCGGGTGGGCGGCTTTGACGTAGTGGCCAGCCGCTACGGCGTGATGATGCAGGGCGCTACCGAGCTGGCCCTGACCAAGCTGGACGTGCTGGGCGGCATGGAGAAGGTGCCGGTGTGCGTGGCCTACGAAGTGGATGGAGAGCGGGTGGAAAACTTCCCCACCGGCAGCCGGCTGGAGCGGGCCAAGCCCGTTTATGAGTATTTCCCCGGCTTCGGCGACGTGTCCCGGTGCCGGAAAAAGGAGGACCTGCCCCAGGCGGCGCTGGACTATATCGCCTATCTGGAAAAAGCGGTCAGGTGCCCCATCAAGTATGTCTCCGTAGGCGCGGAGCGGGACGCCTGTATCGAGATGTTCTGAGCCTCTCCGCAATAAGAACCTGTATTCACAGGTTCTAAAAGTCACCGGGGCATACCGCCTGTCCAGCTTCCGGGCTTGGCGGTATGCCCTGCTGTGCTCTCTCCCCAGCTTCATTGCGCGGCCCCTGCTTTTCGCTGTCCAGCCGCTTCATAGTCCAGACACCCGCCCTTCTTTTAAGCGGCGGCGCAGCACACAAACCGGAAGATGAGTCCGGCAATCCTTTTTGTGTAAACTTTGTGTAAATTATTGATTTATGCTTGAAATTTTGCGCGGTATATGGTAGCATACCCTCGTGCAAAGCCGCCGGGCATTGCGCGGTACGTCACCACGGAACTTTGATTCCGTGGTGATTATCTTAGGGGCCGGCTTCCGGTTCATATCGCTGCCGGCAGCCCGCGGATGCCCCTGTCCCATCCAACCTGACAGTAAACTTTAAATTTTCAAGGAGATCATCGTATGAAACGAATTTTATCCCTTCTGCTGATGCTTCTGCTGGCAGTGTCGCTGACCGCGTGCAGCGGCAAAGAGGACACCAAGACAGACGAGCCTCCCGCTCCCGCCGTTGACGGCGCCCCCAGTGACACCACGCCGGACGTTCCCGCCGCCAGCGACCCGCAGCCGCCTATCGGCCCCGCCCCCGAGGTGAAGGCGGAGAGCAGGTACGTGCTTACTTATCAGGGCTGTGCGCTGCCGGCAAACGCGGATTTCGCTCCCATACTGGGCTATCTGGGGGAACCTGCCAGCTATTTTGAGGCGGAAAGCTGCGCCTTTGAAGGGTTGGACAAAACCTATACATACGACGGCGTGGAAATCGTCACCTATCCGGACGGGGACGTGGACCGCATTTCCTTTGTCCGCATCCTTACCAGCGCCGTCTCCACGCCGGAGGGAATCACCATCGGCGCCACGCCGGAGGACGTCGCGGCCGCTTATGGGGAAGAGGGCGCCTCCGGCCAGCAGTACAGCTATGAAGACGGGGACTGCATTCTGTCCATTATTTTCCAGGACGGCAAGGCCGTCTCCGTGGAATACACCGCACTGAACGATATGCTGGGCTGAGAGGGCACGAGAGATTATTTTCTCCCCTGAGCCGGTTTCCTCCGCTCTGTTCAGGGATTTTGTCGCAGAAACGGTTTACAGGCGTTTGGTTCTGTGGTAAACTAGCAGAGATATTTTCTCTGGAGGCTATGCTGTGACCATTTTCAAGCGGATGCTGCAATCCGTACAGGATATTGTGCGCAAGGCGGACATGAAGCTGCTGGGGCTGTGCCTGGTGTGCACAGCCTTCGGTCTGATCCTGATTGCCAGCGCCACCAACTACTTAGGACCCGCCACTCAGTTCAAGCGGGTGATGATTCAGACCGCCGGAGCGGTGATCGGCATCGGGGCGTACTTCATTTTTTCCAATCTGGATATGGAGTACTTTTCTGAAAAATGGTGGCTGTTTCTGCTGTTTGACATCGGCTTTACCGCTCTGCTGCGTACGCCTCTGGGAGTGGAGCGGTATGGCAACCGTTCCTGGCTGGAAATTCCCCATTTCCCCATGAACATCCAGCCGGCGGAGATCGTTCGCCTGACCTTCACGGTGCTCCTTGCCAGACAGATTGCCTGGTTCCGGGACAACCGGCAGATGAAAGGCTTGGGATCCCTGTTTTTTCCGATGGCTCACGCGGGATTCATGTTTGTATGGATCTATGTGATCTCCAAGGACGCAGGCAGCGGGCTGATGTATCTGGTGATTTACGCCGGAATGGCTCTGGCGGCCGGGCTGGCGTGGTACTGGTTTGTCATCGGCTTTGGCGGGCTGGGCTTGGGCATCGGCCTTCTGGCGCTGTTTGAAAAGCTGCCGCAGTACTGGGTGGACCGGTTCCATGTGCTCTTTGACCACAGCTTCAGTCCTCTGGGCAAGGGCTACCAGCAAACCAGAGGAATGCTGGCCCTGGGAAGCGGCGGGCTGTTCGGACAGGGCCTGTTCCAGGGCATCCAGACCCAGGGCGTCATCGACGGAAGCCTTCCGGCCCGGCAGACGGATTTTATTTTCTGCGTCTGCGGAGAGGAGCTGGGACTGGCGGGATGTCTGGCGATCATTGTACTGGAATTTCTGGTGGTTTACCGCTGCTTCCAAACGGCGAGGCAGGCCCGAAGCAGTATGGAAGCGCTCATCTGTGTGGGCTTTGGCACAATGCTGATTTTCCAGACCGTCGAAAATATTGGCATGTGCCTGTTTGTCATGCCGGTTATCGGTCTGACTCTCCCTTTCTTCAGCTATGGCGGCAGCTCTATTGTGGCGCTTTACGCCGCTTTGGGCATGGTTTCCGGCGTTCGAGGCCGGACGCTACCGGATTGGCTGCGAAAAACGTGAATATCCGCGCAGCAAAGCGCCCCGGAACGGTGATTCCGGGGCGCTTGCTGCTATTCCGCAATCGAGAATTATCCCATCAGATAGCGGTATCGCGTCACGACGGTGTAGATCAGAATCTCAATTTCGGCAGGCAGATCATTGGTTTCGTCCAGATCAACCTCCTCCTCCCTGCCGTTGAGGCGGACAAGAACCTTGCTGCCGCCCAGAGGAAGGAACCCCTGGTTCCCGTTGCTCTCCTCGAAACCGGCGCGGTCGTGGAATAGAGTGAATTTATCCTTGTATGGCGCACTGTCATAAGGACAGAATGCCCCGCAGTTTCCGCACTCGTTGCACATCCGGTCCACATGGAGAATCTGAGCCCGGCCGTCAGGCAGCTTCACCACCACATTGGCCCGGTTGGGACACACATCAGCGCAGGTCTGGCACACCACATTGCAGCTCAGGCACCGTTCCCCTTCCCTCTTGGCGGACTCGCAGAGAATGCCCTTTCTGGCGATGGCCTCCTCCCTGCCGGCATGGGCCTGGCAGGGGATCTTCGCCTCGTGCCGGGAGCCAATCACTGCGGCAGCGAAGGCCGCGGCGTCAGCAATCCCCTCCACCACCGTGGTGGGTCCCCGGAATACATCGCCGCCGGTATAAACGCCGTCCAGATTGGTCTTGAAATCCGGGCATCCCCGGCCATCCGTCTCAATTCCCCAAGCAGCCAGCGCCTCGGCGTCCACCTTCTCGCCCACAGCAGAAATCACCGTGTCGCAGGGAATCTCCACGATCTCGTCCGTCTCCACAGGGGAACGGCGGCCAGAGGCGTCGGGCTCGCCCAGGACCATCTTTTTGCAGATCAGTTTTCCGTCCCTCTGCTCCGCCGGAGATACCAGCTCCAGGAATTTCACGCCGTCGGCAATGGCCAGCTCCAGCTCCTCCGCGTCGGCGGGCATGTACTTTCTGGTCCGGCGATACACCAGCGTGCTGCTCTCGGCCCCGGACCGGAGCGCCAGACGGGCAGCGTCCATGGCGGTATTGCCGCCGCCCACCACAGCCACGTGTCCCAGCTTTTCACTCCTCCCGGCCTTGACATCCCGCATCCAGGCGATGACGGGCTTCACATTTCCGGAAATCTTCAGCGCGCCGGGCTTCCACGCGCCTGTGGCGACAAAGATATGGGTGTACCCCTGTTCTTTCAGTTCCTTCACTGTGGGGGCCGGGGTGTTCAGCTTCACCTCCACGCCCATTTTCCGCATAAGGGCCGCATCCTTCTCAATGGCTTCCTCGCTGATCCGGAAG
Organism: uncultured Oscillospiraceae bacterium; assembly: GCA_910579725.1. Classification (GTDB taxonomy): domain Bacteria; phylum Bacillota; class Clostridia; order Oscillospirales; family Oscillospiraceae; genus Pelethomonas. The sequence continues at coordinate 9,698 of CAJTUD010000056.1, read as the reverse complement.
GATGGAATCACATGGCGGACCACGCCGCCCAAAGCCGCTTCCTTCTCGAAGAGGGTAACGGGAATTCCTGCCCGGCCGCAGAAGAAGGCCGCCGCCATGCCGGTGGGACCGCCGCCGATGACGGCAGCTCTCCTGCCGTCCGTAACCGGCGCGGCAGGTTTGAGAGAGGACAGCACCCGGTCATATCCCCGCTCCGCCGCCGTCAGTTTGGCAGCGCGAATCTGGACGGAACGGTCATAGAAGTTTCGGGTACACTTGTCCATGCAGTGGTGGGCGCAGATGGTACCGGTGATGAAGGGCAAGGGGTTCTTTTCCAGAATGACCCCCAGCGCCCTGGCATATTGTCCCTTGCGGCAGAGCTCAATGTACTCAGGAATATCCTGACCAATGGGACAGCCGCCCTTGCAGGGCGCGGTGAAGCAGTCGATGAGAGGCACTTTTTCAAAGAGCTTCCGCCTGGGCAGAGGCTTGACAGCTTTGACATGGTATCTGTCGCTCCGGATTGCCCGCGCCAGCGCCTCCACCTTCTCTGTATCCACGGCGGTGAAGGGCTCAAACCGCAGCGTCTCCAGCTTCTCTCCGATCTGCTTGAAGCGCTGATAGCCGCCGGGCTTCAGCTCAGTGGTCGCCATGGTGACGGGCCAGATACCGCACTGAAACAATTTATCAATGTTGAAGAAGTCCGCTCCGCCGGAGTAGCTCAGCCGCAGCCTGCCGCCAAACTCTCCGCCAATCCGCCGGGCCATCTCGATGGTCAGAGGGAACAGGCTCTTGCCGGCCATGTACATCTCCTCGCTGGGCAGCTCGTTCTGTTTCACATCCACCGGGAAGGTATTGGACAGCTTCAGGCCAAACTCCAGACCGTTCCGCTCCGCCAGCGCCTTCAGGCGGCGGAACATGGGAATGGCGTCGGCGTATTGCAGATCCTCCCGGAAGTGGTGCTCATCGAAGGCAATGTAGTCGTACCCCATGCCGTCCAGAATGGAGCGGGCGGACTCATAGCCCAGAATAGTGGGGTTGCACTTGACAAAGGTGTGCAGACGCTTCTCCGTGATAAGATAGGAGGCAATGCGCTCGATCTCGTCCGGGGGGCATCCGTGGAGAGTGGAGACGGTGACACTGTCGGATATCCGGGGGCTGATGGCGTCAATGAACGCCTGCTCGGCGGGGAACATCTCCTTTAAAACCCGCTTGCACTCCTGAAAGATAGGCGCGGCGGAGGCGTCCCGCATCTCATTGAGGTACCTGTCAATCTTGGGTCCTCTGATGCCCTCCAGGTCATATCCCACGGACATGTTGAAGACGAAGCCGTCCGGGTCTCCCAGGCCGCTGGTTCTGGCGAGGATTTTGCAGGCAAACCATGCCTTCACATACTCCTCGTAGGCTTGGGGCACAGTAAGTTCAGTGGACCACTCGCAGTTGTAGCACTCGTCCTCCGCCAGAATGCAGGGACGGCTGATGCAGGCGGCCAGCTCCGCTCCGTCCATCTTCTGTACGGTTTTCAGCTCAAAAAACCGGGCTCCCGCAAAATAGGCAGCCACAATATTCTGGGCCAGCTGGGTGTTGGGGCCAGCCGCCGGTCCGAAGGGGGTTTCGATTTTCTCCCCGCCAAAGATGGGGAGAAATTTTTCACCCGCCATGTAAGGCCGGTGAACGCCGAAGACGGAATTTTCCCTCTCGTACTCGGTGGTAAGCCAGTTCATCAGCTGTCTGAAGGGAATGGGGATCATTAACTCGGACATTTCTGCTTCCTCCTGAATTGATTCTGAATATGAAAAAGCGTAATGCGTTTAAAAAGTGCTTGAACTTTATCCGGTCAGGTATCGCGCATTTTCAGTGGATATGCTCTTGCCACGGTTCTTTCATGGTCACGACAAGCTCCTTTGACGGCAGGCGCTTTGTTTACAGACTCAGAAAAGACCGCAGAAGAAGGCGCGAAAAGCCAGATATAAATTTCTGCGTTATCATTTATAGATTTAATACTGGCAGTGATTGAGCTCTCCCCATAATTTCCTGGATTCTTCCAGAATACGCGCGTTGACCGCCTCTTCGTCAATGCCAACCAGCTCCCGGTCCTTCATCAGAATCCTTCCGTTGCAAATTGTTGTCTGGCACTGCCGCCCGGTCATACCGAAGAGCATGTGGCCATCGATATTGGCGTCAGAGAAGGGGGTGAACGGCTTGTAATCCATAACAATCACGTCCGCCGCTGCGCCGGGAGCCAGCCGGCCCAGGGACACGCCGAAATATTTCTCCCCAATGGCAGGGTTGTTCCGGAAAAGCATCGCGGTGACTTCCCCCCAGCCCACGTTGGGCATACAGGCATTGTGCCGCTGGATCGCCAGAGCCACTTTCAGGCTCTCCAGCATATCGTTGGTATAAGCGTCGGTGCCCAAGCCCACCGTAATGCCCCTCTGCATCAGCTGAATGACCGGGGAACAGCCCACCGCGTTGCCCATATTGCTCTCCGGATTGTTGACGCACATGGTCCCTGTGGCCTGGATGATCTCCATCTCCGCCGTGTTGACGTGAATGCAGTGGCCCAAAATGGTTTTGGGGCCCAGAATTCCGTGATCCTGGAGGCGCTGGACCGGGCGGCGGCCGTACTTTTGGAGGCTGTCGTATACGTCGTTCATGCCTTCGGAGACATGGATATGGAACCCGGTGCGGCCGTTGTTTGCCTCCACCATTTTCTCGAAGGTCCTGTCGCTGATGGTAAACAGGGCATGACCTCCAAACATGGCCGCCAGCATATCGCCGGGATTCCGCTCGCAGTAGTCCAGCCACTCCCTGTTCTCCTGAATGGACTGACCGGCTTTCTCCTCCCCGTCCCGGTCGCTGACCTCGTAGCACAGGCAGGAGCGGATGCCGAACTCCCTGGCGCTGTCCGCAATCTGAAACAGGGAACCGGGGATTGCTCCAAAGGAGGCATGGTGATCAAAAATGGTGGTAACGCCCTGCTTGATACAGTCCAGATACAGCGCGTCGGCGCTGGCCCGGGTGCCCTTCAGTGTCAGGTGACGGTCAATATACCACCACTGGCCGTCCAGAACCTCGTAGAAATTGGTGGGGTTAAAGCCATTGATGCTCAGGCCCCTGGCCAGGGCAGAATAAATGTGGGTATGGGCATTCACCAGTCCCGGCATGATCACGCCGCCCTTCGCGTCCACAAATTCCGCCGTGGGATACTGCTCCCGCAGCTTCGCAGTGGTTCCCACCGCCGCGATTTTTGTTCCCTCAATGGCCACGCCGCCGTCAGGGAGATAGGGGACCGCGCCGTCCCGGGTGATGAGCTTGCCGTTTGCCAGGATGTACATGGTGTTCGTTCCTCCTTTTATCCTCTCTTTTCAAAAAGAAAATGTTTCAAACCTTCCGGTTTGAAACACCCAAGCATAACCTGAGCGATAGTTGCAGCCCGTGCGCGAGAGCACTTCCTTACAGCTACCACCGTATTCTCTTTTACATTTTCATTATAGCGGATTTCCTGTTTGATTGCAATGGGAATTGGTGCAAGTTCCGTTTGGAAAGCTGACAAAATTTTTGAAATCAATTTGTATAAAATACCCATACAGCGGGGCGTATGCGCTTCTCCCAGCCGCATACGCCCCGCATTTTCAATGGATCACGGCGCACTTCTCTGCAAATCCGTGATATCCTCTCACAAAACACTCCCGCAGAGCCTGGGCGCCGCCCCGCAGCCACTGCTCTGCCAGATACAGCATCCCGGCCATACAGGCAAATTTACTGTAATATTCGCCGCAGTTGGCCTGCTCCAGATACCGCTCCCGCTCTGCTCTGTCTGCCGCTGCCAAAGCTTCCCGCAAGGCGTTCGTGCCAGCTCGCCGGATCTCCTGAAGCTTTGGCGCGGTCCAGTCGGTCCCGCTCAGTTCCTTTCCGTCATAGGAGAGAAGGTGGGCAAAGCCCTCGTGAAATGTAATCGCGTCCAGTTTTTCCTCATAATCACCGCTGTTCATGCTTGCGTCAATTCCGGGAACTGTCCGGTCAATCAGCACATGGCAAAGCTCATGGGTCAGCAGATTCCGGGAAACTCTCTTCAAATCCGTCTTTCCCAGATAGTCAGACCAGCAGATCAGGTCCAGAATGACGTGGCGCCTGCCTTCACTGTCCCGGATTGTCACCGCGTCATAGGGCCTGGGAAAGCCTACAATCAAATCTACGCAGGCGTCCTCCAGCATACCGGCCCAGCCAGGGAACAGCATATCCCATATTTCCAAATTCAAAGGCCGGAAGTCTTTCGCGGCATTCAAAAGCGTATGGTAAACCTCCGCCGTCTTTTCCCGCTCCTGTGCAGAATAGACTGGCTCCGTAAATATACGATTTCCCTGAAAAAACCAGTTCTCCCTGTAACCCTCGATGGATTCTCCCGATAAATAGTCCTGTACGATATGGTCCGCGATCTTCATGCGGCCGTCCCTTCCCGCCTTTCATCTGTCCATGAAACGAATGCGAGGGGCCAAGAGTTGACAGAAACCGGCAAAATTTCTCCTTTGGCTTACTTTGTGCCGAAAATCCTGTCTCCTGCGTCCCCCAGGCCGGGTACGATATATCCCTTCTCGTTGAGCTTCTCGTCCACCGAGCCGCAGTAGATATCCACGTCGGGGTGCTCCTTCTGGATCCGCTCGATTCCCTCCGGAGCGGCCAGAAGCACCATCAGCTTGATATTGGTGCACCCATATTCCTTCATGAACCCGATGGCTGCGGCGGCAGAACCGCCGGTGGCCAGCATGGGGTCCACAATCAGCACGTCCCGCTCCGCGATATCCTTGGGCATCTTACAGAAATATTTCACCGGCTCCAGGGTTTCCTCGTCGCGGTACAGTCCGATATGTCCCACTCTTGCGGAAGGCACCATCCGCAGCACTCCCTCCACCAGGCCCAATCCGGCCCGGAGAATGGGAACCACAGCGAACTTCTTTCCCTTGAGAGTAGGCGCCATGGTCTGGCAGATGGGCGTCTCCACCACCTTCTGCGCCAGAGGCAGATCCCGGGTGGCCTCATAGGTCAGCAGCATCCCGATCTCGCTCACCAGCTCCCGGAAATCCTTGGTGGAGGTGTCCTTGTCCCGCAGGATGGTCAGCTTGTGAACCAGCAAGGGGTGGTTTACAACATGGACTTTTTCACCGTACATAAAATCTCTCCTTTGTATATAAAATTGCAGGAAATACAAATCAAC
>CAJTUD010000056.1:0-4494 GCA_910579725.1 uncultured Oscillospiraceae bacterium | reverse complement strand
TGGCCAGCCGTTCCCGTTCCGCCTGACTCAGCCGGAGATACGTTGGCACCAGCTCCTGCGCGCTTACGCAGCCCTCCGGCCAGCGCCGCCACGCCGCCATCGCGGCCCCCACCGCGCTTTGCAGCCGCAGCTGCCCCGGAGCCAGCTCGCAGGAAATCCCCTCCCGGGTAAAAAAGTCCCGGCAGAGCTCCGCTCCGTCCCCCACAATATACATGGGGCCATCCAGCGCACCCAAATCCCCGGCGGCTTCCTCCAGAGAAATGGCCCGGTCCTCCCGCAGGCGTTTCAGCTCCCCGCCGCCCCCATGAAAGGCGGCGTTGTATATCTGCTGCCGCCGGGCATCCATGGCGCAGACAATACTGCCCTCCAGATGGGCCAGGGGCCAGGCCATGGCCTCCAGAGTGGAAACCGGGATGCAGGGCTTCTCCGCCGCCCAGGCCAGCCCCTTTACCGCAGACACGCCGATGCGCAGTCCGGTAAAGGACCCCGGCCCCGCCGCCACGGCAAAGGCGTCCATGTCCTGAACTGCCAGCTCGCTGCTGCGCAGCATCTCCTCCACCATAGGCAGCAGCGTCCGGCTGTGGGTCAGGCCGGTGGCCTGCCACGCGGAGGCCAGAAGGACACCGTCCGACAGAACCGCGCAGGAGGCGGCCTTAGCGGAGCTCTCCAGTGCCAGCAGCATCATTTTTCCCCCACCCCCTCAATGGTAATGCTCCGCCAATCCGGATTTTCCGGACAGCGGGAAATGGTCACAGTGATGGTACCAGACGGCAGCGCTCCGGGAATCCGCTCGCTCCACTCCACTGCGCATACGCCGCCCCGGCCGAGATAGTCCTCCCAGCCGATGTCGAAGAGCTCCTCTTCATCTCCCAGCCGGTACAGATCAAAGTGGAAAAGCGGGATTTCTCCCTCATATTCATTGACGATGGTAAACGTAGGACTGGTGACCCGTCCTACGTACCCCAGCCCCCTGGCAAGACCTCGGGTGAAGGCGGTCTTGCCTGCGCCCAGATCACCCAGGTAGGCAACTACGTCTCCTCCTTGCAGCCGGGCGGCAAGCGCTTCTCCAACCGCTTCTGTTTCCGTTTCATTGCGGGATATATGGTTCATAGGTTCTCCTCTCAGTCTCGCATTTCTTAGTGGAAAGTATACCATAGAATTCCCCGCCGTAAAAGAGGGGGAGAGAAAATTTTTTCGGAGAACCGCAAATCCTGACAAATTATGTTCCTGTAAAGCCCACGGACGCGGAATCACACGCGATCGTTTTTCCACGGCATGTGCAGCGATTGCTCCCCCGCATCAAGCGGCCGGGAACAATTCCATTATGCGCGGTCACTTGACATGATGAAAGAGGAGACCCCCGACGGGTCTCCTCTTTTCAATAGCCAAACGCTCAGATTTCCAGATAGGAATCCGCGTACAGGTTGTGATTCTTGATAATGTCGCAGCTCTTGATGGTCTCCATCAGACGCTGATCGCAGGGGTTCACAATGGCGGAGGTCAGACCCATGGTCATGGCCATACCGATCATCGCCGCATCCATAATGGGACGGATATGCTTGGGCATACCGTTGGAGTTGTTGGACAGACCGCCGGTGGACTTCAGTCCCTCGTCGGAGAAGGCGCGGATGGCGTTGAGCACGTCCATCTGCTTATCCTGCATGCCCTTGATGACCAGGAACAGAGGATCAAACCACAGATCGTCAGACTCCATGCCCAGGTGCAGACCGCGCTCAAGCATGTTGTGGCAGTGCATCATACGCTCCTCGTTGTCCTTGGCAATACCGTCGGCAGAGCACAGCGCGATGACAATGGCGTCGTTGGCGGCGGCCAGATCAATGTTGCTGATACGGCTGCCGGCATCGGCGGAGTTGACAATGGGCTTGCCGTTGGTGCGGTTGTACACCTTGATACCTGCCTCAATGGCCTTCTGGTTGGCGGTATCCAAAGCCAGAGGCACATTGTTGAAGTTCTGCTGGAGCAGCTGGACAGCCCACTGCATCAGCTCGGGACCATTGCTCTCGGCAGGCCCAATGTTGACGTCCAGATAGGTTGCGCCAGCGGCAATCTGCTCGGCGGCACGCTTGAGGATGGGAGCCTCGTCGTAGCTGTCCATAGCCTTGCGGATGGCGGGAGAGATGCAGTGAATCCGCTCGCCGATAGTGACAAAAGTCTGGGCGTTGGGATCGTGGCCCTTGTAGGTCACGGGCTTCTCGTCGATCATGTACGGTCCGCTCACTACGATGGGAGGCGCGGGGATGACCTTCTTGGGAGCGGGAGCGGGCTCGGCGGCAGTTGCGCCGGCGGCGGAAGAGGCGGCAGCCTTGTCGGTATAGCTCTTCTTCCACTCCTCGTCACGGAGGTACTTCACCAGCTGAACAGCTTCGGTGGTACCCACGATGACACTCCACTCAGGCAGCTTATCCTGAATCTCACCCTTCATGACGGCAACCTTGCCGGGGATAATAAGGGCGCGGTTCTTGATCTTATTGTTGATATCAAACTCGTCAAAGAACTTCTTAATGGAGGAGCTGGAGAACTTGCCGGCGGCCCAGGCGGTCAGTACGGACATACCGGACGCGTCAGTGATGAGCAGGTTCACGGGCATCTTGCTGCGCTCGATCTCGCCGGACACCAGGAAGTAGGTCAGGGCGAAGTCCACCGTCAGGCAGCAGGGGCTGTTCTCGTCGGCGCCGTTGATGGGATAGATCCCGGGAGCAACCTTCATGGGCTTCTGAGGATCGGTGAAGATGTTCTGACGCAGGCCGTACAGCGGCAGAGCCTTGGCGTAGGTCATCTCGGAGCAGACTACAATGGAGCCGTATTTGCAGGTGAAGAGGCTCAGCAAACCGGCCTCCAGGTGCGCGTCGCCTCCGGACAGGGCGGCCACGTTGACAATGGAGGGATAGCCGAAGGTGCGGTCGCCGTCCTTCAGCGCGGCGCGGCGGATCTGGACGGTGTCGGCGTAGGCTTCCTTGACAGAAGCGTGGCTGACTTCCAGAATCAGGTTCTTGTTGCCGGCGGCTTCCAGCTTCTCCACCACCTCGTGGAGCTGCTCCAGGCTTTCGCCCTGAACACCCAGCAGAGCCTTGGCCCCAACAGCGACGGCGCTCATATCGGCGTAGTTGTCAATGGTGGCGCCGTTGACAATGATGTCGCAGCCTGCGGCGGCCTCGACGCCGGCCTTCATGGCCTCCACGTCGTTGGAGCTGAGGATCAGGGGACGGCCCAGAGCCTTGGCCTTGTTCACCAAAGCGGCAAAGTCGGCGGGGGCCTTGTCGTTGCTATGGGCGACAAAAACCATCTCCACGTACATCCGCTCGCTGATGCGCTCGTAGTCCACAGCGGGAATATTCTTCAGGACCTCATCCTGCTTGGCCTCGTCCATGCAGTCGCAGACCTGAACGGCGTACAGCGTCTTGCTGACCAAGGTCTTCTCGTGACGGCTCAGGACCGTCTCGCCGCCCAGAGCCAGATCGCCTACCTTGTAGCTCTTCATCGGGGGCGCGGTGGCCTCGGACAGGGTGGACAGAGCCTCAGCGGACATATGGGGGCACTTCTCAATGGGGAGAGCGCCGGAAGCAACCTTCATGGCGAAGGCCATGCAGGTGGGATTGCCGCAGTCCTTGCAGTTGGTTTTGGGGGTAAGCTTAAAAATGTCAAGACCTTTCAGTGCCATGGTTCGGGCCCTCCTTACATCAAAGCGGCAACCAGCCGCGCGGTGGTCTGAATGGAAACCGGGTGCTTGAGAATGACGGCGTCGCTGCCGTAAGCCAGACAGGCGGCGGCGGTCTCAACCTCCATATCGATGCCGCGCTCCTCGGCGGAGCCCCAGCCGGGGTTCTCGCTCTCGGGGGCGGTAGCTTCCTTTACGCCCCAGGTTTCCACGCCCACGGGAGTGATGATGGGCATCTGAAGGGTGTTGTCGTTCTGGCTCAGGGCGGCGGCCTTGACGCGCTCCAGCGTGGAGACCACGTACTCGAAGCCGTAGCCTGCGGCGGCGGAGCCGATATTCATGGCCACGTTCTCGCCGGAGACACCCATCTGGGTGATCAGCACGTTGAGCTGCTTGGCCAGGTTGATGTCCACGGCGGACTCCGCACCCACCTTCTGACCATAGGCCATGCCCGCTCCGGCGGCCACGCCCTTGTAGTTCTCCTCCTTGGCGGAGAGGACCAGGATGTTCTTTCCCTGAAGGGCCTCAGAAATCTTGCCGAAGAGGTCGGCGTCCTTCTCGCTGTTCTTGCAGCCGGCCACCACGATGGGCTTGTCAACCGCTTCAGCCACAGCCTTGGCGTCGGCCACGCAGTCCTCAATGGACTTGTTGGCTCCGTTGGGGTCCGCCAGATCGAAGCGGATGCAGACGAAATCCGCCTCAGGCAGCCCGGCGGCCTTCTTGGCGCGCTCGGCCAGGGTGCCGCACCCGGCGTAGAATTCCTTCAGACCTTCGGAAGGCTGCTCGGGGTCGTCAGACACATCGATCCCGATCTTGGG
>CAJTUD010000055.1 GCA_910579725.1 uncultured Oscillospiraceae bacterium | reverse complement strand
TGCAGTTGTGGACTATTCCGCTGAAGACAGCTCCAACGGCAAAAGCGGGAAAGACCGGCTGCTGACGGAAATGGCCGCCGGACGGACGCCGGATATTCTGGACCTGACCGGGCTGTCCTATCAGGTCATGGCCCGGAAAGGCTATCTGGAGGACCTGTGGCCCTATATTGAAGGCGACCCGGAGCTGGGCCGGGAGGGCGTCTGGGAAACGCCACTGAGGGCTGCAGAAATAGACGGGAAACTATACGAGGTCTTCGACTGTGTATGCGTCGATACGCTGGTGGGGGCGGAAAGCGTGGTGGGCAACCGGACCAGTTGGACGCTGGTGGAATTGCAGGAGACCTTCGCCGCCATGCCGGAGGGATCCTCCATTCTGTACCCGACCAGTAGAAATTCCGATCTGCTTTCTTATGTGTTCAAAATGCGGCTGGACAGTTATGTTGACTGGGAGACCGGCCAGTGCTCCTTTGACAGCGACAGCTTTCGCGCTGCGCTGGCGTTTGTAGGCAGCGTTCCGTCTGAGTCGGAATGCCCATGGACGGAGGAGGAGATCGGAGAGCATATTCTGAGCGGACGGCAGATGCTGACGCAGCAAATTCTGATTCGACCAATTACAGTACAGGCGCTGGATGCCTCGTATGGGATGGGCGGACGGGCAGCCTTTGTGGGCTATCCGGTGGAGGATGGCGGTGTGGGCAGCAGCTTCTATTTTACCATGCAATCCAGCCGCATGGCCATGTCCTCCGCCTGCCGGAACAAACCGGCGGCATGGGAGTTTATCCGGGAGCTTCTTCTGCCTCAATATGCCGGACGAAGCTATGAACGCATTTCAGTAAATCAGATGCTGGGAATTCCAATCAACCGATCCGACTATGAGTGGATGATAGCCGCCGACCGGTCCAACGCGGTCAGAGACCAGACAAAGCAGTTTTACGGACTGCCAAGGGTAAAATTGCACCCGGCAACGGAGGAAGAAATAACAAGATATGAAGATTTTGTCAACCAAATCAATCGGATTCAGATATACGATGACGTAATATACAATATCGTGCAGGAACTGTCCGGCCCCTACTTCGCCGGGGACAAGACACTGGACGAGACGATAGCTTTGATTCAGAACCGGGTGACGCTGTATGTGAACGAGAACCGGTAAACCCGGTTGCTCCGCACTTTTTTATAATAACACAAGGCGATATGTTCATTTCTGCGTTTGTTGTGTATACTGGTTCTACCAAAAGAGAGGATGGTGCCTTATGCTGAAAAAATTGACTTCCCTGCTGCTCTCCCTGCTGGTGTGCCTGTCGTTGCTGCCAGGACAGGCCCGGGCCGCAGATGAACCGGATCCCCCGCAGCCGCCCGTCATTGTGGAACCCCTGGACCCGAAGGAGCCCGGCGAGCCGGAACCCCCTGTCATGCCCATGGGCGAAGTGCCGGAAAAGGATGACGACAGTCACGGCACCTGATGGGGCAAGCTGCGGCCCAGCCGCTCCTCCATTTCCTGCCGTATGATTTCGAGATTTCTGCGGTCGCCTACCGCTTTATAGAGGTAATAGGCCTGGAAGTAATATTCTTTGCTTTGCTCCAGATTTCCGGTAAAATAAAAGCACTCCGCCAGAATGGCGGAAAAGCCAGGTAAGAACTGATAGTTGCCATATCTGACGCAGACCCGGCATCCTTCCTCCGCGATCTCCAGGGACTCGCCGTAGCGCTTTTCCAAAGTCAGATCAATCGCGTAATTGTGGGCGACCATGGTGTAGTGCCCGGCAAATCCGGCCAGATCCCGGTCGTGTTCGCCAATATATTGAAGCAGCTGACGGTAAATATTGAAGGCGGTCTTCTTTTGTCCCAACTGCACGTAGGTCACTGCAATCTGGTTCATGATTTTTGTTTCCTCCATACTGTACCGGAGCAGACCGATATTCTCCGGATCAAAGCGGGGAACGGTCAGGCGAATGGCCTCCAGCAGCATGGTCAGCCGTTCATCCGGGCTGTAGGGTCCCTCCGGTCCGCCGAGAGAGGTCTTTGCGCTCAGTATGTACTGCTGGGTGATATGGTCCTCCGGGTCCATGAGCTGCTCCAGTTTTTCCATCTTTTTCAGGGCCTGCTTGCGGATCTCGGGCCGGTCTTCCTTTGCTGAGCGGGCAAATTGAATCTTATCCGCCAGAATCTCCTTTTGCAGGGAGTCCATATCGGCCTCGTTTTTACTCAGCAGCGCGAAATACCGGTTCCCCGGCAGGCCCAGCCGTTGCAGCAGGGCGTTGATGGTATTATACGAGGGGGCCTGCTTGCCGCGCTCCAGGCGGGAAACCGTCATCGGTTCGCAGATGCCCTCGCATAGCTGGGCTTGGGTCAGGCCCAGGTCTGTCCGCCGCTGCTTGATGTATTCTCCAACAAATACCTGCTCCATGGAACGTCCCTCCTGAATCCACAGACTGTATGCCTTTATTATATTTGAAGCTTTTTGGCAAGTCAACCCTGCGGAACTGGTCGTTTTATGTTATTTTTCTATAACTGGAAACGATATGGATTTAACTGCCGGCAGGAAGTATGATAAAAGAAGCTCCTCGAGACAGGATTCTCCGGCCTGTGGCCGTGGAATAAATATTTTTAAAAAGGAGAAACACCCATGAAGAAAACAAAGAAAATGTTGGCCCTGGTCCTGGCCCTGGTGATGGCGTTTGCCATGATGGCCGTGACCGCGTCCGCCTTTGACGCGGAGGAGCACAACCATGAATGCGCGGCGTGCTGCGAGGATGAGGGGATTATGCCCTTGGGTCCGGTTGGACCGGCAGGACCTCCATGTATTGTATGTGGAGCTCCCACGGAGAGAGTTTCTACAACGGATCTCTCTGGCCAGATCTACTACTATTATCGGTGCACAGCTGGTTGCGGAGAATGAGATAGTGCTTTTTCCCAAATGTTTTTGTAGTAGCGGGGGACAAGCGTTCCCCCTGCTACTTACATGTATTCTTTTTCTCACTGCCTGCTCTGGAGGAGGTCAGGACGTGGAGCCGCCTCCGGCTCCGGAGGACGGGGTGTTGATTTATGCAGCCTTGAACCCGGTAACCAAAGACCTTGATAAGTCGATAACACAATTCAATACCGTTCATAAGGATGTGCAGATTGAAGTCCGGGACTATTCTGACGAAAACGGTGTCCAGCGTCTTTTGACGGAACTTGCGTTGGGTCAGGTACCAGACATCATGGAGATGCACCGGTTTGGTACAGGTAAGGATACCGCGTGGGCTTATGATTCCTATGTGGACCGACCGGAGGGCGAATACCGGATGCCTTACCGGCAGATGGCACAGAAGGGGTATCTGGAGGATTTGTGGCCCTATATTGAAAATGACCCGGAGCTGGGGCTGGATGGGGTCCTCATGCCACCGTTGAAGGCTGCCGAAGTAAACGGTGGTCTTTATATGATCTTTCCGGAGTTCTCCGTCACCACCCTCTTCGGCGCGGAGCCGGTCGTGGGTGACCGGTGGGGTCGGGCGCTGGAGGGGCTTCCGGAGCGCTATTCCACCATGCTGAAGGAGAAAACCTTTAGCACCCTGATTGGTACGGAACATATGCCGAATGGCCAGTGGGGCTGGACCCTGGAGGAGCTGATGGAAACCTTTTCCGCCATGCCGGAGGACTCCACCGTCCTGCGCTGGGACTCCACCAGATGGGATGTCTTCTCCATGCTCTATGCTCCCATGCTGGAGCAGTATGTGGACATGGAGACCGGAGAAACCTTCTTTGACAGCCAGGAATTCCGGGATATGATGGAATTTTTGAGCACCTTTCCGGATGAATTCAAAACGACGCTTTCTCCGGACAGTGTCCGGGCAGAGACCGTGGACCGGATGCTGGACGGGGAACAGCTGCTGGAGGCCGGAACGCTTCGCTTGGTGCAGGCGGTGACTTGGCTGGATGTCGATTGGGGCGCGCCTGCCGCTTTTATTGGTTATCCCACGGCGGACGGCAGTCTGGGCAGCTATTTCAGTCTCCATGGAAACAAGCTGGCAATGGGCTCCACTTGCCGGAACAAGGAGGCGGCTTGGGAGTTCATGCGTAAAGACTTGACGGAAAGGCACAGTGATGCTGAGCTGCGGGATATGAAGGGGTATGGCAATACCAGGAAGACGTGCATCAATCTGGCGAATTACAGTCAGGCAATTCGATTTGATTTGACAGAAAATCTGTGGATCGACAACACCACCGGTCGCACAGCCGCCTTTTCCGGCCCCCTTGGTGAGAGGCTGTTTGAGGTGGATCTGCCGAACGTGTATGATCTTGCGCGCTTTGAAATGCTTATCAGCAACACTGCCCGGATTTATTGGCCCAACAGCGACCTGTCCGATATTGTCTGGGAGACCATGGGTCCCTACTTTGCCGGGGACCGCAGCATGGAGGATACGATTCGGAACATTCAGAATAAGGTGAAGATCTATTGGAACGAGAACCGGTAACCCCGGTTCCCGATCCTTTGCTGCGTTTTATGGGGATTTGTGGTATGCTGTTCCTGTAATGCGTAAAGGAGGCGGCGGACGTGAAGAGAAAAATTGTGTGGCTGTTGCTGGCGGTGGCTGCACTGGCGCTGGCCGCCTGCAAGGATGCAGGCGGCCAGAAGGCCCCTGAAACGACCACGCTGATATACGCCGTTCTGTCTGAGGAGGGCGTACACCGGGCAGACGTAAATCGTTTCAACCAGACCCACATGCAGGATGGGGTCCGCATCGAAATACGTGAGTATTTTGACGAGGATGGCAGAAGCGGCCGGGACCGCCTGCTCACCGAAATGGCCAGCGGCAAGATTCCTGATATCATTGATCTGGGCAGCAGCGAGTACGGGCTGTCTTATCAGCAGCTGGTGCGCAAGGGCTATCTGGAAGACCTCTGGCCGTATATCAATAACGATCCGGAGCTGAACAATGGGCAGCTCTTGGAGGCTCCTCTGAAAGCCGCAGAGGTCAACAGAGGCTTGTATACCATATTCAGCGAGGTACGGATCAACACACTGGTAGGAGAGGAGCGCATTCTTGGCAGTCGGTACAGCTGGAGTCTGGCGGAACTGCGGGAAGCTTTTGCCTCCATGCCAGATGAATCCACCGTGTTGGAGTATTATCTCACCAAAAGCGAAATGTTTCCCTATATGTTCCGGCTGAGTTTGGATAGCTATCTGAATTGGGAAACTGGAGAAGACTCTTTTGACAGCGATGAATTCCGGGCCGCGCTGGAGTTTGTCAACAGCTTCCCTGATGTATTCCCCAGCTTGAACTTTGAAGGAGGACGGGAGAAAGCCAAGGAAGAAAGCGGGGACCGGGTGCGGGAAGGCCGACAGATGCTGAGCATGCAGGAAAAAACCGTACCAGCAGATGTGCAGGCGCTGGATAAAGCATATGGACGAGGTGGAAAGATCACTTTTGCAGGCTATCCTACGGAAGATGGAAGCGGAGGCAGCATTTTTACCATTCAGGGCAGAAGACTGGCGATGTCTTCCAATTGCCGGGATAAGGCGGCTGTATGGGAGTTTCTCCGAGAGGCACTTCTTCCCCGGTACCCAAATCTGAAATCTGCATTCAAATACAGCGGAATCCCGCTTAATCACGCTGATCTTGATATGGTGAAAGCGGTTTATACCAATCCGCCTGAATATATCAAGGGAACTTTTTATTCCTTCTTCAATGAACCGGATGATAACCCTGGTGTAAAGGTAGCCAAAGTCTCGCAAACTGAAGCAGCGCGGTTTGAAGACTTCATCAACCATGTGGACAAGATAGATCTGTATGATACAGAGCTGTACGACATCGTCTATGAAGCCTGCGGCCCCTATCTGGCCGGAGACCGGGACATGGATGAGACAATTCAAGTAATCCGAAACAAAGTGAAAATCTACTGGAACGAGAACCGGTAGGAGCCGGAATAATTTGTGTGACAAACCGACTCCTGATTCCCGCAATGTGGCTTGCTGTAGCACAGAGAGAAGAGGAGAACACAGATGAAGTAATCTGTCCGATTATTGCTAAAGGACCAGTTGACGAGATAGCAAAAGACCACGGTAAAAATCCCCCGGTTCCAAGGCGTCTTGTCTTGGAACCGGGGGATTTGCAAGCTTATTTCAGTTTTACTGTTTCTTTCATAGCCACCGAACAGGCCAGATCGCCTAACACATTGCAGCAGGTCGCGCCCATATCGCACAGCGTGTTGACGCTGATATACACGCCCATCACGCCCGCCGGAAGCCCAGCAATAGATGCCAGAGCGGCAAAGGAAGCGATTGCCCCGCCGGGGACGCCTGGTGTGCCGATGCTCAACAGCGTGTTGCTCAGCAGCACCACGGCCAGCATACCGAAACTGACTTCCACACCGCAGGCGTTGGCAAAAAATACGATCATAAAACTCATCAGAATGCTTACTGCGTCCATATTGATGGTCGCTCCCAGCGGCAGTGCCAGAGAAGAGATCTCATTAGGTACACCCATCTCGTCGGCGCAGCGTTTACTGATGGGCAGCGTTGCGGAGCTGGAGCAGGTGCCGAAGGCATTAAGGGCCGCAGGCATGACCTTGGAGAAGAACTGTTTCACACCGTACTTGCCCAGCAGCCGGACAATGCCGCCGTAAATCACCAGCGCGTAGAGGAAGAAGGTCAGGTACAGCGCAATCAGCACTGCTCCCAGAGCCACAATGGTATCCGTACCGTTGGCATAGACTACGGAGGCAATGGAACACAGTACGCCTGCCGGCGTGAACAGCATGACTACGGAAACGATCTTCACCGAAATTTCGTTAATGGAATACGCCAGAGAGACAAACGGCTCCGCCTTTTTACCAAGTGCCAGGCAGGTGATGCCCACGATCACTGCGAACACCAGCACTTGCAGCATATCTCCAGAGGCAAAAGCGGCCACTGGATTAGCCGGAATCAGATTTTTCACGGTGTCCAGCAGGCTGGTAAACTCAGTGGCCGCCACGTCGGCCTCCACCATTTCAATGGACACCCCTCTACCAAGTCCCAGGGCCTTGGGCAGAAACAGCCCCAACAGACTGGCGAACAGGGTGGTGGCGGTGTAAAAGATGACGGACTGCGCCCCGATCCGTCCAGTGGCGGATACGCTGCCGATGCCGTGGATTCCCACAACCAGAGAGCAGAACACCAGGGGATAGATCATCATTCGCAGTGCGTTCATATACAGTCCGCTGATCAGATCAATCACAGGCAGCAGAAACTCCAGCCGTCCTGGAATCAACAGGCCGAGGATAATGCCCAGAATCAGACAGATAAAGATTGCCAGGGTCAGATTTGCTGATTTTTTTGTTTTCATTGGAACAGCTCCTTTACACATAACATACATTAGGGGATACAAGGGGAATGGCAAAATAAAAACGCCCGTCTTCCACAACAGAAGACGAGCGAAATGCCCGTGGTACCACTTCTTTTCACCCCAGCATAATACCGAGGCCTCTGCGAGCGTCCAACAACGCCCTCTGCTGTAACGGGCAGACCCGTCGTACCCTGACGAAGCTCGCTTGGGCACGCCTCTCCGGAGCCATGTTCACCTGCTGCCAACCTGCCCCCTTTCAGCACACGGGGGCTCTCTGCGAGGCGGAGAGCAGGATACTCTTTCCTTCATTGCGTTTAAAAAATAATAAATGAATAAATTCATTATATTCGACTGCTTTCCGGATGTCAAGAGACAATGTGACATGTTTCAAGGGCACTTCGACAGACTTTTTTGTACAAAGTTTGAACCGCAGTTCCAAAACGGCCGATACAAATTGGTGGACTTTTTCCATTTTGTGCGGTATACTATAAAAAAGTATTAACTGACCGGTTAAGTTCAGGAGGTTTTTTCATGCCGTGGTTCCACCGATTTGACGCCATTGCTGCGGACCGGTTTCCGGACCTGGATATTCTCCGGGAGGAACCCATGGACCGTCATACTACCTTTCGGGTGGGAGGACCTGCCCGGCGGTTTGTGTACCCGCCATCTTTGTCCGTTTTTACGACTCTGCTGGAGCTGGCAGATGGGGAGGGGTGGCCCCTGCTGATTCTGGGCAGCGGTTCCAACCTGCTGGCTTCGGACGATGGAATTGACGCACTGGTTATCCACACCGAAGGTCTGAACGGTATGGAGCGAACCGGAGAAAGAACCATCCGGGCTGGAGCAGGCGTGCGTCTGGCTCGTCTGGCTTCCTTCGCCCAACGGGAGGAACTGGGCGGTCTGGAGTTTTCCCATGGTATTCCCGGCAGCCTTGGCGGTGGAGTGTATATGAACGCCGGAGCCTATGGAGGCGAGATGAAGCAGGTGCTCTCCTTCATCACCGCTTGGTTTCCGGAGGAAGGCGTCCGGCGCATGGCGGCGGAGGAGGCGGATCTGCGCTACCGCCACAGCATATTCAGCGACCGTCAGGGTGCGGTGCTGGAGGCGGAATTTCTGCTGGAACCACGGAGTGGAGCGGAGATCAAAGCGCTGATGGATGATTTTGACCGCCGCCGCCGGGAGAAGCAGCCTTTGGAATACCCCAGCGCCGGCAGTACCTTCAAACGCCCTGAGGGGTACTTTGCCGGAACACTGATTGAGCAATGCGGATTGAAAGGATTTCGAGTCGGCGGCGCACAGGTATCGGAGAAGCATGCGGGATTTATCATCAACGCAGGCGGCGCCACCTGTGCGGACATTCTGGCGGTGATTGCTCATGTGCAGGAAACGGTGTACCGTCAAACCGGCGTCCACCTGGAGCCGGAGGTGCGGAAAGTTCCGTAGCTGCCAGCAGGGGGAGGAGAGAGAAAATGGAAATTTTGATTATTTCCGGTATGTCCGGCGGAGGGAAGAGCAAAGCTGCGTCTTTCCTGGAGGACGTGGGTTTTTATATTGTGGATAACATGCCGGCAGGCATGATCCTGAAATTTGCGGAATTCTGTGCTGCTGGCAGCGGGCGCTACCACAAGGTTGCTTTGGTCTATGATGTACGTACCGCCGACAGCTTCGATGAGTTTCTTGAGGTCCTGTCCATCCTTCGCCAGCGGGAGTATAACTGCCGTCTGCTGTTTCTGGAGGCGGATGTAGGGACCATCATCAATCGCTACAAGGAAACGCGCCGGATGCATCCGCTTCAGGAGCGGTGCAATTCCCTGGAGGCGGCGGTAAACCGGGAAATTGCTCTGATGTCGCCAGTCCGGGAGCAGGCAGATGTTGTGATCAATTCCACAAATTATTCCACCGCCCGGCTGCGAGGCGAGCTTCTGCGAATTTTTGGCGGAAATCAAAGCGGGGGAGAGATGCAGGTGAGCCTGGTATCTTTCGGCTTCAAGCATGGCCTGCCGCTGGAAGCGGATCTGGTATTCGACGTGCGGTTTATGCCAAATCCATTCTATATTGACGCTATGAAGGCCAAGACTGGCTTGGACCAGGAAGTCCGGGATTATGTCTTTTCTTTTCGTGAGACTGAACTGTTTATGGAAAAGCTTCGGGATCTTCTGGGATTTGTTCTTCCGTTGTATCAAGAAGAGGGGAAAACAGTACTGGTAGCGGCCATTGGCTGCACTGGCGGCCATCACCGCTCTGTGGCTGTGACACGGGCGCTGGCAGAATATATCCGTTCTCTGGGCTTTCAAGTGACAGAAAACCATCGGGACATGACAAGGACTTGAATGAGTTCAGGAGGCAAAAATGGCAGATACTGCAAAATATATTCGGGAAAATCTGTTGAAAAAGTTTGAATTTCAGAGTTATGGTCATGCCTTGGAAATATTGCGCAACGCCTTTCCGGAGGAATGGGATGATTTGCAGGACTGTCTGGATCAGCTATCCATTTCAATTGAGGATTTGCGGACAGCTGGATGAAATTAAAGCGCTGCCTGTTTCAGAGGTGGCTGATGAAAAAAGCCATTTGTATTTATGGGTACCGAATGCTTTACTGCCAGAGGGATTGGAGGTGATGAAAGCATGGGGGTTTGAATACAAAACAAATATTATATGGGAAAAGGTCCGGAAAGATGGTATGCCGGATGGCCGGGGCGTTGGATTCTATTTTCGTAATGTAACGGAGATGCTTCTGTTTGGGATCAGCGGGGACAAAAACCGGACTTTGGCGGCCAGCAGATCACAAGTCAATCTCATACGATCTATAAAGCGGGAACATTCCCGAAAGCCGGACGAATTCTGCACCTTGATTGAAAGCTGTTCTTCCGCGCCATTTCTGGAAATATTTGCGAGAGGCAACGGACGCGGATGGGATATGTGGGGAGATCAGGCGACGGCGGATTATGAGCCCACATGGAACACCTATTCGAATCACACAATATCTGGAAGACAAAATGACTATGATGGAAAATAATTTATACCGCGGTCCCAGCGGCAAGGGACCGAAGATCGTCGCCATCGGAGGAGGCACAGGACTGTCCACCATGCTGCGGGGATTGAAGCGGCAGACCAATAATCTCACTGCTATCGTCACGGTGG
Organism: uncultured Oscillospiraceae bacterium; assembly: GCA_910579725.1. Taxonomy (GTDB): domain Bacteria; phylum Bacillota; class Clostridia; order Oscillospirales; family Oscillospiraceae; genus Pelethomonas. Next base: position 8,778 of record CAJTUD010000055.1, on the reverse strand, counting down.
CAGACGACGGAGGCGGCTCCGGCGTTCTGCGTCAGGAGCTGGGGATGCTGCCGCCCGGGGATGTGCGCAACTGCATGGAAGCGCTTGCCAATGTGGAACCGCTTATGGGGGAGCTTCTCCACTACCGGTTTACCGATGGCTCTCTGAAAGGGCAGAGCTTTGGCAACCTGTTCCTGGCAGCACTCAATGGCATTTCCGGCGGGAGCTTTGATCAGGCGGTCAGCCGCATGAGTCAGGTCCTGGCCATCACTGGCCGCGTTATCCCTGTAACAAACACCAATGTGCAGTTGGAAGCGGAATTTGAGAATGGAACCAAGGTTCTGGGCGAATCCAAGATTTTCTACTGCAAGAAGCGGGAAAATTGCCGCATCCGCCGGGTACGTCTGCTGCCAGAGCGCCCGGCGGCCCTGGAACCAGCCCTAGAAGCCATCCGGGAAGCAGACATGATTCTACTGGGTCCCGGAAGCCTTTATACCAGCATTATTCCCAATCTGTTGGTTGAGGGAGTGGCCCAAGCCATTGCGGAATCGTCCGCTCTGAAAATCTATATCGCCAATGTCATGACTCAGGAAGGGGAGACCGAGGGCTATACCAATGCCGACCACATCCGCGCCATTTTTCAGCACTCCCTGCCTGGGCTGTTCCATCTGTGTCTGGTCAACTCCGCCACGATCCCGCCGGAAGTTCTGGGGCGCTACGCGCAAGAGGGCGCGGAGCCCCTGCACTTCGACAAAGTCAAGTGCTCGGAATTGGGGGTAGAATTGGTCAGCCGTCCGGTTTCTGCTCTCCGGAACGGTTATGTCCGTCATGATCCGGAACTTTTGGCAGCTGCCCTGCTGGAGCTTCATGCCCAGAGAAGCGTCCGCATTGCAGGACTGGGGAGATACCGGACGGAATGACTGGCTGCATACATACTTTTTTATCCGCGAATTTGTGTGTTGTCGAAACGCTCGTTCTTTTATAGAAAAGAACGAGCGTTTGGTTTATAGATTGCCTGATTTCTGACCGCTTTCCCCTCGCAGCCAGTTTCCGATACTGGTGACGCAAAGCATTGTCGCTACAAGGAATGCACCGGGGATCAAAATGATCCACCAAGCTTCGCTCAGCAGCGCCTTTTCCGACAGCGAGAGCATACTGCCCCAACTGATGATTTCCAGAGGAAGTCCCAGTCCGATAAAGCTGAGAGTGGACTCTGCGGCAATGGCGGAGCGGACGTTCATCACCACCATGAACATGATCGAGGAGAAGAAATTAGGGGCCAGATGCCGCAGCAGCACGTGAAAAAATCCCGCCCCCATGCATCGGGAGGCCAGTACGTATTCGCTGTTCCGCAGCCGCCGAACCTCGCTTCTGACTACCTTGGCCATGCTGGTCCATCCCGTGACGCCGATTACCAGGGAAATACTCAGGACTCCGGCCTTTCCCAGAATGGCCTGGAGCAGAATAATCAGCAGCAGGGAGGGAATGCTCAGAAAAATCTCTGTCAGCCGCATCAGCAATTCATCCAGCCAGCGGGGAGCCAGTCCGCTGGCTGCTCCAAACAGTATTGCCAGAAAGGTGGAGATGGCGGTAGACAGAAACCCGATAGCAAGCGAAACCCGGCCGCCGAACCAGATCATGGAAAAGATATCACGACCCATAGTGTCAGTACCAAACCAGAATTCTCTGCCGGGGGATTCCACTGCGTGAAACAGGTCCATGTAAACCGGGTCCTTGGGAATAAACAGTTCACAGCCCAGACACCCTGATATAATCACTGCCAACACCACCATGGAGAACACAGGTTTACCAGCGTACCACTTCTTTTCTGGGGGCGGCGGCGGAAGGGGAGTTCGTGCGCCAACCAGGATAAATCGTTCATCCATGCTTTGTTACCTCCGGCGGCTCTCCGCTTCGCATTCTAGGGTCGATCCATTCACTGATGATTTGTGCCAGAATGTTGCAAAGAATTACCACTGAGCCTGAGATAAGACATAACAGCATCAAAAGGTTGTAGTCCTGATATCGTGCGCTTTCATAAGAAAGCGTACCGATGCCGGGGTAGGAGAAAACCGTCTCCACAATATAGGTACCACCCAGAATATGCGGCACAGAAATTGCCATCAGGCTCAGATAAGTGGGCAGCACTCCCCTCAGGCAGTGCTGGAACAGTACCGCCCGGCGGCTGAGTCCTTTGGCTTTGGCCAGCAGCACATAGTCAGATCGGATTTCCTCCAGCAGCTTGTTGCGGATCATATAAGCGTAATACCACAGATGCCCCGCCGCCGTTACTGTCAAAGGAAGGATCAGATGGACCGCCCGATCTGCCAGACCTCCGCCGCCAATAGTATAAGCTCCACTGCTGGGCAGCCACCGTAGCTGGACTGCAAAGACCAAAATCAGCACCAGAGATAGCCAGAACTCCGGAATACAGCTGACAATGGTTCCAACTTTACAGACAGTGCGGTCCAGAAAATTCTCTTCATTCCAGGCGCATAACGCTCCCAGCGCCAGCGCTCCGGCGAAAATCAGCAGGAATGCGGTTCCGCCCAGAATCAATGTATTAGGCAGCCGCCCGGCAATTACCGAAATGACATCCGTTTTATATTTATAGGAGATGCCAAAATTTCCACAGGCCGCATTCTCCAGCCATCGCACATACTGGACGTGGATGGGCTCATCCAGTCCCAACCGGGCCTCTGCCTGCTCCCGTTCCTGCGGTGTCATTTTTTCTGCCCGGTCTCCATAATAGGAAACCAAGGGATCTCCAGGCGCCAGTCTTGCTGTACAGAATACCACCAGGGAGAGAAGAAAAACGCTTACAGCAAATCCCAGAAGCTTTCTGCCATAATATAAAAATGGATTTTTCTGTCTCATAGTTTGTCTCCCTTTTGAAAAACCATGTGTCCGGGGGAAACTTCCCGCAGTTGTCCTTCCCGATCAAAAGCAGTGGAATCAAAGAACTGCGGGATTCTTTTTCTCTCCCGCCGCGGGTCTGGAATGGGAATTGCAGAGAGAAGCGCTTGGGTATAGGGATGCAGCGGATGGGAAAAGACCTCTCCAACGGGGCCTGTTTCGACCAGCTTTCCCTGAAACATTACGCCTACCCGGTCACAAAGGTATCTTACTACCGCCAGGTCGTGGGCAATAAACAGGAACGTGAACCCATGCTCCTGTTGCAAATGCTTGAACAGATTAATCATCTGCGCCTGAATAGAAACGTCCAAAGAGGCGATAGGCTCATCTGCCACCAGCAGCTCGGGTCCCATGCCCAGCGACCGGGCAATAGCCACTCGCTGCCGCTGCCCGCCGGACAGCTCCGCCGGATGTTTATCCAGATACCCCGGGTCCATACCCACGCACTTCAGCTGGTACGCTGCTTCCGCCCGAAGAGATCCGCGGGGAGGCCGGATATGATGGATCATTAAGGGTTCGGTAATGATATCTGCCACCGTCATTCTGGGATTTAAGCTGGAGGTGGAGTCTTGAAAAATGATCTGACGGGATATTTGCAGAAACTTTTTATGTGATCGAAACTGCCTGGGATCGCAGGTGTTGATCCCAAGGTACCGGATTTTTCCGGCAGTGGGGTGCAGGATGTTCATGATGCATTTTGCTGCTGTGGATTTTCCTGATCCGGACTCTCCTACCAAACCGAAAATTTCGCCTTTCCGAAGCTGGAAGGATATGCCGTCCACTGCCCGCAGTACTCTGTTCCGTCCCAGACGGAAGCAATGCGTCAGGTCCTGAACATCTAACAGGATTTCACTCATGATAGCTACCTCCCAAAGGCGGCATAATTTTAGGCGCACGCTTGTCCAGCAGCCAGGTGGCAGCAAAATGGGTTTCACTGATTTGAAACATAGGTGGGGGCTCCTGGTAGTCGATGGCTAAAGCGTACTCGTTCCGGCAGGCAAAGGCGTCCCCTTTTGGAGGATTGATCAGGGTGGGGGGCATACCGGGTATTGTGTATAAAGGCTCTCCCACCACAGCCCGAGAGGGAAGAGCGCGAAGCAGTCCCCAGGTATACGGATGCTGTGGGGCATAAAAAATATCCTCCACAGTGCCTGTCTCCACAATTTTTCCCGCGTACATCACCGCCACCCGATCCGCCGCCCGGGCCACCACTCCCAAATCATGCGTCACCAGCACCGTTGCGGTGCCCATCTTGACTTGTATATCGCGGAGCAAATCCAGAATCTGCGCCTGAATTGTCACATCCAGAGCGGTGGTTGGTTCATCCGCAAAAAGAATTTTGGGATTGGATGCCAGGGCCGCTGCCATGACCGCCCGCTGCCGCATTCCTCCGGAGAAATCGTGAGGATACCGGCCGTATCGCTCCTCTCCTCCGGCGATGTCCACCAAGTCCATCAGCTCCAGCGCCCTGCAGCGAACCGCTGCCTTTTTTAATCCAGGCTGATGGATCTGTACTGCCTCTGCGATCTGTGCTCCTACAGTCATAGTGGGATTCAGCGCAGTCAGAGGGTCCTGAAACACCATGGAGAACAGCCGTCCCCGTAGGCGCTCCATATCCCGCTGGGTGTAATTTGTGATATCAATCCCGTCTGCTAGAATGGTTCCGCCTTTGATCCATCCATTTTGGGGCAGCAGTTTCATAACGGACCGGCACAGAACGCTTTTTCCGCATCCGGATTCTCCTACAATAGCCAGCACCTCGCCCGGCCGGAGGGAGAGCGATACCCCACGTACCGCTTCCACCTCACCTGAAAACGTGTGAAAGCTGACAAACAGATCTTTTATTTCCAATAAAGCCGGCATAATCATAATCTCCAAAAACAGGGAAGAAGGGGCTGGTCTTCAGCCCCTTTTTCCAGTATTCTTACTTTTCGATGGACCACTCTGTCACGTTCCAGAAAATTCCTACCCCATGATGGCCTAGAACCGTATCCGGCGAGATACCCTTCAGTGCGGAGGAGGCCACATAGGATGCGTCCACGTAGCAGATGAAAGCATAGGCGGGATCTTCAGCCAGTGCGGTCTGGAACTTGGCATACGCTTCCTTCCGCACAACTGGGTCATTGGACTGACGGGCCTCGGAAAGGTATTGATCCACCAGAGCGTTGGAGTATCCTGAGTAGTTGGCTCCCTTGCCGGTGCCGAAGACCTTGTAAGTGTGATCGTCCGCGTCAAATGGACTGCCCCACCCAATCAGATAGGCCATCTGTCCTTCCCAGTCCACCTTGGAGGGAACTTCGACAGTACAATTGATCCCCACTTGCTGAAGCTGCTGAGCGGCGGCCTGAGCCATGTCCAGACGAACCTGATCTCCCGCACCTACGCTGAGGACAAAGCCGATTTCTTGGCCGTTCCTCTCATAGAAGCCTTTGTCCCCCATGACACATCCGGCATCCTCCAGGACACTTTTTGCCTTGGCGGGATCATAACTGTAACGTTCCACGTTTTCATTATTATATATGTTGCGCTGGAGGGGACTATAAGCAGCTGCGCCATGTCCCATCACCACCGCTTCCAGAATTGCCTGCCGGTCAATGGCATAGCAGATGGCGGGAATCAAATCCCGGTTCTCCAACCAATAGGAGTTGTTGAAATTAAACAGAATCCCTCGATAATCGGATGTTTTCATATCATATATGGTATATTCATCCTTTCCTTGGAAATTTTCCGCATCTTTTGGCGTCAGATGAGCAAGTGTCAGTTCTCCGGCCTGCATCTGGACTGCCTTGGCGTTGTCGTCTGGGATTATCTTGAAAATAATCGTATCAATATTGGCGGACTTCTTGAAATAGTCCTCATTTTTTACCAGAGTAATGGCTTGTCCCACATCCCAGCTCTTCAATTTGTAAGGTCCGGTGCCTATTGGTGAACGGAAGAAATCAGATTCCTGCATGTTCTCACCCTCCAGCAGATGCTGGGGCAGCACAGCCATAGTCATGTAATCCAGAAAAGCTGCATTGGGTGCGGAAAGGCGGAAGGCAACAGTATGATCGTCTACCACTGTGATTTCCTCCACATCTTCATAGTTGGGGGCGTTCTCAGAGCCGTTTTCCGGATCCATGATGGCCTCGATGGTAAATCTCACATCTTCGGCAGTAAAGGGCTCCCCGTCATGCCATTTGACGTTTTCCTCCAAGTGAAAGGTATACGTGCAGCTGGTCTCATCAAAATCCCAGTTTTTAGCCAGACCAGGAATTACCTGGTTTTCACCGTTATGGGCAGTAAGTCCGTTAAAAAGCAGAATATTGATCTCACCATGTTCATCCATGGCGGGATTGATTCTGGTATAGTCGCCGCTGGCATAGATCAGGGTATCTCCTACAGCCGGGCTGCTGTTTCCACCGCAGGCCGTCAGCCCCAGCACCAGGACTGCCGCCAGCAACAGAAGCGGAAAATGCTTTTTCACCTTAGATGTCCTCCTTGCGAATTCAGATATTTTCGGTTAACCGCTTTTATTATAATGTACCAGTTCCCGCCCCGCAAGCCGGGTGGGGGGATAGTTTTTTGCCGTATCGGTTGTCCCGCTATTGAATAACTTCTTGCTCCATTAAAAGGGGCTGTCTCAAAACTGCTCCGCCAACATATGAAATTTCTGCAATCCTTTCCATAGGACCTTTCTTTCTGCGGCTTTTCAGAGGCAAATAATGAAATTATTGTGAAAAAACCACTTGCATTCTATTTAGGGATGTGCTATGATATTCCAGATTCCGCACAATCCCGGATGCCGGACCGGTGCCGTTCTCGACGGTTAGCCCGGCAGAGGAGGGGGTTGGAGGGTAAAACTAAATTTATTGGAGGAAACTAAACATGGCAAGCGTTGTATCTATGAAGCAGCTTCTGGAAGCCGGCGTTCACTTTGGGCATCAAACCCGCCGGTGGAACCCTAAAATGGCTCCGTATATTTACACTGAGCGCAACGGCATCTATATCATTGATCTGCAAAAGACCGTCAAAAAGCTGGAAGAGGCTTACAGCTTCGTCCGCCAGCTCAGTGAAAATGGTGAATCCCTGCTGTTTGTAGGCACCAAGAAGCAGGCCCAGGAAGCCATCAAGGAAGAGGCCGCCCGCTGCAATATGTACTTTGTCAACGCCCGTTGGCTGGGCGGCATGATGACCAACTTCAAGACCATGCGTACCCGCGTGGACCGTCTGAACCAGCTCAAGAAGATGCAGGAGGACGGCACTTTCGATATGCTGCCCAAGAAGGAAGTCATGAAGCATCTCGGTGAAATCGCAAAGCTGGAGAAATACTTGGGCGGCGTTAAGGAGATGCTGAAGCTTCCCGGCGCACTGTTCATCGTGGATACCCGCAAGGAGCGCAACGCGATTGCGGAGGCCCACAAGCTTGGGATTCCTGTGGTGGCTATTGCCGATACCAACTGCGATCCCGACGAGATTGACTACCCCATCCCTGGCAACGATGATGCCATCCGCGCCATCAAGCTGATTTCGTCCATTATGGCAAATGCCATGATCGAAGGCCGCCAGGGTGAGCAGAACGAGGAGCCCGAGGCAGAGGAAGCTCCCGCCGCCGAGTAAGAAACTGAAACCTTATGGGGCGGGCCCATCCCGCCCCATTTTTCCTGAATAAACGGTAATACTATTTCATCTAAATTATTTATATATGGAGGAAAATGATTATGGCTTTTACAGCTGCTGACGTAAAGAATCTGCGCGAGATGACCGGCGTGGGCATGATGGACTGCAAGAAAGCTCTGGCGGCTTCTGACGGTGATATGGACAAGGCTGTGGAGTATCTGCGGGAGAAGGGACTTGCCGCTTCCGCCAAGAAGGCTGGCCGGATCGCCGCAGAGGGCATGGCTTATGCCGCCGTTATTGACGGTGTTGGTGTGGTTGTTGAAGTGAACGCAGAAACAGATTTTGTTGGTAAGAACGAAAAGTTTGTGGACTTTGTCAAGGGTGTGGCTTCCACCGTAGCCGCCCAGGCTCCCACTAATCTGGACGCGCTTATGAGCTGCAAGTATAACGGTACGGATTTGACTATTCTCCAGCAGCAGCAGGAGATGGTTCTGGTGATTGGTGAAAATATCAAGGTCCGCCGTTTTGCCCGGTTCCCCGAGGGAGTGTCTGTTCCTTATATTCATGCAGGCGGTAAGATCGGCGTGCTGGTGAATCTGGACGTAGACGGCGAAGCTTCTGACAAGGTGCTTGAGATGGGTAAGGATCTGGCCATGCAGATTGCCGCGCTGAATCCCCGTTTCTGGGATAAGAGCCAGGTGACTCCTGATGTTCTGGAGGAAGAAAAGCGCATTATGCTGGCACAGATGGACAACGACCCCAAAATGGCCTCCAAACCTGTTCAGGTCAAAGAGAAGATTGTGGAGGGCAAGCTCAACAAGTTCTATGCTGAGAACTGCCTGCTTCAGCAGGACTTCGTCAAGGATGGTGAAGTGACAGTGGAGCAGTATATGAACACTGTGGCCAAGGCTGCTGGTGTGACTGTTCGTTTGCTGGATGCCGTTCGTTTTGAAAAGGGCGAAGGCATTGAGAAGAAGCAGGAAAACTTTGCAGAGGAAATTGCTTCTCTCGTAAAGTAATCCCATTTGATGATATCTCTGATTTAAGACGCGCATAAAATCTCTAAATAATGACTCTGAAATGGGCTCGCAGCTAATCGCTGCGGGCTCTTTTTGTACATATTTTTCCATTTCTGCCGCTATCCCATTCCAGACTCTTTCAGAGGGATCCTTTGGCAGAAAAGTCCCTAAAGTTTTCTAGACCCCACCCTGATAATTTCCCCTGCTATCGTCGACGCACTTGAGAAGAGGTAAAAAGGAGGGGAGGAAAAATGGTGCGGGGCAA
>CAJTUD010000054.1 GCA_910579725.1 uncultured Oscillospiraceae bacterium | reverse complement strand
CCGAACTCGGCCCGATCCCTTTCCTCAAAAAAGTGGCGTAGCCACTTTTTTGACACGCAGAGAGGACCGCCCATGGGCGGTCCTCTCTCTATTCAATCCATCAAAGGCTCTTATCATCCACATACAGCTCGCGCACGCCATTGGAGGCGGCGGGCTTGGCGGCAGGGGCGGGAGCAGGAGCAGGCTCATCGTGCGGACCGTCTCTCCAGGCCAGGAACTTGGGAGCAACCTGGGGGAACAGCGCCAGACTGAGCACGTCCTCCTCGCTCTTGGCCAGATCCTTGAACTCGGCCTTGTACTTCTCCAGTTCGGGCTCCAGCTGATCTGCCGGACGGCAGGTAATGACCTCTTCAGGCTTGATGCCGGCTTTGGCCCGGACAGCCTCATTGACCTTGCCGGGCAGTGCGCCGTACTCGCCCTTCAGGACGGCCCGGGACTCCTTAGTGAAGGTCTTGTAGCGCTCGCCCATGATAATGTTCATCACGGCCTGGGTACCGACAATCTGGGAAGAGGGAGTTACCAGCGGAGGATAGCCGTAGTCCTCGCGGACCCGGGGGATTTCCGCCAGCACGTCATAATACTTGTCCTCCTTACCGGCCTGCTTGAGCTGGCTGATGAGGTTGGAAAGCATGCCGCCGGGCACCTGATAGAGCAGGGTGTTGGTGTCTACATTCAGTACCTTGGGGTCCAGGGAACCAGCGTCCTTCAGCCGCTGAGCCACTTTCCGGAAGTGGACGGCAGCGTCGCTCATCTTGTTCAGATCAAGCTTAGTATCCCGGACCGTACCCTGAAGAGTGGCCACCAGGGACTCGGTGGAGGGCTGGGCGGTGCCGTTGGCCAGGGGACTCAAGGCGGTGTCCACAATGTCCACGCCGGCATAGGCGGCCATCAGGTAAACCATGTCGCCGGTACCGGTAGTATTGTGAGTGTGAAGGTGGATGGGCATCTTCACACTTTCCTTCAGGCGCTTGACCAGGGAGTAGGCATCCATGGGCAGCAGCAGGTTGGCCATATCCTTGATGCACAGGGTATCCGCACCCATCTGCTCCAGCTCCTTGGCCATCTTTACGAAGTAGTCTTCGCTGTGGATGGGGGAGATGGTGTAGGACAGAGTGGCCTCCACAGTGCCGCCGTATTTCTTGGTGGACTTGATGGCCTGCTCCAGGTTGCGCACGTCGTTGAGCGCGTCGAAAATGCGGATGATGTCAATGCCGTTTTCAATGGACTTGCGGCAGAAAGCGTCTACCACGTCGTCGGCATAGTGCTTGTAACCGAGGATGTTCTGGCCGCGGAAGAGCATTTGCAGCTTGGTGTTGGGCAGATGCTTGCGGAGAGTGCGCAGCCGCTCCCAGGGGTCCTCGTTGAGGAAGCGCATGCACACGTCGAATGTGGCTCCGCCCCAGCACTCCAGGGAGTAATACCCGATGGAGTCCAGAATCTCGCAGGCGGGGAGCATGTCCTCGATGGTCATGCGGGTAGCCGCCTGAGACTGGTGGGCATCGCGGAGGATGGTATCAGTAATTAAGAGGGGTTTCTTAGACAGAAATTCCATTGTTGCCATTCACAGAGCTCCTTTCTTATGCCGCCATTCCACGGCGGCGGAGGATTTTCCGCCCCTTCCGGGGCGGGGTGTACTTTTCCTGCGCGGGAAAAGTGCCATCGACAGAACTGTGCGCCAAGACATAAACCGGAAGCGGCCCATAGCGCTGACCACAGAGAAGTCAGTCTCGATATGAAACTCCCCCGCAATTCAAGGAATCCAGAACCATGTGGTCCGCGTGTTTTTGCCTGCTTTTGCCGCAGAGCAAAAGCAGGCGGGAGTCCGGGGGCGAGAAACCCCCAGGCTCCTGAAAAGAAACGATTCGCCACGCGCCGCACAGCGGCAGAAAGAACCATTAACCGAACAGAGCCATCAAAACACCGGCGGCGATGGCGGAACCAATGACGCCTGCCACGTTGGGGCCCATTGCATGCATGAGCAGGAAGTTGGCGGGATTGGCCTTCTGGCCTTCCACCTGAGAAACCCGGGCCGCCATAGGTACGGCGGACACACCGGCGGAGCCGATGAGGGGATTGATCTTCTCCTTGAGGAACAGGTTCATGAACTTGGCCAGCAGTACGCCGCCGGCAGTACCGAACCCGAAGGCCACCACACCCATGAGCATAATGGCAATGGTCTGGAGGGACAGGAAGGTGGTAGCGGTAGCTGTAGCGCCCACAGAGATGCCCAGGAAGATGGTGACAATGTTCATCAGTTCATTCTGAGCGGTCTTGTTCAGACGCTCCACCACGCCGGACTCCTTAAACAGGTTGCCCAGCATCAGGCAGGCGATCAGAGGACCGGCGGAGGGCACCAGCAGCGCGACAAACACAGTAACCACAATGGGGAACAGGATCTTTTCCCGCTTGGACACCTGACGGAGAGGACGCATGACGATCTTTCTCTCCTCCGCAGTGGTCAGCGCCCGCATGATGGGGGGCTGAATCACCGGCACCAGGGCCATGTAGCTGTAAGCCGCTACGGCGATGGGCCCCAACAGGTGAGGAGCCAGACGGCTGGTGACAAAGATGGCCGTGGGGCCGTCTGCGCCGCCGATAATGCCGATGGAACTGGCCTCAGCCGCGTCGAACAGGGTGGAGATGCGGCAGCCCGCGTAGGTCATGAAGATGCCCAGCTGGGCGGCGGCGCCCAGAAGCAGGGTCTTGGGATTGGCGATCAGGGGACCGAAGTCAGTGCCCGCGCCCACGCCCATAAAGATCAGACAGGGGTAAATGCCCAGCTTGACACCCAGATACAGCACGTCAATCAACCCCACGGAGATGGATTGTCCCACCGATACTGTGCCCCGCACAGCCTCGGACACGCCCAGCTCCTCCAGGTGCGCCATAAATTCAGCGGAAATGGGCGTTCCGCCGAAGATTTCCCAGTTGACATGGCCTCCGGCAAAGAGAATCTCATGGTACATCTCCGCGCCGGGCAGGTTGGTAATCAGCATACCGAAAGCAATCGGCAGCAACAGCAGCGGCTCAAACTTCTTCACAATCGCCAGATACAGCAGCGCGAAGGCAATGAACATCATGATCAGTACCTTCCAGTTGCCGGTGGCAATCTGATAGAAGCCGGTCGCCTGAATAAAATTCATGATAGCGTCCATTTAGTATTCCTCCCTGTGGCCGGCCTTAGCCGATCACACACAGCAGAGCGCCGGAATCCACCGCCGCGCCCTTGGTGACGCTGACGGATGCGATCGTACCGTCGCAGGGAGCCATGATCTCGTTCTCCATCTTCATGGCTTCCAGAATAAAGAGGATGTCGCCCTTCTTCACGGCCGCGCCGTTGCTCACACGCACGTCCAGAATGGTACCGGGCATGGGGGCGGAAACCTTCTCGCCGCCGGCGGGAGCCGCAGGAGCGGGGGCGGGAGCAGCCGCAGCAGGCGCAGCGGCAACAGGGGCGGCGCCGTCCATGGCCTCAACGGTGACTTCATAGACGGTGCCGTTCACGTTTACTTTGTACTTTTTCATAGCTCTTTTCCTCTCTTCTTCAATTAAAGTTTTTTGACGGACAGGATGCGGATTCCGGCGGGATCGGTCCCCATCTCTTCCGCGACAGCGACGGCGATGGCGGCGATCATGGCCTGGCGGTTAGGGATCACGTCAGCTTGCGGAGCGGGAGAGGCCGGCGCGGCCGCAGCGGGCGCGGGCGTCTTGTCTCCCATTGACCTGCAAATGGCGCTCATAGCCATGCTGAGCAGAATAATGCAGATCAAGCCGAAGAAGACGGTCCCAATACCCATGAGGATAACAAACGGGATAGACACTTCAGCAGGCATCAGGTGGTTCCTCCTTCTCAAACGTTGTGGCGGGACCGCCGGAGCGGGCCGCGCCCTTTCCTCGTGAAAATCATAACAATTTCCACGTGCGCGAAATTGTCTTCAGTATAACAAAGATTCCAGAAAATTTCAATACCTTTCCCTGCATATTTCCGACAAGTTTTCGGAGGATTTCCGGGGTTTTCTTTTTCGTACCGCTATGGTATGATGGCGGGGTGAAACCCGGGCGGGAGAACCGCCCCACAATTTCCTGTCAGATAGAGGTGGCTCCATGCAGTACCGCGCCATAGAAAAAGCCCGCTTTCTCTCCCGGCCAAACCGCTTTATCGCCCATGTGGATTTAAACGGCCAAACAGAAGTCTGCCATGTCAAAAATACCGGCCGGTGCCGGGAGCTGCTCCTCCCCGGCGCAACGGTCTATCTGGAGCGTTCGGACAACCCGGCCCGGAAAACCCGGTATGATCTGGTTGCCGTCGAGAAAGGCGGACTGCTCATCAACATGGATGCCCAGGCCCCCAACAAGGTCTTCGGCGAGTGGGCGGCGGCGGGACGGTTTCTTCCCGGACTGACGGCGGTCCGTCCGGAGTTTACCTGGGGAGATTCCCGGTTCGACTTTCTTCTGGAGGACCCTGCCGGAGCGTATTTTGTAGAGGTCAAGGGCGTCACTCTGGAGGAAGACGGTGAGGTCCGCTTTCCCGACGCGCCCACGGAGCGGGGGGTGAAGCATCTCAACGGACTCCGCCGCGCGGTGGAACAGGGCTTTCGCGGGGCGGTCTTTTTCGTTATTCAAATGAAAGGTCCCTCCGTTTTCCGACCCAACGATGCAACCCATCCGGCTTTCGGAGCGGCCCTTCGGGCAGCGGCGGCGGCAGGGGTTTCGGTGTATGCCTACGACTGTCTGGCAACGCCGGAAAGTCTGGAAATAGACGCGCCGGTTCCTGTCAAACTATGACGCGTCCGGAGGACAGGCGTGATGGCCGCGTTTTTTGGCATACCACAGCCAAACCAGGGCAGACTATGCAGAGTATCCAACCCAGACGGCCAGAATTTGTTGCATATGCCGCTTGACAAGAAATAAATCCTATACTAAGATAGGAAATACGAGAGGATGGTGACGCTGTGAAGATCTCCGTGAAAAGCCGCTATGCCCTGCATCTGATGCTGGAGCTGGCCATGCAGGACGAGGGGGTGAACCTGTCGGTGAAAAGCGTGGCCGGGAGCCGGGGAATCAGCGAAAAATATCTGGAGCAGATTATCCCGGTGCTGGTCCGCTCCGGTCTGGTGCGCAGCGTAAGAGGCGCCAAGGGAGGCTACCGGCTGGTGAAGAGTCCGGAGGACTGCACCGTGGGGTTGATTCTGCGGACAGTGGAAGGAAGCCTGTCCCCGGTGTCCTGCCTGGACGACGAGGTCAACCAGTGCGCCCGGTGCAAAGCCTGCGTGACCCTGGATCTGTGGGAGCAGGTGGATCAGGCTATCAGCAACGTGGTGGATCATGTCACTCTGGCGGATCTGGTAGATAAGCAGAGGCGGCTGGATGCCCGGTGCGCCTCCTCTGCGGCCCGGAAGGGAAACTGCTGAGCATCGCCGTGGTTTCCGCGCCGTATCGCAGGACGTTAATAATTCCTATTTTCCTATAGGATACTGGTACATTTCACGCCGGAGTTTCCGGCGGGCAAAAGAAAGAAGGTTTGCGAGCCATGTTCGTTTACGCTGACAACGCGGCCACCACCGCAATGAGCAAAACGGCGGAGGAGGCCATGCTTCCCGCTCTGGGAGAGCTCTACGGCAACCCCAGCTCTCTCCATCAGAAGGGACGGGAGGCCAATTTTGCGCTGATGGGCGCACGAGAGGCCATCGCCAGGTGCCTGAACGCCGAAGCCAGGGAAATCTATTTCACCGGCTGCGGCACCGAGGCTGACAACTGGGCTATCACCGAGGGTGCTCGAATGGGAGCGGAACAGGGAAAAAAGCATATTATTTCCGACGCCATTGAGCATCACGCGGTGCTCCACACCCTGAAGAAGCTGGAAAAGCAGGGATTTGATGTGACGTATCTGCCGGTCCATAAGGACGGAGTGGTGCGTCTGGAGGAGCTGAAGGCCGCCATCCGGGAGGATACCTGCCTGGTAACAGTGATGTATGTCAACAATGAGATCGGCACGATCCAGCCCATTCAGGAAATTGGCGCGGTCTGCCGGGAGAGAGGAATTCTGTTCCACACCGACGCTGTGCAGGCGGTGGGCCACGTGCCGGTGGACGTGGCGGCGGACAACATTGACATGCTCTCTCTCTCCGGCCACAAGTTCCACGCGCCCAAAGGCGTAGGGGCGCTGTACTGCAAGAAATCCATCCGGCTGAAGAACTTCATTGAGGGCGGAGCTCAGGAGAGAGGCAGAAGGGGTGGCACTGAGGCCATCCCCGCTATTCTGGCTATGGCGGCGGCACTGACAGAGAGCTGCGCCCACATGGAGGAGAACATGGCGAAAGTGTCCGCCATGCGGGAGAGGCTGACAGAGGGACTCAGCAAAATCCCCTATTCCTTCTGCAATGGAAGCGCGGACCACAAGGCGCCGGGGATTGTCAGCTTCTGTTTTGAGGGAATTGAGGGGGAAAGCCTGCTGTTGCGGCTGGATCTGGCGGGAATCTGCGCAAGTTCCGGCAGCGCGTGCACCAGCGGGTCGCTGGACCCCAGCCATGTGCTGCTGGCGCTGGGACTTCCGCATGAGATTGCTCACGGATCCCTGCGGCTGAGCCTTTGCGAGTATAACACCATGGAGGAAGTGGAGTATATCCTCCAACAGGTGCCGGAGGTGGTAAGGACGCTCAGACAGATGAGTCCGGTATGGATGCATATGCTGGAGAAAATGCCGGATCCTTACCGGTAAAGGGTCCCAGGGAAGGCTCGGAAAAATAAACCTTTTGCCGCGCTCCGCGCGGCAAGTGAAAAATCCATCTCAAATCGGAAAGGAAAAAATGACCATGGCTATGGAATACAGCGAAAAAGTAATGGAGCATTTCGCCCATCCCCACAACGTGGGCACCATGGACGACGCCAATGGCGTCGGCGAGGTAGGCAACGCCAAGTGCGGCGACATCATGAGAATGTACCTGAAAATCAATGACGATGAAATCATCGAGGATGTAAAATTCCAGACCTTCGGCTGTGCTTCCGCTATTGCCACCAGTTCCATCGCCACCGATATGATCAAGGGAAAACCGCTCTCCGAGGCGCTGAAGCTGACCAATCAGGCGGTGGTGGAGTCCCTCGACGGCCTGCCTGCTGTGAAAATTCACTGCTCTGTGCTTGCCGAGCAGGCGGTCAAGGCTGCCATCGCCGACTATTACAAGCGCAAAGGCGTGCCCTATGAGCATCCCTGTGACAGCTGCGAGGAGGGGTGCTGCGGCCACGAACATGGCCACGAGCATGACCGCGAGGAAGAGTAAGCATTTTTTGAAAAGAGAGGCGGCCCGATGTTCTCATCGGGCCGCTTTTTGATATGGGGCGTTTATTCTGCCAGCATGGGCTTGACTTCTTTCCGGTAGGCGTAGATCAAAAACAGCACGCTCAGGGCCGCGGAGAATATTTCCGCGATGGGGAAGGCCCACCAGACAAGATCCAGCTGTCCGGAGAGGCTCAGCAGCCACGCTGCGGGCAGCAGTACGATCAGCTGCCGGACCAGGGAGATAATGAGGCTCAGTACCCCGTGGCCCAGGGACTGGAAGAAGGACGAGGCGACGATGCCGAAGCCTGCCAGCAAAAAGCTGAGGCAGATGGTCCGCAGGGCGGGGACGCCGATCTCCAGCATGTATTCCGAGGCGTCAAACAGGCCCAAGAGCAGATGGGGGATCAGCAGGAAGACGGCCGCGCCGGCGGCCATGATGGCGGTGGCGTAGATCGCGCCCAGCTTGACCGCCTTGACCATCCGGTCCGGTTTTCTGGCGCCGAAGTTGTAGGCCACAATTGGCACCATGCCGTTGTTCAGACCGAATACCGGCATGAAAACAAAGCTCTGGAGCTTGAAGTACACCCCGAAAACGGCGGTGGCAGTGGTGGTGAAGGCAATGAGAATCTTGTTGAGGCCGAAGGTCATCACAGAGCCGATGGACGCCATAATGATGGATGGTACGCCTACGGAGTAAATGCGGCGGATGATGTGCCAGTTGGGACGGAAGCCCTTGAAGGTCAGCGTGATCTCCGTGTTCTTCTTCGCGTTGAAATAGAGGCCCAGAGCCGCACCTACAATCTGACCCAGCACCGTGGCCCAGGCCGCGCCTACCACGCCCATGTTAAAGGTAAAGATAAAAATGGGGTCAAAAATAATGTTGACGACCGCCCCGGCCATTTGGGTTATCATGCTGTATACGCTCTTACCGGTGGCCTGGAGAAGGCGCTCAATGCTGATGGCGACAAAAAGGCCGAAAGAACAGACCGTACATATCTGGATGTAGGCCGCGCCGCCCTCCACAATCTCCGCCACATCGGTCTGGACCAGGAAAAAGGTCCGGGAGAACAATACCCCCAGCACCGCAAAGACCGCCGCGCTGCAAATCCCCAGAAACACGCCGTTGGAGGCGGTAAGATTGGCGCGGTCAAACCGCTTCTCGCCCAGACTTCTGCTGAGCAGGGCGTTGATGCCTACGCCGGTACCGGTGGACACCGCGATCATCAGGTTCTGCACCGGGAAGGCCAGACTGACTGCGTTCAGGGCATTCTCGCTGACCCGGGAGACGAAAACGCTGTCCACAACGTTGTAAAGGGCCTGAACCAGCATACTGAGCATGATGGGGACCGACATGCTCAGCAGCAGGCGGTTGATGGGCAGTACGCCCATTTTGTTCTCTTTTGGCTGCAAATCTTTTTCTTCCACTCTCTTTCGATTCCTTTCCAGGGTTCCGCTTCCCCGCTGTGCTGCGCCGCCGGAGCTTGACCCGGCGGGATTGGTTAAAAAAGCGCCGCTCTGATCCGTAAGAACGGACACCCAAGCGACGCTTTATGGTAGCATGATGAAATTTTTATGTCAATATGGGATATAAAAGTTTTTCAGTTTCTCCAAAAATACAGGGAATTTCGTGGATTTCCCTTGTGTTTCTACCCAATGGCTTTACTGGTACCAGCCCCGCTGGCGGCGGGCGCAGAGACGGATAGAGAGAAAAACGGACCCGGTGTTCAGCACCAAAAGGACTGCTGCGGTTCCCGCCGCCAGCAGCAGGACCGGAACATCCTCCAGCCAGTTGGAGACGAGCCTGATGGGATTGTACCGGAAATATGCTGCACCTAAAATCGCCGCCGCGACAAGACCCCAGAAGGCCAGCAGTATAAAGGAACTCTTCTGCCGTCCAAATCGGTAAATCAGAGGCAGAGCCATCGTAAGGAACAGCGATACCATCGTAAACACCAGCCATATATCCGGCCCCTCCCTGCCAGAGACGGATGTCCAAGACGCAAGAGCGCTCAAGCCCGTCAGCAAAGCCAGCGTGCCGTAAGCGAAACAATATTTTTCCAACACCAGCTGCCAGGGCCGCAGGGGCGTCATGGTAGCGAAACGATCCCAGCGGCACTCATGGTCGGTGCTGATGGCGTTGAGCGCAATCGTGGTGCTCAGCACAGGTGTGAGATAGTACAGGAATCTGGTATCTGTCCTGAGTATCCGGTTAAATACCACGATCATCACACCCCAGGTGCTAATAAGCGCAGCCGAATATTTCCGCATGACATAGAAGTCTTTCCGCAGCATTGCCAGCATAGCCGCCCCTCCTTTTCGGATCAGTTGTACGCCCCGTTTTGCCGCCTCATGTAGAAATGAACGCTCAGACGGAAAGACAGCCAGGTCAATCCCACCGCCAGAACGGCGACCCCGGCGGCTGCCGCGGGCACAGGAAGTTCCGGCAGTTTGGGAAGCTCTCCGAAAATACCCATCAGTCCCATGGCCGTACCAACGCCGGCGCCCATGCACAGGATCATCGCAAGCCGCCCTTTTTCGGACCCGAACCGATAGAGCATCGGCAGGCCCAGCGCCGTAATGAACAGCATGACGACCGCCAGCATGGTGCTCATCTCCGCCGTCTCCTTCCAATCCGCCGCCCCCGTAGTCATGCCCCGGAGGAATGCTCCCAGCACGATAATACCTCCGCCCAACAAGGTGTAGAGATAGGACAGCAGATATTTGCTCCACACCAGCTGGCCCACCCGATAGGGCAGCATGGCGGCGTAGCGGTCCCACTTGCATCGCTCGTCATAGGCAATGGAACTCAGCGGCATCATTACTGCCATCATCATGGCATAGGTACTGCCGAAGGCCCCCATCGAGGGCATCATACTGAATATCAATGCAAGTACCAGCAGCAGCCGTCCGGATTTGTCCGCCACATAGAGATCCTTTTTCAAAAGCCCGATCATTTCTGTTCTCCCTTCACCATATACAGGATGATATCCTCCAGACTCGCCCGGTCCACTACCGCGTCCCGGGGCATGTACGCCCGCTCCACCAAGGCCTCCACGCCGTAGGTTCCCACCCTCTTGCCGTGGACGGCCTTCCCGGGAATGTTGGACAGCTGTTCCCTGGAGCATTTCAGAATGCCGTATTTATCCAGCAGCACGTCCTTCTCCTCGCACAGCATCAGCTTCCCCTTATGGAGGAAAGCGATATAGTCGCAGATACGCTCCAGGTCGCTGACAATGTGGCTGGAGAGCAGAACCGCGTGGCCTTCCTGGGCGGCGAAGTCCGCAAATACCTCCAGCAGTTCCTCCCGGACCATGGGATCCAGCCCGCCGGTGGCCTCGTCCAGCAGCAGCAGCCTGGGGTGGTGACTCAGGGCCGCCGCAATACCCAGCTTCATGGTCATGCCCCGGGAGTAGTCCTTGAACTTCTTGTCCAGCGGCAGCTCGAACCGCCTGATCCAGCCATCGTAGGCCGCCTGATCCCAGTTTTTATAGGTGCCCGCCATGATCTTCCCCATCTGCTTGGCATTGATGACCTCCGGCACGAAGGTCTCGTCCAGCACCACGCCGATCTCCTCCTTCAGACTCAGAAATTCCTTGCTTTTGTTGTCGGTTCCCATCACGGAGACGGTTCCTCCGTCCCGCTCCAGTGCGTCCATAATCAGGCGGATGGTGGTGCTTTTCCCTGCGCCGTTCTCTCCCACCAGTCCCAGCACACAGCCATAGGGCAGTCTGAGATCCAGATTGTCCAGGGAGAAGTCCTTGTACCTCTTGGTCAGGCCCCGGATTTCAATGGCATTGCTCTCCATTTTGTTTAGTCCTCCTCGCTTAATACGGTAAGTATATTGTGCAGCTCCTCCGTCGGCAGCGCAATCTGCCTTGCCAACTCCAGTGCCGCCTGTAAATGCTGTTCGATTTCCCGCAGATTACTCTCCCTTGCCAGCTCCAGGTTCTGCTGAGCCACGAAGCTGCCCTTTCCGGCCACGGTTTGGATGAAGCCGTCGCGCTCCAGCTCCTCGTAGGCCCGTTTGGTGGTAATGACGCTGATGCGCAGATCCCGGGCCAGATTGCGGATAGAGGGCAAAGGGTCGCCGGGGCGGAGCTTTCCTGAAGCGACAGCTCCTTTGAGTTGGCGGCAGATCTGCTCGTAAATGGGCTGCCCACTGGAATTGCTGATGATGATGTCCATGCATGCACCTCTGTTCATCTGTATATAAACAGTATATGCAGTATGTACGGTTTGTCAAGAGGAAATCACAAGGTTTCTGAAAAATTTTTGAAATGTACTATGGGCGAGAAGAAAATCCAAAATTGCACGCCAAAACTTGTGGGAGGAAATCCCTGCGTTTTGCCCAACAACGTGAAAAAAAACGGCAAATTTTCACTCTGTTTTTTCTGATTTCACGATTGTTCTTTTTAGAAATATGTGATATAACATGCTTACTGCCCTCTTGGGCGGAGTTTATGGGAGAGAGGGGAACCTGGATGGATAGACAGAAAAAGGCCGGGTATCAGATTGACATGATTCACGGCCCTCTGGCAGGAAAGATTCTGCTGTTCGCTCTGCCGCTGATGCTGTCCAGCCTGCTGCAGCTGCTGTTTAACGCCGCCGACGTGGTGGTGGTAGGGCGCTGCGCCGGCAAGGAGGCGCTGGCTGCCGTGGGCTCCACCAGTGCGCTGATCAACCTGCTGGTGAACCTGTTTGTGGGGTTCTCCGTGGGTACCAACGTGGTGGTGGCCCGGGACCTGGGAGCAGGCCGGGAGGAGGATGTGAGCGGCAGCGTTCACACCGCTATCGCCATCTCTCTGCTCAGCGGTGTGATTCTGACGCTGCTGGGAGTGGGGCTGGCCCGGCAGCTGCTGATCTGGACCTCCTCTGCGCCGGACGTGATTGACCTCGCCACTATCTACCTGCGAATCTACTTCTGCGGAATGCCGGTGAACATGCTCTACAACTTTGGGGCAGCCATCCTGAGAGCCCAGGGGGACACCCGGCGGCCGCTGTATTATCTTGCTATTGCCGGCGTGACCAACGTGGCGCTGAATCTTCTGTTCGTGATTGTCTTCCAGATGAGCGTGGCAGGTGTGGCTCTGGCCACCATCATCTCTCAGGCAGTGTCCGCTCTGCTGGTGGTGGGATGCCTGATGAGGGACCAGGGGCCCCTGCGGCTGGAGCTCAGGAAGCTGCGCTTGGAAAAACGGGTGGTCCGGCGGATTTTGCAGGTGGGCCTTCCCGCCGGGTTCCAGGGTATCGTATTTTCTCTGTCCAATGTGGTGATTCAGTCCTCTATCAACTCCTTCGGGTCCACGGCCATTATTGCCGGGTCTTCCGCTTCCGCCAACATTGAGGGCTTCGTTTACGTGTCCATGAATTCCTTTTATCAGACGGATCTCACGTTCACCAGCCAGAACTACGGCGCGGGGGAGTGCCGCCGGGTGGATCGCTCTCTGCTGCTCTGCCAGATGTATTCTATGGTCTTTGGTCTGGTGCTGGGAAATCTTGCGGTCTTCTTTGGTCATCCGCTGGCGTCCATCTACGCTCCCGGGGAAGAGGACGTCATCGCCCAAGCCATGCTGCGTCTGAAATACGTGTGCAGCCTGTACTGCCTGTGCGGCGTGATGGACGTAATGGTGGGCGCGCTGCGGGGATTGGGGTACTCCGTGGTCCCCATGATTGTGTCCATGGTGGGCGCATGCGGTACCCGGCTGATATGGGTCGCCACTATTTTTCAGGTATACCATACGCCGGAGGTATTGTATTCATCCTATCCGGTCAGCTGGACCATCACGGCAGCAGTCCATATCGCCTTCTTTTTCTTCATTCGGAAAAAAGCCTACGTCAAGTGCGGAATCCACGGAATAAGACCCGACGGCAAGCCGCCGGAAAAAGCGGAATAGCTTTTAAAAACAGGCGCGGGCTGGTTTTTGCATATAGTATAATGAACGCGGGTAAAGCAGGATGGAAAAAACAGCTGAAAAGCAGTGGTGACAGCAGATATGGAATTCTCATTTATCTGACAGGCTGAGAGGACTGGGCGCGGTAGGCCGCACCCAGTCCTCTGTCTGTCAAAAAAGTGGCTGCGGCACACAACCGCGAGTAAGGACAGAATGCGTTTCTGCCCGCAACACGCCGAAGGACCGCCGGAACTGTCCCTACCAGGAGATTCATATGTCGTTCAGAGGTGCATAGTAATCAAATCATATGATTAGTGCCCCCTTGACTTTGGGACAAGGTTTGACAGTTGTAATCTTTCCAGAATGTGGTATACTCTCCTATAGAAAACATCGGACATACAGGAGGAGCCCATATGAAACTGATGGTCATTGACGGAAACAGCATCGTCAACAGATCCTTTTACGGCGTCCGGCCCCTGACCACCAGGGACGGGTTGTATACCAACGCGGTTTATGGCTTTGTCACGACACTCCAGCGGCTGCTGGATGAGGAGAAGCCGGAGGCTCTGTGCGTTACCTTCGACCGGCGGGAGCCCACCTTCCGGCACTTGGAATATGAGGGTTACAAGGCCCAGCGGAAGGGTATGCCGGAGGAGCTGGCCCAGCAGATGCCGGTGCTCAAGGAGGTACTGGACGCGATGGACATCCCCCGCTACGAGCTGGCGGGATATGAGGCGGACGATCTCATCGGAACCATTTCCCGGAAATGTGAGGCCTCCGGTTGGGAGTGCGTGGTGGTCACTGGGGATAAGGACAGTCTCCAGCTGGTGACAGAGCACACCAGGGTGAAGCTGGTATCCACCCGCATGGGGCAGACCACCACCAAAGACATGACCCCGGAGAGCTTTCAGGAGGCATATGGCTTTGAACCCATTCACATCATTGACCTGAAGGCGCTCATGGGCGACGCATCTGACAATATCCCCGGCGTGAAGGGAGTGGGAGAGAAGACCGCCATGGCGCTGGTACAGAAGTACCAGACCATCGATGCGCTGTATGCCGCCATGCCGGATATTGAGGCCAAACCGGCCGCCATCAAGAAGTTAGCCGAAGGGGAGGAGAGCGCCCGGATGAGCGGCCGTCTGGCGACGATCATCACCGATGCGCCCCTTGCGTTCGATCCTGCGGAGAATCTGCGCCGGCCGGTCAGGCCGGAGCTGTATCATGTGTTCCTGCGGCTGGAATTCAACAAGCTGATTGAAAAGATGGGCCTCGCTGCGCAGGAGGAACCAAAGGCGGAAAAGCCGGAGGAAGCAGACTTTACCGTCCGCGTCGAGCGGGCGGCGGACATGGCGCAGGCGGAAAAACTCCTGGAGATTTTCCGAAAGGCGGAACATGTAACGCTGCTGGCTCTGCCGGACCTGTCCGCCGTAGCGGTCCAATGTGGAACCGGACCGGATACCGCTGTGGTGGGCGAGTTCTATTTCAGCCGGTACAATGGCGACTGGAACCGGCTGCTGGCGTCTCTGTTCGCCGGGGATATCAAAATCGTGTCCCATGATGTGAAGGATCTGACCCGTATCCTGCTGGAGAACAACCTCCCGGCAGAGGGATTCTGCTTCGACACTGCCTTGGCGGGCTATTTGCTGGATGCCACGGCGGGGCACTACGACATCGGAAGGCTGTTCGCCTCCTGGTTCCGGGAAGAATTGCCAAAACCGCTGTATCTGGAGCCGGACGGCTTCTCCTTGCTGGGAGATGCCGCTCAGGCTGAGGCATCTTTTTTAAGCTATCTGTCCGCCGTGAACGCGCTGTATGAAGCCATGCTGCCCCAGCTCAGAGAGATGGGGGCGGACTGGCTGTACTTCCATGTGGAGCTGCCCCTGTGCCGGGTGTTGGCGGAGATGGAGGCGGCGGGGTTCCGGGTGGACGCGGGGGCCCTGAGAAGCTTTGGAGAGACGCTCTCTGCCGCGCTGGGAGAGCTGGAGCAGAAAATATATTCCTACGCCGGAAAATTCAACATCAACTCCCCGAAGCAGCTGGGAGAGGTCCTCTTTGAAAAGTTGGGCATGCCCGCTTATAAGAAGACCAAAACCGGCTACTCCACCAACGCGGAGGTCCTCGACAAGCTCCGGGGAGCGCACCCCATTGTGGGAGAGGTACTGGAGTACCGGCAGTACGCCA
Source organism: uncultured Oscillospiraceae bacterium (assembly GCA_910579725.1). GTDB lineage: Bacteria > Bacillota > Clostridia > Oscillospirales > Oscillospiraceae > Pelethomonas. Next base: position 3,928 of record CAJTUD010000054.1, on the reverse strand, counting down.
AGCTCAAGAGCACCTATGTGGACGGACTGCTGAAGGTCATTTCCCCCGACGGCCGGGTACGCACCAGTTTTCAGATGACCGTTACCGCCACCGGGCGGCTGAGTTCCACCGAACCCAACCTGCAGAACATCCCCACCCGTACGGAGCTGGGCAGCGAGCTGCGCCGCATGTTTACGGCGGAGCCCGGCAAGGTGCTGGTGGACGCGGATTACAGCCAGATTGAGCTGCGGCTGCTGGCCCATATTTCCGGAGACGGGGCGATGAGGGAGGCGTTTCTCTCCGGAGAGGATTTCCACACTGTTACCGCGGCCCATGTGTTTGGAGTGGAGATCGGCCAGGTGACGCAGAATATGCGGCGGGCGGCCAAGGCGGTGAACTTTGGCATCGTCTACGGAATTTCCGCCTTTTCGCTGTCCCAGGACCTGGGCGTGACGGTAGCGGAGGCAAAGGCGTATATGGAAGCATATTTCGCCCGGTTCCCGGGGGTAAAGGAATATATGGAAAGCGTGGTGGAGCAGGCCCGGGCGGCCGGGTATGTGGAGACCATGTTTCACCGCCGCCGGGCTCTGCCGGAAATCCGGGCCTCCAATTTCAATACCCGCGCTTTCGGCGAGCGGGTGGCGCTGAATATGCCCATCCAGGGAGCGGCGGCGGATATCATCAAGCTGGCTATGGTCCGTGTGTCTGACCGCCTGAAAAGGGAGGGCCTGCGGGCAAAGCTCATCATGCAGGTTCACGACGAGCTGATTGTGGAGTGTCCGGAGGATGAGGCGGAGCGGGTAAAGACGCTTCTCACCCAGGAGATGGAGGAGGTGTACGCTCTGGCGGTGCCCCTGACGGCGGAGGCTCACAGCGGGAAAAACTGGCTGGAGGCGAAGTGATGTACCAGATCGTTCCTATGACCGAAGACCACCTGGAGCAGGTGGAAGAAATTGAAAAACTCTGTTTCGGCGACCCCTGGTCCAGAAGAATTTTTGAGCAGTCCCTGGCGGAGGAGAAAACCACCGCCCTGGCGGCCCGCAGGGAAGACGGCAAAATCCTGGGGTATATCATTTTCACAGCGGTTCTGGACGAGGGGGGCGTGGACAATATCGCTGTTCTGCCGCAGGCGCGGCGGCAGGGCATCGCCTCCGCGCTGCTGGGGGCCTTTCGACGCTGCGGGCAGGAGCGCGGATTGATTTCCCTTTTCCTGGAGGTGCGCCCCTCCAACGAAGGAGCCGCCGCGCTGTATCGAAAGTTGGGGTATCAAGAGGTGGGCAGAAGAAAAAACTACTACCTGGACCCGAAGGAGGATGCCATTATTATGAAATTGGAGCTTACTTCATGTACTTGAATGTTATGACGCCGGAGGAACTGGAGAGGGCCTATCGGACAGATTTGACAGAAGCCTTTCCGCCGTCGGAGCTGAAGCCGCTCGGCGCTATGGAGGCCATGCGCCGGCAGGGCGTCTATGAGCCGCTGTGCCTCCGAGACGGAACGGGAGATGTTCTGGGATATGTCCTGCTGTGGAAGCACGAGGACGGACGGTATGTCCTTGTCGACTATCTTTGTGTTCCCGCCGGAAAGCGAAACGGCGGCACCGGTGGTATGCTGCTGCGGGAGGCCATTGCGCGCAGCCCGAAGGATACCGTTTTCATCGGAGAGACGGAGGCCCCCACCGGAAACCCGGACCGGGATGCGCTGATCCTGCGCCGCTTGGGCTTCTATGCCAGAAACGGCGCAAAAACACTGGGATATGACAGCGCCCTGTTCGGGGTGCGCTTTAAAACCATCTGCTGGGCGGATCCCATGCCGGAGGAGGGCGAAATTCTGCGAAAGCATCAGGAAATTTACCTTCGCCAGTTTGACCGGGAGAAATACGACCGCTTTATTCAGATTCCCCTCCGCCCGGGAGAACAGGTGAAGCCTGTGACGGAGTGGACGGAGTAAAAAGGAACGCGGAGGCTGGGGAGGATCCCAAGCTCCGCGTTCCTTCAGACCAGTTACCAGCGGCTGTTTTCGCCGTCGGTCAGCACGCCGTCCGTATCGTGGACCCGCGCGTTGTCCAGCATCCGCTGGAAGGTGGTGGCGCTGGTGCTGCGGGCAAGAGCATTGCGGCCGTCGTCCACCAGATCGGTTACGGCGTCGCCCACGCTGTCCGCGGCGCGGCGCAGATCGCCGCCCACCCGGCTGCGGCCGTCTATGCCGGCATCATGGTTCACGCCGGAGCCTGTGCCGGAGGTTGTCCCGCTGCCGGAGCTGTCCGGAGAACCGGGGCCGGTCATGGAGCCGGTCCCGGTCCCGGTCCCGGGACTGCCGCTGCCATTATTGTTGTAATCGTTGCTGCCGGAACTGCCGTTGACGCCGTTGTTGTCCGTGATGCTGCCATTGGTCTGGTTGTCAGAGTTGTTGTCATCTCTGCCGCCGCAGGCCGCCAGGCTCAGCACCATGGCCAGAGCGGCCGCAAGAATCGCAGCTTTTTTCATCTGAATCTTCCTCCTTCCTGATTGGCGCGGAATTCGCGCTGGAGGTAGTATTTGCGCCAAGATGAATTTTACTGCTGCGAGTTTTTGCAAATTTTTCGGAAATTCGCATGGGGCGAACCATACTGTTTCAGAATGAGAAAGGAGAAACCAATGAGCGAGATATATGATGCCGTTATTCTTGGCGGCGGCCCGGCGGGTCTGGCCGCAGGGCTGTACGCAGGGCGGAGCCGTCTGAAAACGCTGCTGATCGAACGGGGAGCGGAAGGCGGACAGATTGCCCTGAGCGCGGAGATCGAGAACTACCCTGGCCAGATGCTGGAGGGGGAGAGCGGTGTGTCTCTGTCCGCCAGAATGGCGGAGCAGTGCGCCCGGTTCGGCGTGGAGCGGCGGACCGACAGTATTGAAACGGTGGAGCTGGAGGGAGAAGTCAAGCGGCTGACGGGCGGCGGGGGCGAATATCTGGCCCGGTGCCTGATCCTTGCCACAGGCGCGTCTCCCAGGCCCATCGGGTGCGAAAACGAGAAGGAATTCACCGGCAGGGGCGTATCCTACTGCGCCACCTGCGACGGTGCGTTTTTCCGGGGGCTGGACGTATACGTGGCGGGCGGCGGCGACAGTGCTGTGGAGGAGGCGATCTTCCTGACCCGCTTTGCCCGGCAGGTCACGGTGATCCACCGCCGGGACACGCTGCGCGCGGCCCGTTCCATTCAGGAGAAGGCGTTCGCTGAACCGAACATTCACTTCCTCTGGGACAGCGTGGTGGAACGGGTGGACGGCGGCGATGTGCTGGACGCCATTACGGTCCGGAACGTGAAAACCGGAGAACGGACGGTCCTCCGGGCTCCAGAGGAGGACGGGATGCTGGGGCTGTTCGGTTTTGTGGGATATCTGCCCAATACGGAGCTGTTCCAGGGGCAGCTGCCTCTGGAGAAGGGATATATCCGGACAGACGAGGACATGCGCACCGCGATTCCCGGCGTGTTCGCGGCGGGGGATGTGCGGGTCAAGAGCCTGCGGCAGGTCATTACCGCCGCAGCGGACGGCGCGATTGCCGCCGTACAGGCGGAGCGGTTCCTGCTGGGGCTGTGACTTTTTTTGTATCATTTGCCGTTGCACAGAATAGGGAAACTTTCTTCCGGTACACAGCCAGTGTGTACCGGTTTTTTTGCCGGACGCTTCAATCTGAAAGGAGAGCATTGTATGAACTACACAGAAAACTACCACCTCCCGCAGTGGGTGAAGTCGGACCGGATCATGATGGAGGACTTCAACCGGATGTGCGCGGACATCGAGAGCGGGCTCACCGGAAACGCACAGGCCGCCCAGGATGCCTGCCAGAGCACCGGCGCTCTGGACGAAAAAACCTGGAACCGCCTGCGGCGGCTGGCTTACAACCACTACAGCGCGGTGCAGGATATGGACCCGTTTCCCTGGCAGATGGGCATGTTTCATCAGAATCCCGC
>CAJTUD010000053.1 GCA_910579725.1 uncultured Oscillospiraceae bacterium | reverse complement strand
TCTTCGATACGGCGGATGTGTTGGTGTTGTAGTTGCGGTAGGCGTTCATCGCGGCGATATTGTGCTGAATACGCATAGTTTTATCTCCTTAATTTATTCCGGACGATTCCTTCCGTCCGTCTGCAAAATGTTGCGCTTGCGCGGGGCCTTTACCGGCCGGATGGGCGCCGCGCCGGCGCGCTTCTATTTCAACCGGCGTTGTGCCGTTTGAAACCGCTGTTGATCCCGTTTCGACCGGGAGGGGCTTTGGGGGGAGCGTTCATGGATGCAGTCCGGGCGGATTCCTGTCCGCTCGAGCACCTCTCCCCGGACAACAGGCATCTCTCTGGGGGCCTCAACCGCCACCCGGAAGCCTGCACCCGCCTGAAACACCTGCACGACGATATCGTTGCCGATGGTCAGGTACTCCCCTGATTTCAATTGTATTGACAGCATGGGGGGACTCCTTTCACACGCGCTGAATCCTTCGATTTGCAAAAGTATACTTTTGCAAACCTGCGCTTCCTCTTGCTTACATCCATATAATCGGCGGCTATGGGTAAAAATTAAGGGCTTTTCCAGAATTTTTTTCACCGGTAATTTTTATTTATAAAAGTATACTTTTGTAAAACCGCGCTTCCTCTGTTTTTTTGGAATGTGACAGGCAATCTGCGCAGGTGATTTACCCGTTCCATTTACTTTTCTTTATATCAAAATATTTAATTTGTATTATTCAAAAAGCGGAGCTACCTGTCCAGCTTGGGCTTTTGCTTTTCAGATTGGCAGCAAAGATTAGGCAAATTTCCTATTGAAAACTTCGCTATTATGTGCTATCTTGGGAAAGTATGATAATATGCTGATAATCAGCCATATTTTTTAGGCAGAAGTGTCCGGAGCATTCCGGTATTTTTACTCCTCCGAGTTGTTTCAAATTAAATAATCTGTCTCATTCTATTTTGTCAAACAGAAAGAGAGGTCCTTCCAGTGCGAAAAGCGGCAACAAGCGAGGCGGCGGACGGCGCGAGGATATTGGGCCGCCTGTCGGCGGCCGTTCTGCCGGGCTACGTCCTGCTGATCGTCCTGTTCTATTTTTTGGCCGGAGAGCAGCTGCACCTGAGAGAATCCAGAGGAAATATGGGGCTTCCGCCGGCGGACAGCGGAACCGTGGAGCTGACGGCAGGCAGCACCGTGGAGCAGGCATTCACTACGAAAATCCAGCGCCTTGAAAGCGTCAGCGTCCAATGGGGCACCTACTACCGCCCCAACGCCGGAACGATTCTGCTGGAGCTGGTTGACCTGAGAAACGGAGCTGTGCTGCTGTCAGGAACCTTTGACGCGTCGGCAATTACAGAGGGCGGGCTGACCACCCTGACGGCGGAGCAGCCGATAGAGGGCCTGTATCAGGTTCCCCTGCTGCTGAAAATCACCTCCCCTGACTGCCAGAGCGGCAGCGCGGCCTCGCCGCTGATGAACACCCAGGGTGGACTGGAAAACGGAGCGCTGACGCTCAACGGAGCACCAGCGGCGGGAACGCTCTGCTTCATAGCCCAGGGTACGGACTACATCTGGACGGGCCTGCACTACTGGGAATTCGCGGCGGTGGGCGCGGCGGCACTGCTGGCCGGTCTTTTCGCCGTATGGCTGCGCATCCGGCAGGGCAGGCGCAGCTATGTGATAAATGCGGTCATTGCGGTAAAAAAGTACCGCTTTCTGATCCGCCAACTGGTTTCCAGGGACTTCAAGACCAAGTACAAGCGCTCTGTGCTGGGCATGTTCTGGAGCTTTCTCAACCCGCTGCTGACCATGTGCGTACAGTACTTTGTCTTCTCAACCATTTTCAAGAGCGATATCCCCAACTACGCGGTATATCTGCTCATCGGCATCGTGGCATTCAACTTTTTCTCTGAGGCCACCGGCATGGCGCTCAGTTCCATCGTGGGAAACGCGGGACTGATCACAAAGGTTTATATGCCCAAATACATTTATCCGCTTACGCGGGTGATGTCCTCGGTGGTGAATCTGGGGATCTCCCTGATCCCGCTGGTAATCGTCTCCTTGGCAACGGGCATTCAGTTTAAAAAATCCGCCGTACTGACGCTCTTTTTCCTCTGCTGCGTGATTATTTTCAGTCTCGGTCTGGGCCTGCTGCTGTCAGCATCCATGGTATTTTTCCGGGATACCCAGTTTCTGTGGGGCGTGCTGAACATGATCTGGATGTACGCAACCCCGATTTTTTATCCGGAAAGCATTCTGCCGGAGAATTTCAAAATAATCCTCCGGATCAATCCCATGTATTACTTTCTGAAAAACGCCCGTCTGTGCATTCTGGACGGCATTTCCCCGGAACCGGCGGTATATATGCAGTGTGCGCTGATGGCGCTTGGTGCCCTGGCCGCAGGGGCACTGGTGTTCCGGAAAAGTCAGGACCGGTTTGTCCTGTATCTGTGAGGGTGGGTTATGAGCGAAACAGTGATTGAAATTTCCAATGTGTCCATGCGCTTCCGGATGAACAGCGACAAAATCATGTCATTGAAGGAATTCGTGACCACCGCCATGCGCGGAAAGCTGCAATATCAGGAGTTTACGGCGCTGGATCATGTGTCCTTCACTGTAAGAAAGGGTGAAACCCTGGGGCTGATCGGACGCAACGGAGCGGGAAAGAGCACCATGCTGAAGATCATCTCCGGGATACTGAAGCCCACGGAGGGAAGCGTGGTGTGCCGGGGGAACGTGGTGCCCATGCTGGAGCTGGGGTCGGGTTTTGATTTTGACCTGACAGGCCGGGAAAATATCTTTCTCAACGGTGCGATCCTTGGGTACAGCGAGGCGTTCCTGAAGGCAAAATATGACGAGATTGTGGAATTCTCGGAGCTGGGGGCGTTTATTGAGACACCAATCCGGAACTATTCGTCCGGGATGCTGGCGCGGCTGGCGTTTTCGGTGGCAACAATGGTGCAGCCGGAAGTGCTGATCGTAGATGAGATTCTGGCGGTGGGGGACGCGGCGTTTCAGGAGAAGAGCAAAAAGAGAATGCTGGAGCTTATGGGCGGGGGAACGACGGTGCTGTTTGTTTCGCACAGCCTCGAGCAGGTGAGGGAGATGTGCGGGAGAGTGATCTGGTTGGAGAAGGGGCGGGTCAGAATGGAGGGAAAGACAGAGGCGGTGTGTGATGAATACATGCTCTGAGTCTCCTTTTCACCTTTTCGTCGTTTCTCACAAGGATATCTGGATTCCTTCCTCCGAATGCCTTATACCGTTGAAATCAACCCGGGAAGACGGCGTTAATATCTCTTCTAAAAGAAATTACTGCGAGCTGAGAGCGCAGTACTGGGTATGGAAAAATCTGGAATTTACAAATGAGGACTATGTAGGCTTTTTCCATTACAGGCGGTATCTGAACTTGAATAAGAAAAGAGCCACTTCTCCCTTAAGTCGAGAAAAGAGGCCACTGCCATACCGCATCCGAAAGGCGCCGGATCCGCAAAGATACGATATTCATACGGTTGCGTCTGCAATTGCCGGTTTTGATGTGATTGCACCTGTTTGGGAACATACAGGTATGACAGTATGGAAGCGCTACAGTCAAAGCTCCGGGCACAATATTGCTGATTTGGAACTCGTATACCAAATTATTTCCGAAAAATATAGCGAGTATCTTCCTGCGGCAAATACTTATTTGAACGGCTCTGGGGAATATTATGGAAATATTTATATTATGCGGTGGCCAATGTTTCAAAATTATTGCCGTTGGTTATTTGATATTTTGCATGAGTTTGACTTACGTGTACAGGCGGCTTCCAATTATGTAAACGGTTTCTTGGGAGAACGCTTATTCGGCGTTTATTTCACATGGTTACAGGCTCAAAATGATGTCTCCTGCGGAGAATATCCGCGTGATCATTTTTCCTGTTATGATGATGAGAACCACAGAATGCAGAGAAATGCATGGTTCAATTTACTCTTCCCTCCGGGAAGCCTCCGGAGAATACAAATCCGGCGCATATTTTTGAAGTTTAGAGGTGCCTTCCATGTGTGACTCCGCTGCATCGCCTGTTATCAGGAAAGAATTCAACTTTATACCATATTTGAGAGTTGCCGCAATGTGCCTTGTGACTTGGCCGCACATGTCTGTCAACTTAAATTCCGAATGGTTCCCTATCCAGATTGTCCAGTGGATTTTTACCAGGCCACTACATATTATTCAAAATTTTGGAGCTTTGGGCGTTTGCATTTTCTATTTGATAAGCGGTTTTCTGATGGCACAAAATACTCGATGGGGTTTGCCTTATTTTTTCAGGCGATTGCTGCGAGTATACTTAACCGTTCCTCTGTCCATGTTAATTTTCTTTCTCTTTAATTGTTGCTTGTCTTCCATATTTCATTTAGCTTCCTACTGGGATCAATTCACTCTTCTGCAATGGATTCAATCGGCCACACTATGGAACTATTTATGGTGTTTTCCTGATGCCGTTAATGGAGTTTTATGGTATCTCTTTCCTTTGCTTTGTGTGGATATCATCTATACTCTGTGCAATTTGTTTAAAAAGAAATCATCCATTCATTTTATTCTTATTACAGATATTTGGATTTTGGTCTCCACCTATTTTCTTCCAAAATTCACGCAAATTCCAGTTGGGTTCAGCCGCGGGGCCCCCTTTATGGCAATCCCGATGTTTGGGGTGATTATTCATCTGGCATATACTAAAAAGGTTTCCGGAAAACTGATTATTTCTCTTGGATTTTTGAATTATCTGGTCCTGATAAGCAGTTTTTACCTGCAATATAATGCTTATTATGAAACGGAACCATATATTGTATCCATGATGTACGCTATGCTCATTTTTACAGTTATGTTATTATCCCCTCCCCCTCCCTCGAAGCGCTGGATTGCGCACTGTTCAAAAATCAGCTATTCCTTCTACATTACGCATTCCCTATATGGCGGATATATGATCTCTTTTGTTTCTCCAAAAGTATGCTATACCGTTGCTTTTTTATGTGGGATTGCTTTTGCGTTTTTAATGGCAAATATAAACTACTTATTTGTGGAAAAAAACATAGCAAAATATATTTTGAGATGAAAATATATGGGACGGTATAACTAAATTTTTGATAAAGGGAGAATCGCCTGGATGAACAAGACATGCGTTCCTGATGTGACCCGCTTGGACTACAAGGGGCCAGCCGGTAGGCCAGACATCAAAATATTTGTATCACATCGGGTTGATATGGAAAGCGAGACAATAGATTGTCCGCTATTTATTCCAGTTCGCTGCGGAGCGGTTTTTGACGACAGATCCCCGGAAAAAATCAGAGAAATGCCGGGTGATGATACAGGGGACAATATTTCTGAGCGCAGAATGACGTTTAATGAGTTTACAGTACTATATTGGGCATGGAAAAATGTAAACGCAGACTACTATGGCTTATGTCATTATCGGAGATATATGATTTTCCCTGCACAAGGATTGCAAGCAGACCCCTATGGCAATGTACTGATTGACAATCTCAACTATGACTCCTGCATAAGCTGCGGGCTTCTTAATTTGCACAAAATGGAAAAAATCATTAAAGCTAATGATATTCTGCTTTCTATTCCATATGACGTAACTTACCGTGGATTTCACAATTTGTTTGAACATTACACAGAAGTTCCGATGCAGCATAGGGCGGATCTAAACACGGCTCTTGAAGTTCTCTGTGAATTATATCCCAATTATGCAGAATCAGCCAATGAATATTTGAATGGAACTCTGTTTTATCCATGCAATTTGTTTATTATGAAGCGGGAAATTTTTAAAGAATACTGCCAATGGATTTTTAAGATCCTATTTAAATTGGAAGATCGGATTAGCATAAAAAATTATACCGAACAGGAACAACGAGTATACGGGCTTATAGGCGAACGTTTATTAGGTGTTTTTGTCACCCAATATTTAAAAGATCATCCTGATGCAAAATTCAGTGTGGTCCAAAGAGCGCTTTTTTTAAATACCACAAGGACCAATGAGTGTAAACAAACTTTGCAAAACAAGCTCAAACACTTTTTAAAGAACCATATGAATGAATCCGGAAGCGCATACCAGCTAGTCAAAAAGCTCTACCAATTAACGAAAAAATAATCTTACAGCATGAAAAATCGGTAATGTATGATCCTAGCGTCTGATAAAGCAAGACATATTAAAATAATTTGAACAGCTGCGTCAGCGGTGCTTCTATCTGAAGTTCGTCTTATAGCGCAGCGGAAAGGCGTGGTCATAGATATGGCACCCAAGCTTTCTGTTGTAGTTCCAGTATATAATGTTGAAAATTATCTTTCCAAATGTCTGGACAGTATTTTGAAGCAAACTCTTGAAGACATTGAAATTATCTGCGTAAATGATGGATCAACGGACGGCTCTGCAAATATTTTGCAGGATTACAAAAAAAAGGATCCAAGAATTATCGTATTGGAGCAAGAAAATCAGGGATTAGGAGCAGCAAGAAATACCGGGATCAGAACTGCAAGGGGAGAATATATCGGATTTGTAGATAGTGACGATTTCATAGAACCGACAATGTATGAAAAGCTTTATGAAAAAGCATGCAAATTTCAATTGGATATTGTTCTGACAAATGTAAATCTGTACTATACGGATTCTGGCACATCGGCATGCTTTCGTGACTGGAATTTTTATCAGGCCATGAGCAAATCAGACTATTTCACAGCAATGGAACACCCACGTATATTCCAATTTATAGGCGTTTGGGACCGAATTTATCGCAGAAAATTTTTAGAGGAACATTCTCTTCTGAATCCTGTAAACAGAATTTATGAAGATGTATTGTTTACAGTACAAACATGCATACATGCAAAAAAAATATCAATCGTAAACGAATGTCTGTATTATTATCGAAAAAATACGGGCAGATCAATCGTAGATAAGGAACGAGAAAACGATTCCTACAAATTTGACTTTTTGAAAAACCTGAAAGAAAGTCGGGATTTTTTGATTCTAAACCAAAAGTGGGAACAGGTAAGGAAAGAGTTTCTGGCGTTTCAGTTTCAGGGTATCTTATATCATCAATATAATACGCAAACACGAAAAACCTTTATTTTATTTATGAGCGAACTATCCGAGATATTGCCTTTAGAGGACATTCAAATAATAGAGGATATGGTTTCTGACCGGGCAGGACATATCTACCTTTATTTGCTGCGTAAAAAGAAATTCTCCATTGCATATGTTCTATATAAGTTGCGGAAGCTTTATCAAAACGATAATTGGTATTTCTATTTCAGATTTCCTCGCTGCAAAAAATATTGGAAAATCAGAAAATTTGGATACCGGTGGAAATGTGAAATACAATCACAGTATGACATTGCTCGTGAAATCAAGCAACTATCCAATTTACAGTGGGAATTGATTCAAGAAATAAAAAAACTTCGGACCGGAGATACCGCACTATTGGAAGAAGACGACACCACACAGTAAACCATATTCTCTGAATAAATGGAAAAGATGGAATCAAAAATGATTGCAGGAGAGAATTAGTTTATGAAAACTCTTATCCTCGCCGGCGGCTATGGAACCCGCATCAGCGAAGAAAGCCAATTCAAGCCAAAGCCTATGGTGGAACTGGGCGGCAAGCCCATTCTCTGGCACATCATGAAGCTGTACAGTCATTACGGCTACAACGAATTCATTGTTTGCGCAGGCTATAAGCAACACGTCATCAAAGAATATTTCGCGGACTATTTCCTGCACACCTCGGACATTACATACGACTTCACTCACGGAAGGAACGATCTGACCGTCCACCACAACACCTCCGAGCCCTGGAAAGTCACCGTAGTGGATACCGGGCTGGACACAATGACCGGCGGACGGGTCAAGCGCGTGCGGGACTACATCGGGAACGAACCCTTCATGCTGACTTACGGCGACGGCGTGTCTGACCTGAATATCGACAGGCTGGTTCAATTCCACCAGTCCCATGGCAAGCTTGTCACCATGTCCGCCTGCAACACCGGCCAGCGCTTCGGAATTCTGGACATTGACGGCACAGGTCTTGTCCGGGAATTTCGCGAGAAAACCCAGGGAGATGGCAGCCTGATCAACATCGGCTTCATGGTCTGCCAGCCGGAGTTCCTTGACTTGATCAGCGGCGACAGCACCGTTCTGGAGAAAGCACCGCTGGAAACGGCGGCAAAGCAGGGTCAGCTCATGGCCTACAAGCACCAGGGCTTCTGGCAGTGCATGGATACCGTGAGGGAAAAGGACGCTTTAGAGGCCATGTGGGCAAAGGGACAAGCTCCCTGGAAGGTGTGGTAATGGGAGAACTGAATTTTTACCGCGGAAAGCGGGTTTTTGTCACCGGACATACCGGTTTCAAAGGGACCTGGCTATGCCGGATTCTGACGGAAGCCGGAGCGGACGTCACCGGCTACGCCCTGCCTGCACCCACCCGGCCGAGCCTTTTTGAGCTGGCGGGTCTGGAGGGACAGATGACCTCCATTCTTGGGGACATCCGCGACAGAGCCAATCTGATGGAAGCTTTCACCAGGGCGCGGCCGGAAATCGTGCTGCATTTGGCGGCCCAGCCCATTGTGCGGGACAGCTACAAGGACCCGGCGGGTACATATGAAACCAACGTCATGGGAACGGTGAACATTCTGGAGTGCGTCCGTCAGGTTCCCGGCGTGCGCAGTTTTCTGAACGTGACCACAGACAAGGTCTATCAGAACAACGAGTGGGTGTGGGGCTACCGGGAGGAGGAGCCGCTGGACGGCTTTGATCCCTACTCCAATTCCAAGTCCTGCTCCGAGCTTGTGACCCACAGCTACCGCAGCTGCTTTTTCACCGGACAGGATACCGGTATCTCCACAGCCCGCGCGGGAAACGTCATCGGCGGCGGCGATTTCGCCAATGACCGGATTATCCCGGACTGTGTGCGGGCCATTCAGGCCGGGCGGCCTCTCGCTGTGCGCAATCCCCACTCTATCCGGCCCTATCAGCATGTGCTGGAGCCCTTGTTCGCCTATCTGATGATCGCACAGCGGCAATACGAGGATCCAGGCTGCGCCGGATGGTACAACGTAGGGCCGGACGAGTGCGGCTGTGTGACCACCGGACAGCTGGCGGAGCTGTTCCGGGAAAAATGGGGGGAAGAATTTCACTGGATCAATCAGGCGGAGCCCGACGCGCCCCACGAGGCAAACTTCCTGAAACTGGACTGCTCCAAGTTGAAAGCGGCCTTCGGATGGCGGCCCCGCTGGCATATCAGCGAAGCGGTGGAGCAGACCGTGGAATGGACGCGGGTCTGGCTGGCCGGTGGGGATATCCCATCGGAGATGGACCGGGAAATCCGGTTGTATCATGGGGAGAACCATCAATGAAATCTGCAATTGTAAGCGGTGCAAACGGATTTGTGGGCAGCGCAGTGGTTCAGGAGCTGCTCTGCTCCGGCTATACGGTGTACGCTCTGGTCCGGGAAGGGCACTGCGAGAACATTCCCAACAGCAGTAGGGTTGATATTATTCCATTTGAGCTGTCCCGGATGGCGGAGTGCCGGAAAAAGCTTCCGGCAGCTTGTGACGCTTTCTACCATTTCGCCTGGGAGGGCAGCGCCGGGGCGGCAAGAGCCGATACAAAGCTTCAGTTGAATAACGCGCAATGGACAGTAGATGCTTTGCAGACCGCAAGCGCTCTGGGCTGCAAGCGCTTTCTCTGCGCCGGAAGCATCATGGAGCATGAGACAATGGCAGCGGCCTACACGCAGGGCTGTAAACCCGGAATGGGGTATGTCTATGGCGGTGGAAAACTGATTGCCCATGCAATGTGCATGCCGGTAGCGGCCCAGCTGGGGATTGACCTGATCTGGCCGGAAATTACAAACGCCTACGGTGCAGGAGAGAGAAGTCCCCGATTGGTAAATACAACCATTCAAAAATGTATCCGGGGAGAATCTCCGCAGTTTACCGCCGGGACACAGAATTACGATTTTGTATATATCGATGACGTTGCGCGCGCTTTCCGCCTGATCGGAGAGAACGGCAAGCCTTTTCACGAGTACTTGATCGGCAGCTCCAATGCCCGGCCCTTGAAAGAGTTCCTATTGGAAATGCAGGCCTCCATTGCTCCCCAGCTGCCTTTCCGGTTTGGGGACATTCCCTTTACCGGTATTGATCTGCCCCTGGACCGCTTCGACTGCTCCCAGACAGAAGCGGATACCGGTTTCCGGGCGGAAATCAGCTTTGCCGAAGGCTGCCGGCGGACGATGGCGTGGTGGACAGAAATTGGGGGAGAATCATGATTCAAACATTCGAGTTTCAAGGGACTGACATTCCCGGGCTGGTAGCGGTCACGCCTTTTTGTGCGGACGACGTCCGCGGCTGCTTTACAAAGGATTATTCCAAAGAGGTTTTCGAGGCAAACGGAATCCATCATGATCTGGCGGAAGTCTTCTATACTACCAGCCATAAAGGCGTGATTCGCGCCCTCCATTTTCAGCGGACAAAGCAACAGCCCAAACTGGTACGCTGCATTTGGGGGCATGTGTGGGACGTTGTGGTGGATCTCCGGAAGGACAGTCCCACCTTTCAAAAGTGGCTGAGCTTCCATCTGACAGGAGAAAACCATAAAGAGATCCTGGTTCCCGCCGGGTGCGCTCACGGATATCTTGTGCTGGAGCCTTCCGTTGTGGCGTATAAATGCAGCGAGAAATTTTATGGGGAATACGACGACGGCATTATATGGAACGATCCGGATATTGGGGTGGCATGGCCGCTGAACGATGCCGGCGGTATGGATCAGGTTATCCTGGCAGAAAAAGACAAGAATTTGCAAAGCTTTGGGGAGTTTATGGAAGCCTATGGGGGATTTTAGCGCAGATTGCCTTATTATCGGCTGCGGTCTGACCGGGGCGGCCGTCGCCAGAGAGCTGGCGGACGCAGGAAAAAAGGCGGTTATCTGGGAACGCAGACTCCATATCGGAGGCAACATGTACGACTATGTGGACAGCCACGGTTTTCTGGTGCAGAAATATGGTCCGCATACCTTTCACACAAAGAAGAAGGAACTTTACGACTACATATGCCGCTTCAGCCGCTGGCAGGACTACCGTCTGACCTGCGGGGCTGTGTGGGACGGACAATATACGCCCACCCCTTTCAATTTCTCTTCCATTGATACCTTCTATCCGCCGAAGCAGGCACTGAAGCTGAAGAAAAAGCTGACAGACGCCTTTGCTGGCCGGGAGTTTGCCACAGTGGTTGAAGTACTGGCCCATCCGGACCCGGATATACGGGGCTATGCGGAATTCCTTTTCAAGAACGACTACGCTCCTTATACAGCCAAACAGTGGGGCGTCTCCCCAGAGGAAATTGACCCGAGCGTACTCAAACGGGTTCCTCTTCGTTTTTCCTATGCGGAGGGCTATTTTGACGATCCCTATCAAGTAATGCCCGCCGGTTCCTTTACATCCTTCTTTGAAAATCTGTTGGATCATCCAAATATTCAGGTGGAATTGGGTGTGGAGGCGCTGGACCGTCTTCAGGCAGGGGAGGGGCTGCTGTATGTCTGCGGTTCCGTGTTTTCCGGGCCGGTAGTCTATACCGGAGCGCTGGACGAGCTGTTTGGAGGCGTCTATGGGCGGCTGCCCTACCGGTCGCTTCGCTTTGAGTGGAAATATACGGAGGACGCTTCCCTTCAGCCTGCACCGGTGGTAGCCTATCCGCAGGAGGCGGGATACACCCGTATCACGGAATATAAAAAGCTGCCTCCGCAGGATAAGCCCGGCAGCAGCTACGCAGTGGAATACCCCTTGCCCTGCCGAGAGGGGGAGCGCCTGGAGCCCTATTACCCCGTTCTGACCCAGGACAGCCAGGAGCGGTACGCCCGTTACTCCGCACTTGCGAAAAAGATTCCCAATCTTATTCCCTGCGGCCGGCTGGCAGACTTCAAATACTACAACATGGATCAGGCCTTGGAGCAAGCGCTGTCCACCGGCGCAGAGCTGCGAAAAAGGTTATAAGGCCGCGCACATATGTCCATACCAACTCAGGGCCCGCTCCGGTACAGCTTTGCTGTGCCGGAGCGGGCCCTGCCACGCATGCGCCGCGGCGAAGCGATCCGTCTCTCACCGCCTCAAGGCTCCGTCCCTCCGAAGCTCATATTCGCGAAAATTCGCTCCATCCGCTGATCCGGAAAACGGTCGTCCACCATCTCCCAGAAGGCATTGGAAGCAGGCTGGCCCTCCAAACGGTTCGCCCAGCGGCCCACGGCCACGCAGGAGACAATGATATTGAAGATCATAAAGACCGTCAGCGCCCAGGTGATCGGCCGTCCCGCCCTGTTGGGAATCTTCAGAATCCACTTGGCCATCCGGGGATAGAGGTCCTTAATCCACACAATACCCAGTATTCCCCAAAAGACGGAATAGGTAAAACAGATCCGCCCGTTAAGGTTCAGCGGCAGATTGCTGTAATCCCAGGACCGGGACCCCAGCAAAACCTCCTGTCCCCAGGAGCACAGGTACTCCAGCACGCTGCCCACCACAAATCCGCCGCAGAAGGACCACAGCCTCCCCCGGTTCCGGTACTTGTACAAAAACAGCGTCAGGCACACCGCCCCTGCGCCGTAGAGCAGATTGAAGGGTCCGTATACCAGTCCCCGGCGGCTTTCAATAATTCCATACCGGGCGAAGGCCCACATCATCTCCACTACCACCCCGGCAAAGCTGCCCGAAATGCACACCAGCAGAATTTTGTAAATATTCAATCCCTGCGCAAAATGATTCAGCCGCTTCTCTGCCAGATCAATTGCGGCGTTGGCGGGTGGATTAGGGGCGTACCATTTCCGGTTCCGGCTTTTGCGCAGATCCCGCAGCCGGGCACTGGTTTCGTCCTCCAGCTCCACAATGGCCTGATAGGACTGGGCCAGGGAGCGGGATGCATGATGGAGCCGGTCCAGTTCCCCCTGAACGGCTTCCAGCATGGGCCGAACCTCCTCCCGCGGAGCGCCGTCCTGCCACTTGGGTCCCAGAGCCTCCTCCGCCAGACGCTCATAATATCTCTTTTCCATCTGGTCTCGTGTGCGCCCCACCGCCGGATGGACCGAGGCACACAGCGTCTCCAGTTCCTCCGCAGCGAACACCGCCTCCGTGTTGGTCAATTCTTTCTTCATGGAAACCTCCTCCGGGATCTATCCCGATGGATACTTTACCTTGTCCGGAGGCAGTTGTCAACCCTTATGGGCAAAGCCTCGGAAAAAGAACCGGAACGGGGGAAAAGACGCTCTGCCGCACCTCTCCCTGTCCCCGCCGCCTGCCAGTATTCTCTCCAAATTTTTTTGGATTTGCTATTCCCCAACTTTTCCGGCAGAAAGCCGTTGACATAACGATGTGGAAAACTCTGTGGATAATGTGTAAAACACTGGTGGAAAGTGGCCTGCGGGCGGTTCCATCGGATTATGCTGCGGCCGTCGGCGGTCACTTTTTTGTGAGTTGTTTCTGTTTTTGACAAAGACGGGTTTCTTTGACGGTGCAGTTTCATAACCAGCTTCAGACGGAAATCAGGCGCCGCCTGTCCATAAGACGGGCCCTCTCCGCCTGAAAGTATCCTTGGATCCGCCCCCGTTAAAAGGGAGATGCAGCTATTCAGGAAGACTTCACCGGCGGGTTCTGAGCGTTCAGCCTTGTGAAAAAATAAGGTCTCAGACGCGCGCCCTCTTTACAAGCTGCGTCTCTCCGTAGTATACTGAAGCAAGAGGCGAGCTTGTGTTGAGAGAAAGGAAGGCGTTCTATGCGGTTGATTGTATGCGAGGACTGCGGAAAGCGGTATGACTATGGCAGGGACGATTTCTGTCCCCGGTGCGGAGCCTTCAATCCGCCGGTAAAAACCTGGGGGATGGACGCCCAGGGAAATGTTGTCCGGGTGGACGGCATCAATGAACGGAACCATGGAGGTTCCTTCGTCCACAGCGAGGTACATAGAGAGAAGCATGTCAGACAGGCCAGGGGAATGGACTGGAGCAAGCCGGGAAAGCCTGTCCGGCAGCCGCAGCCCGCAGCTGTCCGTCCTGCCCGGAAGGGAGATGCCTCCATGGCTGGAATCAAAACCATTTTCTGGATCATAGGCATTCTTACGCTGCTGTTCTTTCTGCTCCCCCTGATAGCCGCTTTGCTGTAGGCAGGAAAATGCATGCCGCTCTCCCGGCGGCATACCTCTGCGTATTTCCGCTTTTCCCGGGTTATACTATCCCAAGTATGCGGGAAAAGAGGAGAATCTATGAAGAAGCTATTATGCGCATGCCTGGCGGCGCTGGCGTTGTTGCCTGCCTCCTGCGCCCAACCGGTGGAACCTGATATCTCCGCCTATGACACCGCCGGAACGGCGGAGATTCCGGTGGAGATCCTGGGAGAGCTGGAGGAGGACGTACTGGAGGATCTGGTAGAAGCACCCAAATATGTGGCATTGACTTTCGACGACGGCCCCAGGGCGGACACAACAGCCCGTCTGCTGGACGGTCTGCTGGAGCGAGGCGCTGCGGCTACCTTCTTCGTTATCGGGGAGCAGATTCCCGGGAATGAGCCGCTGCTGCTGCGGATGAAGGCGGAGGGCCACCAGATCGGCAACCACACCTACTCCCATGTCCGGCTGCTGAAAGCGGAGAAGGATGCAGTGGTGGAGGAAATTCACAAAACGGAGACCCTGCTGAAAGAGGTGTTGGGGGACAGCTCCTTTTGGCTGCGTCCTCCCTATGGACTCATCGGAGCCGAGCGGTCAAAGCTGATCCGGACGCCCATGATCTACTGGTCTGTGGACCCGGAGGACTGGAAGCTGCTGAACAAGGACAAGGTGGTGGCCGCCGTATTGGGTGCGGTGCAGCCCGGTGACATTATTTTGCTCCACGACTTCTACTCCACCAGCGTAGATGCGGCGCTGGCACTGGTGGACGCCTTGCAGGCGGAGGGCTACGATTTTGTCACTGTGGAGGAGCTGTTCCGGATACAGGAGGTGGAACCGCAGGCGGGAGTTCTGTATGCCCGTCCGGACAGAGTGAGGACATGGGGCTGATAGGAACAGCGGGAATATTGGGCAGAAGAGCCGCCGGAAGTCTCCGGCGGCTCTTCTGCATTTTGTACTAATCGCCAATTACCCATTCCTTCATTGCTGCCCTTGCTCCAAAAGCGGAATTGTAAAGAGATACGGCATGGTATGAACAGAAACAGCAAAAACTATGAAAGTCAAGGATTTCTCCCTCTTCTCTTAAAATCTTGTAAGAAATTAGCGGAGTTGAAAATCTTTATAATTTTTTCAGACTTTTCCAGGAACCGGCTTTTCCTTGACAGCCTCCGATTCTTGTGGTACACTGGCCATATCTTATCGAAGGAGGGCGCGGAGATGCGTTGGCTGCAAAACAGTCTGATTCTGCATTTTCTTGGCTGCGACAGAGCCGCTGACGGGATCAGTGCGCCCTTTTTCAGGTAAGTGCCTGTCAAATTTGGAGCGCGCCGGTCCTTTTCTTTTTGATTCGACGAAAGAAAGGATGGCGCTGTTTTTATGCCAAAAAATAGAAAATCTTTTTCCCTCGCCCGGCAGAAGCGTGCTCTGCTGGCTTTGGAATGGTCCGTGGGATTTCGTCCGGCGGGCAGCATTTGGGTGCTGCTGCTGGCCCTGCGGGGCTTCTCTCTGGTGGAGATCGGACTGGCTGAGGGCGTGTTCCATGTGGTAAGTCTGTGCTGTGAGCTGCCCTCGGGACTGCTGGCGGACGTGCTGGGACGGAAACAGACCCTGGCAGCCAGCTACGCCATGTTTCTGGTCTCCGCTCTGCTGATGACGGTCTCCGGCGGACTGGGAAGCGTATGCCTCTCCCTGGCGGTATCCGCCGTGGGGTACAACCTCCAATCCGGCACCCGGGAGGCCATTACTTACGAGAGCATGATACAGGCAAGCCAGGAGGAGGAGTACCTGAAGTTCTCCTCTCTGCAAAACGGCGTGTACCGGTTCAGCGACGGCGGAGCCATGCTGCTGGCGGGAGCAACCATGCTGCTGGGCTGGCAGGCGGCCTACCTGCTGGATGCGGGAATCGCTCTGGCCGGACTGGCGGCGGCGCTGAGCCTATGGGAACCGGTGTGCCCGGGCCGGGAGGAGCGGAGCGTCTCTCTGGCCTCTCTGCCGGGGGCGCTGAAAGGTACCATCCAGGGAGCCTGGACGCTGCTGAGAACGGATGGTACAGCGGTGAGGATCATGCTGGTCAACGCCTTGGTGGGGGCGGGAGCCACTCTTACCCGTTTTTTCTTGCAGCAGCGGGTGGAAGCGGCGACGATACCCGCGCTGCTGGGCCCGTCGCTGTTTGTGCTGGGACTGGGCGGCGGTCTGGCGGGGCTGATAACAGGGCGGCTGAACCGGATGTCCTACAGGCGGGCGGCGGCACTGACCGGCCTGGGAGTGGCGGCCTGCGCCCTGGCAGCCCGGGGCAGCTTCCTGCCGGTGCTGCTGGCCAGCGGACTGGCGGCGGGACTGCTGGATGACGGCTTGCAACTGGTCAGCGACAAGCGGCTTAACGACCGCTTTCCCTCTGCCCAGCGGGCTACGCTGGTATCTGTGTCCTCCATGGCCTTCTCCGTATTCATGATTCCGCTGTCCCCGCTGTTTGGGTGGTTTTTCTCTTGAAGCCTGTTATATGTAGTTGAAGCGGCTTCTGCTGAAAATTACGCAGAGGACGTACAGCGTGCCAATGGACCGTAGCCCCGTTGATTGAAAAAACATTTTTATGTTTTTCAACTGCGTTGAGTATACTGACGCTGAGCGCTGTCTGATGTGGTGAAAAGAGATTCTTAATGTTCCAATGCCGGGCGGAATATCCGTCCGGCATTTTTTGTGTGAGCACATCCTGTAATGGCAGCTTTAGCCGCCGGCGATATGGCGGCTCCGGATCACTTGGTGGAGCCGGGAAGGAGTCCGGAATAGCGCCGGCGATTCGACGCAAAATATGAAAAGCCCTTTCGTATGTGTAGTACTCCCACACACGAAAGGGCTTTTTCTCTTTGAAACGGCTTAGACCAGCTCGATCATCGCCGTCTCCGCAGCATCGCCCCGGCGCACGCCGGTGCGGGTGATGCGGGTGTAGCCGCCATTGCGCTCCGCATAGTTGGGCGCGATCTCCTTGAAGATCTTCTTGACCACATCCTCCCGGGTGACAAAGGCCATGGCCTGGCGGTATGCGGCCAGGTCGCCCTTCTTGCCCAGGGTAATCATCTTCTCAGCCAGGGGCCGGATCTCCTTGCAGCGGGTGACGGTGGTCTCCATCTTCCCGTTGTCCAGAAAATCGGTCACCTGCTGACGGAGCATCGCCTTGCGCTGGTCGGTAGTTTTACCGAGCTTGCGAGTTCCAGGCATTGTAGATTTCCTCCTTCAAAAGGCGTATCAATCAATAATCGTGTTAGTTGCTTTCTTCGTCGGCCAGGGACAGACCCATCATGGACAGCTTGTTGATGACCTCTTCCAGAGACTTCCGGCCCAGATTGCGGACCTTCATCATCTCATCCTCGGTCTTGCTGATCAGATCCTCCACCGTGTTGATGTTGGCCCGCTTGAGGCAGTTGAAGCTGCGTACGCTGAGATCCAGTTCCTCAATGGTCAGTTCCAACACCTTATCCCGCTGCGTCTCCGCCTTCTCCACAATGGTGGACTTGGAGCCCACCGTCTCGCTCAGATCCGTGAACAGGGTGAAGTGGTCGCAGAGGATCTTGGCCCCCAGACTCACCGCGTCCCGGGCGGAAATGGTGGAATCCGTCCAGACCTCGATGGTCAGCTTGTCAAAGTCCGTCATGTTGCCCACGCGGGTGTTCTCCACGGTGTAATTCACCTTGTACACAGGCGTGTAAATGGAGTCCACGGGAATGACGCCGATGATATTCTGCTGGGGCTTATTCCGGTCGGCAGGCACGTAGCCCCTGCCATGGTTCAGGGTGATCTCCATGTTCAGCGCCGCACCGCTGCCCAGCGTGGCGATATGCAGGTCGGGATTCAAGACCTCCACCTCGCCGTCGCTTTTGATGTCGCCCGCAGTCACCTCGCAGGGACCCACCGCCTCAATGAACACCGTCTTGACTCCCTCGCTGTGAAGCTTGGTAATCAGCTGCTTGATGTTCAGCACGATCTCCGTCACATCCTCCTTTACGCCGGGGATAGTGGTGAATTCGTGCTGCACGCCGGCAATCTTGATGCTGGTGGCAGCGGTGCCGGGCAGGGATGAGAGCATAATGCGGCGCAGAGCATTGCCAAGGGTGGTGCCATAGCCCCGCTCCAGGGGCTCTACCACATACTTGCCATAAGAATCATCACCAGGGGTCTCGATGCACTCGATCTGGGGCTTATCAATTTCAACCATCCAGTACCCTCCTTCTCCTGGCAGGCCCGGAACCCCGGGCCCGCGCGAAATTCAGTTCCAATAATCGAGGGTAGACTCTCATTACTTGGAGTACAGCTCGACGATGAGATGCTCCTCGATGGGCATATCATTGATATCCTCCCGGACGGGCAAACGGGACACGGTGCCCTTCAGGGCGTTCTTATCCCGCTCCAGCCACTGGGGCACCAGAACCACAGGGGCATCCTCCCCTACCAGACGCTTAAAGATAGCGGAAGAACGGCTGGTATCCCGCACCTCTACCACATCGCCGGGCTTGAGCAGATAGGAGGGGATATTGACCTTCTTGCCATTGACGGTAAAATGGGCATGGCTCACCAGCTGCCGGGCCTGCCGGCGAGTGGAGGCAAAGCCCAGGCGGTATGCCACGTTGTCCAGACGGCGCTCAATGAGCACCAGCAGCTCCTCGCCGGTCTTACCCTGGCTGCGGGCGGCCTTTTCGTAGTACATCCGGAACTGCTTCTCCATGATGCCGTAGACGAACTTGACCTTCTGCTTCTCCTGGAGCTGGAGGGCATACTCGCTCTTCTTCTTGCGCATCTGTCCGCCGGGGTTGCGCTTGGTGTCCTTCTTTCCATAGCCCATGGCGGCGGGGGAGATGCCCAGAGCCTTGCAGCGCTTGGCTACAGGCTGCATATTCTTAGCCATAATGAAATAATTCCTCCTTCTTCCGAATTAGACGCGGCGGCGCTTGGGGGGGCGGCAGCCGTTGTGGGGAATGGGAGTGACGTCCTTGATCATCGTCACCTCCAGGCCCACGGCCTGCAGCGCCCGGATGGCGGCCTCACGGCCCTGGCCGGGGCCCTTCACATAGACCTCCACGGTCTTCAGGCCGTGTTCCATCGCGGCGCGGGCAGCCACCTCGGCGGCGGTCTGTGCGGCGAAGGGCGTGGACTTCTTGCTGCCACGGAAACCCTGGCCACCGGAGGAAGCCCAGGAAATGGCGTTGCCCTGGGTGTCGGTGACAGTCACCATGGTATTGTTGAAGGAAGAACGGATATGGACCTGGCCCTTTTCAATGTTCTTCTTTTCGCGGCGGCGGCGGATGACCCGCTTGCCAGTTTTCGGT
>CAJTUD010000052.1 GCA_910579725.1 uncultured Oscillospiraceae bacterium | reverse complement strand
ACTTGCAGCTGCCATTTCCATAATGGACCGCCCAGTACCAGCGGGGAGGGAGAATCCCTTTCTCATTCAGGGCGGCGGCGATTTTCCCATAGGCCATGCCGGACTGACGCATCTGGAATATCTGCCGCACAACAGCGGCGGATTCCCCGTCAATGACCAGCTTGTGTCTGTCCTCCTCGCTCTTGCGGTATCCGTAGGGAGCGTAGGCGGCAAGATACTGGCCGCTTTTCTTCTTGGCATGAAGCACCGACTTGACT
Source organism: uncultured Oscillospiraceae bacterium (assembly GCA_910579725.1). Classification (GTDB taxonomy): domain Bacteria; phylum Bacillota; class Clostridia; order Oscillospirales; family Oscillospiraceae; genus Pelethomonas. The sequence goes on along the minus strand of CAJTUD010000052.1, from coordinate 19,405 downwards.
TTGCTGGACAGGTCCTTGAGATGGTAGTCATTCATCAGACTGCGGAAGTGCAGCATATCGGTGTTGTCCCCCTCGCTGTCCAGGCAGTCCAGAACCGACACGAACCGGCATCCGAGGGAAGGGAAAATGACATCACTGATATGGACAAGACCACAAATTAATCTTGAAACGGACTGCTGACAATCCCGGCGCTTTGGTAGCGTCGGGATTTTTTCTGCTTTATTTACATTTTTACCCTTCAAAAAATTTTGGCTCCTGGTGCTTTAGATATTCTATAAAGGTTTTATCTACTGCACTAGCCTTCCCCGCATTTGGCATTAAATCGGCTTCTGCATTAAGAGCGTCTATCCACTCTTTTGCTATCCGTTGCGCTTCTCTCTTGCCCTTTGCGTCTGGCAACATTTTACTAAGTTCTTTCCACTTGCCTTGTGTATCTTTGTATTTTGCCCTTGCTTGCTACGGTTTGCCCTTGCGGTCTAATTGCCGAACACTAACAGCGGTGTACTTCATTTGCCATACCTCCTAAGCCTGAATTGTTCCGCATTTCATGCCCCGATTGTACCGCAGATGTTCCGCAAAGTCAATACCGCAGAGAAAAACGGTGAACCCGGAAACCCTTGAATTGCAAGGGTTTCCGGGTTCTGATTTTTGCAAGAAGCGGAAAATATTATTCCCACTCAATCGTTGCCGGTGGCTTGGAGGTAACATCATAACAAACCCGATTAATCCCCACCACTTCGTTCACGATTCTGGTACTGACCCGGTCAAGTACATCATAAGGAATCCTGGCCCAATCTGCGGTCATAAAGTCGTTGGTAGTCACCGCTCTCAGCGCCAAGGTATAGTCATACGTTCTTCCATCCCCCATAACGCCCACGCTCCGCGTGTTAGTCAGTACGGCAAAATACTGACTGATCCCCTCCGCCAGTCCCGCTGCGGAGATCTCCTCCCGGTAAATCGCGTCAGCGTCCCGCAGCGTATCCAGCTTCTCCCGGGTCAGATCCCCAATCACCCGGATCGCCAGCCCCGGCCCTGGGAACGGCTGGCGGCTCACCAGATACTCCGGCAGCCCCAGCTCCCGCCCCAGCTGCCGCACCTCGTCCTTGAACAGCAGCCGCAGCGGTTCAATAATTTCTTTGAAGTCTACATAATCCGGCAATCCGCCCACATTGTGATGGCTTTTGATGACCGCCGCGTCTCCGGCTCCGGACTCAATCACATCGGGATAAATGGTTCCCTGAGCTAGGAAATCCACCGCACCAGTTTTTCTGGCTTCCTCCTCAAAGACACGGATGAACTCTTCTCCGATGATCTTCCGCTTTCTCTCCGGCTCCGTAACCCCAGCCAGCTTTTCCAAAAACCGGTCTCTGGCGTCCACCCGCACAAAGTGCATGGCCCAAGGCTTGAAAGCTGTCTCCACCTCGTCGCCCTCGTTCTTTCTCATCAGCCCATGGTCCACAAACACGCATGTCAGCTGCTCCCCCACGGCCTCCGCCAGCAGGGCAGCGCACACGGAGCTATCCACGCCGCCGGACAGCGCCAGCAACACCCGGCCGCCGCCCACTTTTTCCCGGATGGAGGCAATAGCGGTTTTCTTGTAGTCCTCCATGGTCCAGTCGCCCGTCGCACCGCAGACCTCATAGAGAAAATTTCGGATCATCGCCACTCCGTTTTCTGTATGATTGACCTCCGGATGGTACTGCACACCGTAAAATCCCCGCTTCACATCGGCAATTGCCACATTGGGGCAGGCCTTAGAGTGGGCTGCCAAAACAAATCCCTCGGGAACCTTCTCCATGTAGTCCCCATGGCTCATCCAGCTAACGCCCTTTTCCGGCAATCCCTTGAAAAGCGGACACGCCGTGTCAAAGAACGTCTCTGTCTTCCCATACTCCCGAGCGGAGTCCTCCTGGGCGGCAGTTACCTTTCCCCCCAGGGTATACGCCATAAGCTGGCAGCCATAGCAGATCCCCAGCACAGGGACCCCCAGCCTGAATATTTCAGGGTCCGCGTGGGGTGCATTCTCCAAATAGACAGAGTTGGGTCCACCGGTAAAAATGAACCCGATGGGATTCATTCTTTTCAGTTCCTCCAGGGGGGTGGAAAATGGCTTTACCTCGCAGTAAACACCGCACTCTCTGACTCTTCTGGCAATCAGTTGATTGTACTGACCGCCGAAATCCAGCACAACGATCATTTGATGAGACAAAATAACTCCTCCTTCTTTACCGCAGCGATTCTCAGTCACGGAAAACAATCCCGTGTTCGTCTGCGGACTCAATCACTGCCAGCGCATGATAATTGAACGCCATTTCTCTCAGCCGGTCGCCGCCGCCCTGAAATCCCTTTTCCACAGCGATGCCGATGCCCTTCAGCTCCGCACCAGCCTGGCTGACCAGATCGCATAGTCCCCGGACAGCCTCGCCGTTAGCCATGAAGTCGTCCACAATCAGCACTTTATCGCTGGATGTCAGCCACTCCTTGCTGAGGATCTGCGTCACCTTCTTTTTGTATGTATAGGAAAAGATCTCGCTCTGATACAGGCCGCCCTCGATATTGTCGCTTTTGGCCTTCTTGGCGAAGACCATGGGTACGCCGTACTGCTGGGCGCAGATGGTGGCCAGGGCGATGCCGCTGGCCTCGGCAGTGAGAACCATAGTGATGTCCTTCACGTCAAAGAATTTCGCAAACTCACTGGCAATGGCCTCCATCAGCTTCACGTCCACCCGGTGGTTGAGAAAGCCGTCCACCTTGATGATGTTGCCCGGAAGCACCCTGCCTTCCTTACGGATACGCTCCTTCAGCAGCTCCATGTTTGTTCCGTCCTTTCTGATATGTGTTTTTACCGCATCCGGCGCCCTTTGCGCCTGTTGCTTTTATTATGCCAAGAAACCGCTCCGCTGGCAAGTGGGGAAATGGACAAATTTGTACTTTTTCCGCGTCCCGTTCCCATTCAAAACGAAACGCCCCCAGGCATGCACATACCCGGAGGCGCACCGCCCCGCTACATGTCGCTGAGGCAGTCCTTGTTTTTCAGAAAATACTCCACGCCAGAGTAAATGGTGGTGATCACAATCACGCCCACGCATACCGTATTGAGCACCGGCGGAATGGGCAGAAACATCAATACGATGCATACCATGGTGGAGGCGGTCTTCACTTTTCCGGACCACCCTGCGGCGATGACCCGTCCCTTGTCGCTGGCCACCATCCGCAGGCCGCTGACGGCAAACTCCCGCACGATGACGATCAGCAGCGCCCAAGCGGGCATCTGTCCGATCTCCACGAACCAGAGCATGGCCGCTGTCACCAGCATCTTGTCCGCCAGTGGATCAGCAAACTTGCCGAAGTCGGTTATGAGGTTCCTTTTCCGGGCGATCTGCCCATCCAGCATATCCGTCAGACTGGCAATGATGAAAATTGCCAGCGCAATATATGCCGCATAGGGCACATTCAGGTAAAGCACCAGCAAAAAGGGCAAAATCAGCACAATCCGCAGCAAGGTCAGCTTATTGGGCAGATTCATTTCACGTCCTCCTCTTCTCCTCCAGGGCCATGGCCCAGCTCTCCGGATATTTCTCTTTCATATAGTGGGCTCTGGGCGAATCCTGCTGTTCCAACAGCCTCGCACGCACGATTTCTTTCCACTGGACCCGCCGGATGTTTTCTTTCATTCTCTCGGAAACCTGATCCCATCGAAGGATCTGCAATGCCTTCAGCTGTTCCTGCTCCAGCAGTGCGGCATACAAATCCGGGACAGGGGATTCCTCCGCCACGGCAACCCCGGCGGCCGTCACGTATTCGTTTGGAATCTGCGTCGTTTTCATGTCCTCCCGCCAGATGCAGCGATACAGGGAGGCAGACTTTCCCCGGTACAGTTCCTCCAGCGCACCGGGGAAATACTCATAATAGACGAGATCCTTTGCTTCCGTATACCCATAGGTATACTCAAAATGTCTGATTCCATACAGCAGCGCCATGGATTTCAGAGCAGTCAGGCACACCTGCTTTGGTTTTCCGAAGTATTTCGTCTTATTGGGCAACAGGACTGTCAGCCCCGCTGTAGGAGAGCAGTGATACAGCTCCATCTATTCCTCCACCAGCTCTCCCGTCAGCTCTCCGTCCATGACCCCAGTAATCCGGACCCAGACAAAGGTGCCGGCCGCAACTTCGCCCTTGGCAGAGAAATAAATTTTTCCGTCGATGTCCGGGCTCTCCGCCCAGCTTCTTCCTACATAGCTCATCGCCTGCCCGTCGAAGCCTTCGCAGAGGACCTCCAGGGTTTCTCCCTGCATCTCCTCATTCCATTCGTCCATAACCCGGGATTGAATGTCTACCACCAGTTCGGCCCGGCGCTCCGCCTCCTCGGTGTCCACCCGCTCCATTTTCGCTGCCGGAGTTCCTTCCTCCGGGGAGTAGGGGAACACCCCGGCCCGGAGCAGCCGCTGGTCCCACAGAAACTGGCACAGCTCTTCAAATTCCGCCTCGCTCTCGCCCGGCAGTCCGGTAATCAGGCTGGTCCGCAGCACCAATCCCGGGATTTTTTCTCTCAGCTGATCCAGCAGAGCCTCAATATATGCCTTGTCTCCGCGACGGTTCATTTTCTTTAAAATGGCGTCGTTGCAGTGCTGCAAGGGAATGTCCAAATACTTCAGAATCTTCTCCTCACGGGCGATGATGTCGATGAGCCGGCTGTCCATCTGGTCCGGATACAGATAATGCAGCCGTATCCAATGGAAATCCAGCTTACACAGCTCCTCCAGCAAATCTGCCAGATGATGTTCCCCATCCCAGTCGGAGCCGTAGCGGGTGATGTCCTGGGCCACCACGATGAGTTCCTTCACGCCTCGCTCTGCCAGCTCCCGGGCTTCATGGAGCACCTTGTCCATGGGTCTGCTCCGGTACTTTCCACGCAGTTTGGGGATGATGCAGAACGCGCACCAATTGCCGCATCCCTCGGCAATCCGCAGGTAGGCGTACCAAGGCGGCGTGGTCAGTACCCGGCCGAACTCGTCCACCGGCGCGTCGATGTTGCCAAAGTACCGGGGATGCTTTCCGGTCATCACATCTTCCACAGCGGAGACAATGTCCTTGTAGCTCCCGGTGCCCAGAATACCGTCTACCTCCGGCAGCTCCGCAGGCACGTCCTCTCCGTACCGCTGGGTCATGCACCCGGTGACAAGGATTTTTTTCAGTTGTCCCCGGGCCTTCAGCTCTGCCATTTGCAGGATATTCTGAATCGCTTCCTCGCTGGCGGAGGAGAGGAAGCCGCAGGTGTTGACGATGACCACGTCCGCCCCCTCCGGGGCAGGACACAGGGTGTGCCCCGCCTCCTGGCAGAGGGCCATCATCTGCTCACAGTTGACTACGTTTTTGGCGCACCCCAGGGAAATGAAATGGAGTTTATATGGCATAGATGCCTTCTTTCTTTGCCGCCCTTTGGGCGGCAAGGGTAATTCCTTCTTGAATCGGCCCGGAACCTGCGCGGCCCCGGACTCCGCGCCTACTTTTACCCCGCAGCAAAAGTAGGCAAAAACGTGTTTAATCCTTGCGATGTAAGAATTTCCTCGTTTTTTGAATATATTTGCGCTTGTCCTGTAGACCGCAAAGCATCTGTTCAATGATGTTGCCAGCAGTCCCTACCGTATTGCTTCGGATTCTCCCGGGACGAGGGATGGAGCGTTATTTAAAGACGCTGCGCCGGGCAGCTTCCTTCATCAAATGCGGCTGGATATCCGGATATGTCCAGTTTTCTTCCGGAGGTTCGTCCAGCAGGATGATCTTTTCTATCTCGCTATGTATTTCTTTTTCAAAGGACTCTATCTCTGCCGCGTACAGTCCGCCAAAGGACTCCGCAGCGTCATCCCGGACTACAGAGTACACGCACACAGGCCAGATGGCGAACTCCTTCGCGCCCGTTTCCTCCCGCAGCTCACGGGTGGCGGTTTCCACAATACGCTCCCCCGGTTCCCGGTGTCCTCCGGGGATTTCCAAGGTGGTCCGTTCCCTGTGCTTGCAGAATACCCACTTCCCGCCGGACCGGGCCAGGATCACCACGAATTTCAGTTTTCCATCGTCAGTTTCATCATAAAAACGGACTTCCCTAATCATACCCGTCCTCCATCATCTCCGTATACCGTCCCATGGCGGCCCGTATATCGCTCCAGGCAAAACCACGCCGCAGCAGTCCGTCGCTGACCCGTTTCTTTTCCTTTGGATCTGACAGCTCTCCCCTGCACTTCTTCCGAATCAGCCCGTCCAGAATCTCCGCCGCCTCCGGCATCTCCTCCAGAGCCCCGTCCCAAAGCGAACGATCCACGCCCCTGCGGCGCAGCTCCTCTCTTACCCGGGCCGGTCCATAGCCTTTTCCGCCGTAATGCCGCGCCAAGGCGGCGGCATAGCCTGCATCGTCCACAGCACCGATGTCCTCCAGCCAGTCCGCCGCCGCCTGGGCGTCGGACTCGTCGTTACCTTTTAGGATCAGCCGCCTAGTCAGTTCCCTCTTGGACAGCGCCCGGCTTCCGATCATATTCGCCGCTGCCGCCTTGGCGGAGGACGATTTCACAGAGGCCCTTACCGCCTCCAGAGTTTCCCCGTCCAGCTCCAGCCCGGTCCGAAGTCCGAACCGCAGCAGCTCATCCTCCGTCACCCGAAGAATGTCCCCATCCTCCAGCCGGATCAGAAACCGGCCCTTTTTCCGTTGGGATTTCTTTACTTCCTCAATCCGCATAGATACCTTCTCACTCAATCAATCGAACTGCGCCGTCCAGACCTCCGCCTGATACGCACGAAAGCACATTCCCACCTGTTCCTCGCTGCGCTTTTCAACTGCCAGAGGAGGCAGGCCATTCTCCGGAAAGTAACCGCTTTCACTGGTTTCCATGTTGGGGACAAAGTCCCCGCCCAGCGATTCGCAGAGATAAAAAATCTTGACCACTCCATAGGCGTACTGCGGAAGATTATGCTTTTGCCGGTCCTGAACGGCAATCAGCATTTTGACGGACGCGTCAAGTCCCGCCTCTTCCCTGACCTCCTTGACCACATTGTTTGCGGGAGACAAATTGTAGTCACACCAGCCTCCCGGCAGGGACCAGGTTCCGTTTCTCTCGCGGACCAGCAATATCCTGCCGTTCTGGAAAATCGCCGCTCTGGTGTCCACTTTCGGCGTTTGGTACCCCATATCGCCGCAGAAAAGGCCGGATACTTTCTCCAAAGGAAGCCCCGTCCGTTCCACCATCATTTCGGCGGAAATCTCCCTGACCCGCTGATAACGCTCCCGGTCAAAATCATCCCGGCCGTAAAACAGTCCGGCCTGTGCAAGGCTCTGGAGCTCTGCGGCCCACTTTGCGATTTTATCCTCCATGCCGCTCCCTCCTTCCGCTATGCGCGGGCGGGTCAGATCCAGCTCTCGTCCGCTTCCCGCCTTTTATCCCGGCGCATGAGCCCGTCTACCACCTGATGAACACTCTTCCCTTCGTACAGCACCTGATAGGCGCATTGGCAAACCGGCATTTCCACCCCTGCCTTTTCCGCCAGCTGATGGGTGCTGAAGGCGGCGTAGTACCCCTCCACTACGGCGCCTACTTCCTCCATGGCCTCCCGGGCGGATTTACCCTGGCCTACCAGAATGCCGCACCGCCGGTTTCTGGAATGCATGGACGTGCACGTTACAATCAGATCTCCCATGCCGCTCAGTCCGGCGAAAGTCTCCTTCTTTCCGCCCAGAGCCACCCCCAGCCGGGCCATTTCCGTCATACCCCGGGTCATGAGCAGAGCCTTGGTGTTGTCTCCCAGGCCCATGCCGTCGCTGACACCGCAGCACAGAGCCAGCACGTTTTTCAGCGCCGCACCCAGCTCCACGCCCAGCACATCGCTGTTGGTGTACACCCGGAACCGGGCGTTCATGAACACATCCTGCACCAGCTCCGCCGCCGCCATGTCCCGGGCGGCGGCCACACATCCGGTGGGCGCACCCCGTCCCACCTCCTCCGCATGGGAGGGTCCCGACAGGGCCACCGTCCGGCCCTTGCCGCCCAGCTCCTCTTCAATGACTTGGGTCATGCACAGCGCGGTGTCCCGCTCGATGCCCTTGGCGGCAGATACCACCACCACGTCCTCCCGCAGCCGCGGCGCGGCCAATCTGGCTGTCTCCCTTACGGCGAAGGACGGCGCGGCCATCACCACGATCTCGCTTTCCGCCGCGCAGCCCATATCCGCGCTCAGCTTCAGCTCCGGCCGGAGCAGCACCCCGGGAAGCCTCGGATTCTCCCTTGTTCGTTCCAGCAGCGCATTGCGTTGGGCCGAGTGGGACCACAGCGTCACGTCATGTCCGTTGTCCGCCAGCAGCAGCGCCAGGGCGGTGCCCCAGCCGCCGCTGCCCAGTACGGTGATGTTCATCCCGCGCCTCCTATTCCTGCTTTTTCTTGTGCAGGGAAAATTTATTCTCTGTTCCTGCCAGCAGCCGCCTGATATTGGCCCGGTGCTGCCAGACCACCAGCCCTCCGATGAGAAACGCCAGCACCACAACCGCCAGATAGGGGTAGCAGTACCAACTGATAAAGGGGAAGCTGGCTCCGGCCCACAGAGACCCCAGAGATACGTACTTCGTCAGCACCGCCAGCAGCAGAAATCCGCCCCAGACCACCAGGGCGATCCGCCAGTCGATCATGATGGCGATGGTTCCGCCGGAGAGGATGCCCTTGCCCCCTTTGAAGTGGAACATGCAAGGGAACATGTGCCCCAGCAGACAGAACAGCCCCGCCCAGTATTTGGCAAGGATAGCCCCATTGGGAAGCTGGCCTATCCACAGAACGCCCAGCCAGATTGCCACAACGGCCTTGACGACATCCGTCAGAATCACCGCCAGCGTCAGAGGTCCGCCGAAGGTGCGGTAGAAATTGGTCAGCCCCGCGTTGCCGCTGCCATGATTGCGGATGTCGTTGCGCAGGATATACTTGGAGACGATGACCGCCCCGTTGAAACAACCGCAGAAATACGCCTCCAGCGCAATGGGAAGCAGAAAAACAGCGGCGAATTTCAGCCAAAAAAGAGTTTCCGGCCCCTGCATATTCATAGCAATCAATCCTCCTTGTCGCCTTTCTGACGAATCGTCATTCTTATGGGCGTTCCCTCCAGACCGAACACATTGCGGATCTGATTCTCCAGATACCGCTGGTAGGAGAAGTGGAACAGACGCGCGTCGTTGCAGAAGCAGATAAAGTGGGGAGGCTTCACTCCCGACTGGGTCATATAGTAGATTTTCAGCCGCCGGCCCTTGTCCGTAGGCGGCTGTACCCGTGTCTGGGCGTCCGCCAGCACCGAGTTGAGCATCCCCGTGGTGATCCTCGTGGCCGCCTGATTGTTCACGTACTGGATGAGTTCGAACAGCCGCTCCACCCGCTGCCCGGTCATGGCAGAGATGAACAGGATAGGCGCGTAGGTCATATATCCCAGGTCCCTGCGGATATCCTCCCGCATCCTGTCCATGGTCTTGCCGTCTTTCTCAATCAGGTCCCATTTGTTGACCACGATGATACTGGCCTTTCCGGCCTCATGGGCCATGCCGGCCACCTTGGTGTCCTGCTCTGTAACGCCCTCCTGGGCGTCGATCAGAATCAGGCACACGTCCGCCCGTTCAATGGCCATCTGGGCCCGCAGCACGCTGTAGCGCTCGATGGACTCATCCACCTTGGACTTTTTCCGCATTCCGGCGGTGTCGATGAAGACGTACTTTCCCGTTTCGTTCTCAAAATAGCTGTCGATGGCGTCCCGGGTGGTGCCTGCCACGTCGCTGACAATGGTCCGCTGCTGGCCCAGAATTTTATTGGTCAGGGAGGACTTGCCCACGTTGGGCTTGCCGATGACAGCCACCTGGACGCGGTCGTCTTCCTCTTCGTCCTCCCACTCGGGGGGGAAATACTTCACACACTCGTCCAGCAGGTCCCCGGTTCCGTGGCCGTGGACCGCCGACACGGCGATGGGGTCCCCCAGGCCCAGATTGTAAAACTCGTAGAAGTCCGGGTTCACAGTTCCGGTGGCGTCCATTTTGTTCACCGCCAGAACGATGGGCTTGCCGCTTCTTTGCAACATGCCCGCCACCTCCTGGTCGGAGGCGGTGAGCCCGGTTTTGATGTCGGTGAGAAAGACGATCACGTCTGCGTGCCCGATGGCCAGCAGAGCCTGTTCCCGCATGAAGGACAGAATTTCGCTGTCGGTACGGGGCTCAATGCCTCCGGTGTCAATTAAGATAAATTTTCTTCCGTTCCAGTCGGATTCCCCGTAGATTCTGTCCCGGGTAACGCCGGGAGTATCTTCTACGATAGATACCCTTTGCCCGATTAACTTATTGAACAGGGCGGATTTGCCTACGTTGGGGCGGCCTACAATCGCAATCATCGGTTTTGGCATAGTTCTGCTCCTTCTTCGCGCCCTTTGGGCGAGAGGGGAATTATTTCTTTTCTTTGATTCTGCCGCGGCAGCGGCGCTTTTAGCGCTAAGGCCGCCGCAGGCGGCCCCATGCGGACTGGCGGATCTCCGGGTTATCCGTCCGGCCCAGGAGTTAGTCTATGGAACATCCCAGAAAAGCGGCAATCAACACCAGATTTCCGGAATAAACTTTTGACGTTGGTTTTCTTCCATGCGCCGAACAGACTTTCTGAAATACCAGTCTCTTTCGCCATGCGGTAAAATGTGATATTTCGCTCCTTCATTATTCGCAATATATACTCTGAATGTTCCATAATTTTTATTTTCTTGACACCGCAAAATTTTGCAGTGTTCCCATTAACTACCCGAAAACTTTGCTGTATACCATAACATATCTACACAAGTAGGACTATCTCATGACAGACATCGTTGAATCTCCCCATATAGACTTGTGCTGTAAAAATCAGGAGCCCACATCCGGGATGGACGAACTCAGTCAGAACGATATATACAAACGTTCCGCTTACATGATTTGTCTTATTTTCTCCCCAGCATGGCGTCCAGCAGGTCGAACCCGTCCTGCTCCACCACAGTCACCGGTATACCCAATTCCTGCTCCACATCCGGCACACGAAGATCGTCCAGAAACACGTCGCCCCCGTGGCGCAGCATATTTATCGGAATCAGAAGCCGCTCTCCCAGCGCTTTGCCCTTCAGCTGGGCAATCAGGTCCCCGCCGGTGACAAGTCCCGCCACGTCAATGGTGCGGCCGAAAAAGTCGTTGACAATGGCGATCACCTGACCCGCCGCGCCAGTCCTTTCCCGGGCCTTGTCTGCCAGCTCCTGCAAAAACGGCTGGGCGCTGACGCCGGTGGCGATGGTGTAAGGCGAAGCTTTCACGGGTCCGGCCTCCAGCCGCAGGCCGGCCTCGAACTCACTGATCAGGCTGCGCAGCATCCCCACGCCATTTTCGATCTGGACATAATCCTCGTAGTAGTCCTCCTCCGGCAGCGGCCTTCCCGCCCGGAGATACAGCTCGTCCGAGCAGAAGAACATCCGGCTGCCGTATTGCTTCAGGCACTTCTCCCCGAAGGCGTCCACCTGCTCGATGATCTGATTGGCCAGCGTCTGGTCCACAGGCCGGAGCTTCGACAGTCCCTCCCGGAATTTTGTCAGGCCCACAGGCACTACCGAGCAGCTGGCAAATCCCCAGGCGGCCATGTCTTCCATGGTCCTCTGAAGCTGGTCCCCGTCGTTGTACCCGGGGCAGAGGACAATCTGTCCATTCATGACGATTCCCGCCCTGCCGAAGCGCTTCATGTATTCCAGACTTTCGCCCCCCGCCTTGTTTCCCAGCAGGGCGGACCGCAGGCGGGGATCCGTGGCGTGGACGGAAACATTTATAGGGCTGATTCTAAGGTCTATGATCCGCTGTGCCTCCCGGGGGGAGAGGTTGGTCAGGGTGATATAGTTTCCCATAAGAAAGCTCAGCCGCGCGTCGTCGTCCTTGAAATACAAGGTGTCCCGGCACCCGGGTGCCATCTGGTCCACAAAGCAGAACAGGCAGTGGTTAGCGCATGGCCGGGGCTCGTCCATCAGATAGGTTTCAAAGTTGAGTCCCAGCTCCTCCGCTTCCGACTTTTTCACCCGCAGAGTGCGCCGGGAGCCGTCGGGACTCTCCAGCTCCAGCTCCGGGTCCGCGTCGTAGCCAAAGAACCGGTAGTCCAGCACATCCTCCACCGGCTGGCCGCCGATGGAGATGAGCCGTTCTCCCGTCCGGACTCCGGCCCGCTCCGCCGGAGAGAGGCGGTCAATAGACGTGATGACAGTGCTCATGCGCTCCTCCTGAATACACTTTGATGTATTCTATGAGTATACTGTAAATTCTCCCCCATTTCAATATGAAATTCCACATCTTTTTTCAAAAGAAAAGCGGCCGCCCGGGTAATTTGTGAAAAACCGCCTCTTCCCCTTGAACCCGAAGAGAAAATTTGGTACAATAACCCTATCGTCAGCCGCGCATAAAAGAGAAGGAGGAATGATTCTCATGGACTATTTGAAGGAATATCAGAAATGGCTGGGCAGTGATGTGCTGACCCCCGAAGAGCACGCCGAGCTGGAAGCCATCAAGGACGATCCCAAGGAGATTGAGAGCCGGTTCTATGGCCCTCTGGAGTTCGGCACCGCCGGCCTTCGCGGCACCATGGCCATGGGGCTGCACCATATGAACCTCTACGTGGTGCGCCACGCCACCCAGGGCTTTGCCAACGTCATCTGCGCAGAGGGAGAGAAAGCCAGGGAGAAGGGCGTGGCCATCTGCATGGACTGCCGCCTCCACGGTATGGAGTTTGCCCGGGCCGCCGCTGAGGTCTGCGCCGCCGCGGGAATCAAGGTGCGCATCTTCGAGTCTCTGCGCCCCACTCCGGAGCTGAGCTTCGCCGTACGCCACTACGGCTGTCAGGCGGGCATCAACGTCACCGCCAGCCACAATCCAAAGGAGTACAACGGCTATAAGGTCTACTGGGAGGATGGGGCCCAGCTGCCGCCGCAGCACGCCGACGCCATCGCCCGGGAGCTGGAGAAGATCGATATCTTCACCGGCGTGAAGATCATGCCCTACGACGAGGCCGTCCAGGCCGGCATGATCACTGTCATGGGACAGGAAACCGATGAAGCCTTCCTGAAAGAGGTTATGGCCATGGCCATCGATGCGGAGGCCATTCCTTCCGTGGCGGACAGCTTCAAGCTGGTTTACACCCCCTTCCACGGCTGCGGCCACAAGCTGGTTCCCGAGGCCCTGACCCGGGCCGGGGTGAAGCATCTCCTCTGTGAGCCCAGGCAGATGGTCATCGACGGAAATTTTCCCACCGTCAAGTCTCCTAACCCGGAGAATCCGGAGGGTTTCTATCTGGCCGTGGAGCTGGCCAGGGCCAATGATGTGGACTTTATCCTGGGCACCGACCCGGACAGCGACCGGGTGGGCATCATGGTCCGAGACAAGGACGGCGAGTACAAGGTCATGACCGGCAACCAGACCGGTGTGGTGCTGCTTGATTACATGCTGGACGCCATGAAGCGCACCGGCAAGCTGCCCTCCAACCCGGTCGCTCTGAAAACCATCGTCACCACGGAAATGGCCCGAACGGTGGCCGAAAGCTACGCAGCGGCCTGCTACGACACCTTCACGGGCTTCAAGTTTATCGCCGAGAAGAAAAACGCCCTGGAGGGCAGCGGCGAAGGGAAAGTGGTCTTTTCTTACGAGGAGAGCTATGGCTACATGCTCGGCGACTATGTCCGGGATAAGGACGCTGTCACTGCGTCCCTTCTGCTCACGGAGATGGCAGCCTATTACTACGCCAAGGGCATGACGGTGCTGGACGCCTATCAGGCGCTCTGCGAAAAGCATGGTTTCTATGGTGAGAAGACCCACAATCTGGTAATGCCCGGTCTGGACGGTCTGGCGGACATGGCAAAGCTGATGAAGTCCCTGCGGGAGGCTCCCCCTGCCGAAATCTCCGGTGTGGGGGTGGTTCAGTTCAAGGACTACGCGGATGGCAGCGTGGTGGACTGCGTCACCGGCGCAAAAACCGCTATGGAGCTGTCCGGTTCCAATGTTCTCCGTTTTGAGCTTGCAGATGGCACCTCCATTATTGTCCGACCCTCCGGTACGGAGCCAAAGATCAAGGTTTACATTCTCACCAAGGGTGCGGACGCAGCAGAAAGGGATGCGAACATCAAGAAGTACGGCGAGTGGGTGGAGACGCTCAAAAAATAGAATGATTCTATCTTTTGGCCGGAGCGCCTCAGATTTTTCGGCGGCCAGTTCCCCCATGGGGGGAGAAAATGAGGAATAAATTTATGAAATTTTCCAGCAAGGTCAAAAAATGCGGTCTTTCCCCTATGCGGAAGTTCCATCCCTTTGCGGTGGCGGCCAAAGAGGCCGGAAAGAAAATCTATCATCTGAATATCGGTCAGCCTGACATCGAAACCCCCGCCCAGTATTTTGAAGCCGTGAGGAATTTCCGGCTGCCGGTGCTGGAATATGCGGAGTCGCCGGGAATGCCAGTGCTGATCCAGGCAATTCAGAAATACTACGATAACCTGGGGATGCATTTTGAAAAGGACGATATCCTGATTACCACCGGAGGCAGCGAGGCGCTGCAAATCGTTTTCAACTGCATTCTGGACGACGGAGATGAAGTTCTGATCCCCGAGCCCTTTTACCCCAATTACAACACCATGGTCAACACCTGCGGCGCAGTGATTCACCCTGTCCACACCACGCCACAGGAGGGATACCACTATGCGGACCGGGCCAAAATCGAGGCGGAGATCAATGCCCGTACCCGGGCCATCGTCTGCACCAATCCCGGCAACCCCACCGGAAACGTGCTCACTCCGGAGGAAATGAGAATGATGGTGGACGTGGCCAAGGAACACGGTCTGTTTCTTATCGGAGACGAGGCCTACCGGGAGTTCGTATACGCCGGGGAGCCCCTGCAATCTCTGGGGCAATTTGACGGCGCGGCGGAAAACGTGGTGGTGATCGACACGGTGTCCAAGCGGTTCTCCGCCTGCGGCGCCCGAATTGGATGCATCATCAGCCGGAACCGGGAGCTGATGGGCGAGGCCCTCAAGTACTGTCAGGCAAGGCTATCCGTGGCAACTCTGGATCAAGTGGCTTCTGCCGCTCTGTATGACGTGGGACCGGAGTATTTTGCCGCCGTACGGGAGGAGTACAAGCGCCGCCGGGACACGGTGGTGGCCAAACTGAAGGAAATCCCTGGAGTTATCTGCGAGTGTCCCAGAGGGGCTTTCTACCTGATGGCCGCGCTGCCGGTAGACAGTGCCGACGAGTTCCAGAAATGGCTGCTGACAGATTTTGACGACAACGGCGACACGGTTATGTTCGCTCCCGGCGAGTCCTTCTACGCTACGCCGGGCATGGGCGTCAATGAGATTCGTATCGCTTATGTGCTCAAGCAAAAGGATCTGGAACGGGCCATGGAGCTGCTGGCCAAAGGTATCGAGGTGTACAACAGGAGATAATTTCTGAGACGAGGAAGGAGGCTTCCCGGCTTGCCGGGAAGCCTCCTTTTTCCTCATGGGACCGCTGCGGCAGCCTTTGATGAGCCTGCGGCGGAAACGCATTTGCCAATGTGGTACAAATTCTGCACAATTTTCAGAAATCTTCTTTACAAACGGTATACCAGCTGGTATACTATACATCTCGTATTGTGCCTTTGGCGCGGGGAAAAGAGAACAAGATATCGGGTGGGAGAACAATATGAACGCGGATTTTTCACGAGTTTTATCCCTCCTCCGACAGGAGAAGGGCATCAGCCAGAGAAAGGCGGCATCAGCGCTGGGCATCAGTCAGGCGCTGCTGAGTCACTACGAAAACGGCATCCGGGAGCCGGGACTGGCATTTGTGACCAAAGCCTGCGATTATTACCATGTTTCAGCGGACTATCTGCTGGGACGGAGTCTCAGCCGGGACGGAGCGGTGATCGAGGCGGAGGAACTGGCGGATGCCAGCGAGGCCAAGGAGGACCTGAAGGGCAGCGTCATGGCAAAGTTCCAGAAGAAGCTGATTGTCAACACCGCCAGTGTACTGTTTGACCTGCTGGGCCGCACCAACAACAAAGACGCGGTTGCTCACGCGGGCGCGTATCTCAGTGGAGCGCTCTACCAGATTTTCCGGCAGCTCTACCGGGCCGCCGGGGGAAACGAGAGCTATTTTTCCACCGGGCGCATCAGCTTTGACATGGATGTCCTTTCGGCAGACATGACGCTCTCCCGCATTCAATTCGCCAAGGCGCTGGAGGCATACCGGGGAGAGTATCCGCCCATGGACGCCCAATCCCTGACAGAAGAGTACCAGGGGTATTCCCAGTCCATGGCACAGGTTTTTCACAGCGCGGACGAGCGGATCAAAAAGCTGGAGGAATAACCGTCTGCCGGCGTTATGAAACAAATTCGCGCCGGCTTGGCGCATAGAGGTAAAGGAAATGGATCAGACAAAAATCAGAAATTTTTCTATCATCGCCCATATTGACCACGGCAAGTCCACCCTTGCCGACCGTCTTCTGGAGGCCTGCGGTGCCGTCTCTGAGCGGGAGATGGAGAGCCAGCTGCTGGACAACATGGATCTGGAGCGGGAACGAGGCATCACCATCAAGGCCCGGGCTGTCACACTCAACTATCAGGCTCAGGACGGCGGAGAGTACACGTTGAATCTCATAGACACACCCGGCCACGTGGATTTCAACTACGAGGTCAGCCGCTCTCTGGCTGCCTGCGAAGGGGCCGTACTGGTGGTGGACGCCAGCCAGGGCATCGAAGCCCAGACTCTGGCCAACACCTACCTGGCCTTGGATAACGATCTGGAGATCCGTCCGGTCATCAACAAGATCGATCTGCCCGCCGCCGACCCGGAGCGGGTCAAGCACGAAATTGAGGACATCATCGGCATTCCTGCTCTGGACGCGCCAGAAATTTCCGCCAAGGTGGGACTAAATATCCCCGCGGTTCTGGAGGACGTGGTGCAGAACATCCCCGCGCCTGCCGGGGATCCCGGTGCTCCTCTGCGGGCGCTGATTTTCGACAGCTACTACGACGCCTACAAGGGCGTGATCGTCTATTTCCGGATCATGGACGGCACCCTGAAAAAGGGAATGTCCATCAAAATGATGGCCTCCGGAGCTCAGTATCAGGTACTGGAGTGCGGCCTGCTGCGGCCTTTGGGCTATGAGAGCTGCACCCAGCTGCAGGCAGGGCAGGTAGGCTATCTCACCGCCTCCATCAAGAACGTCCGGGACACCGAGGTGGGCGATACCATCACCGGCCAGGAGAACCCCGCGCCGGAACCGCTCCCCGGCTACCGGCAGGCCCAGTCCATGGTCTACTGCGGCGTATACACAGAGGATGGCAGCAAGTACCCGGATCTGCGGGAAGCGCTGGAAAAATTGCAGCTTAACGACGCCTCCCTGACCTTTGAGCCCGAGAGTTCTGTGGCTCTGGGGTTCGGTTTCCGGTGCGGCTTTCTTGGAATGCTCCATATGGAGGTGATTCAGGAGAGGCTGGAGCGGGAGTTTGATCTGGATCTTATCACCACTCTGCCCTCTGTCATCTACAAGGTGACGAAAACTGACGGCACTGTGGTTAATGTGGATAATCCGCACAATTATCCAGACCCCGGCGTCATCGCCTCAGCGGAAGAGCCCTATGTGAAGGTTTCCATCATCTCTCCCAACGAGTATGTGGGCAACATCATGCCCCTGTGTCAGGACCGCCGGGGAGAGTTTAAAGATATGCAGTATTTGGACACTCACCTGGTAGAGCTCCACTATCAGATGCCCCTCAACGAGATCATCTACGACTTTTTTGATACCCTGAAGGCCCATACCAAGGGCTACGCCTCTCTGGACTACGAGCTATCAGACTACCGGGAGAGCGATCTGGTGAAGGTTGACTTGCTGCTCAACGGGGATCAGGTGGACGCGCTGAGCTTCATCGTCCACCGGGACAAAGCCTATCCCAGGGCCCGGCGGCTGTGCGAAAAGCTGAAGGAAAACATTCCCCGCCAGCTTTTCGAGGTGCCTATTCAGGCGGCTATCGGCGGCCGGATTATTGCCCGCGAGACGGTGAAGGCCATGCGCAAGGACGTGCTGGCCAAGTGCTATGGCGGCGACATCACCCGAAAAAAGAAGCTGCTGGAGAAGCAGAAAGAGGGCAAAAAGAAGATGCGGAACCTGGGAACAGTACAGCTGCCCACAGAGGCATTCATGGCGGTGCTCAAGCTGGACGAGTGACATGAAGGGATTTATCCGTGACAATCTGCTGCTGTCCCTCTGCGGACTGAACTGCGGACTCTGCCCTATGCGCTTGGGCGGGTACTGCCCCGGCTGCGGCGGTGGAGAGGGGAACCAGTCCTGCAAGCTCGCGCGGTGCAGTCTGGAGCACGAAGGACCGGCGTATTGCAGCAGATGCAGTTGCTATCCCTGCGAGAAGTACCTGGGGTTTGATGAATTTGACTCCTTTATTACCCATCAGCGGCGGAATGCGGATTTGCAGCGGGTCGAAGAGATTGGAGAGTCGGCGTATAACGCTGGACAGCGTGAGAAAATCGAAATTCTGGACCTCCTGCTTACGCATTTCGACGATGGGCGGCGGAAAATATTTTTATATACGGCGGTAAATCTGCTGGAGCTGCCGGAGCTGCGGAGAATTGTCCGTCAGTTGACGAAGGAGCCCATGTGGAAACAACCCCCGCTGAAAGAGCGGGCTGCCTGCGCGGCTGAGCTGCTCAGGGAGTCGGCGGAACGGCAGAACCTTCAGCTGAAGCTTCGTAAAAAGAAATAAATCCCTCGCCAGTTGTGCGGCGGCATAAAAAATATTTATAACGAAGGCCGGCATGGTGTCAGCTGCGCCGGCCTTTATGCTGTTTCGGGCATTATCAGGAAAAGAACCGCCGTCAGGTGGCGGAAAAGCAGTTTTCCTCTATGGGACACGTCTGACCGGGGACCGGCAGCCGCTCTAGAGGATATCCGGCTGTTTTCTTAAGCATGCTGTAAACCCCGGAAAAAACCGTGGACAGAATGGGGATCATGCGGGTCACGTCGTCGTCTTTTTCGTGGTACACCACCCGCACCATGCCGGCGGGGTGGTCCACGGCTGAAACCTTGCCCAGCCGGATCTCGTTTCCCATGTGCGCCTCCTCTCCTCATTCCACCAGGGACAGGTCCAGGTCCATGTTGTATCCGCTGCCGCCGATGTGGTGGGTGATCTGGTCAATGTAATATTTCCCGGACATTTTCCCCAGGCCCACCATGGCCACGCATTGGGAGGCCACCAGGGAGGCAGTGCCCATGATGGTCACGGACATTTTGCTGGCGCCATGGTTGGCGTTGGCCACCGCCGCCTTGATCTTGCGCTCCGCGTCGGCTTTGTTGTCCGCCTTGCCGGAAACTTTCAGGAT
>CAJTUD010000051.1 GCA_910579725.1 uncultured Oscillospiraceae bacterium | reverse complement strand
ACAAAACTACATTTTTTCCTCGGCGTTTTTTTACATTTTATCACTGGCGCTGACATAGAGATTGCCAAAGGCGCGGGCAAGTACAAGGGACGAAAGCCGTTGGACGTAGACGAAACGCAATTCAAAGCGGTTTGCGCCAGATGGAGGGCGGGAGAGATAACCGCCACCGCCGCCATGCAGGAGGTAGGGCTAAAGCCCAATACATTCTATCGGCGGGTCAAGGGCATGGGCCTTTGAGGGTGCAGAAAAAGGGCCGAAAAAGTTGACTTTTCCGCCCTTTCGTGATACCATAGTTTTGTAAGAATCAAGCGTGCTACACTTGAAATAATCAAGAGTGCAGGGGCTAAAAAACCTGTGATTGCAACGGTTTCAGTCGGTGGAGTGCTCAGCTGGGAGAGCGCTTGAATGCCATTCAAGCGCTCTCCCGAGTTATCGGTAAAGCACCCCCACAGTGGCTTTTTCGAGGTATTTCCCCACTGGACTGACACAAAGTCCCTTTTGCCTGTATTTTAACCACGGTGAACCCTTCTGTCAAGTCTGAGCGCTGAATGAGTCTGTCCTGTCACTGGCAGGGCGTTTCCTTTTTAAGCCAGATCCTCTGCGTGGTATTCGTTGGGGATATCCAGTCCCAGCTCGAACTGTGCGAAGTTGATGTTGAACTCAATGTGGAGCCGGTAGCCGGAGTAGACGCTGATCTTTTTAATCAGGTACCCAGCGACCATTTTTTTAACTGCCACATCGCTGCTGTCAAATATCTCCGACCACTTCATAATACTCTGGTAATCCCTTCGAATCTCATTGGTGCGGCTGTTGCTCTGTTCCATCTCTGCGTTCAGGGCGCTGACCTTTTCGCTGGCAGCCATCATTTTCTTTTTGGCATCTTCAGCCATTTCTGAGATTACACTCTCGGGTAAATTGCTTTCCCCTCGAATAATTGCCATCAGCTTCGACTTTACCGCATCGTATTCCCTGGTAGCCCTTGTGAACTCCCGCTTTGCTGCGGTGAGTTGGTTTTTCACATCCGCCGTCACATTCATCTGCGTCCGGGAGACGATCTCGTCCTCACGGACAGATTTCATCCTGTCGAAGATTTGGTGCAGCACCTCCGTCACCATGCCGTCCAGAATGTGCATCGTGTATCCGGTCTGACCGCTGCACTCGGCGCGGTGGCGGGTCTTGTTGTAGCAGACGTAGCGAATCCGCCTGCGGGCTACCTGCACTCCATCGGCATTTTTACGCACTGTGCCGTTAGTGGTCAAGGTGAGCCTGCCGCCGCAGTGGCCGCAGAACAGGTTGCCGGAGAGCATAGACTGTCCGCTGGTGTTCCTGGGCAGGGTACGCTGTTCATTGAACTCGTTGACCCGCTCTGTCATCAGCTTCTGTGCCAGCTCAAATGTGATGGGATCAATGATCTGTAGTTCAGGAAACACCTCCGACTGGCTCTCCCCGCTTCGCAGGACACCCATGTAGGTGATGTTGTGCAGGATGTGACCTACAGTGGCCTCATGCCAGCTACCTCCGGTCCTCGTCTGGATGCCTTGGCCGCTGATCAGGTTGGCGATCTTGCACCGGCCATAGCCAGAACCAACGCACAGGTTGAACATCATGCGTACCACACGGGCCTCATCCTCATCGATCTCCAGCTTGTAGACCTCATGCTTCCTCTTGTTGGAGATTCCGCTGGGGGCCAGCCGGTAGCCATAGGGGGCGCTTCCGCCCCGGAAACGGCCCTCCTGCACCATCTGGCCCAGGGCCGTCTTGGTGCGGATGGAAGTTTTCTGGCTCTCTCCATCTGCCTGCCAGTACCGAATGTAGTTGGTGAGCCGGTCTGTATGGGACTCAAACCGCTGTTCTCCCTCGTTGACGCTCCAGACCCGGATGCCGTGTTTTACGAACCACTCCACCACAAAGGGCGTCTCATCCGATTTGCGGACCAGGCGGTCAAACATGAACACCAGCAGGATGTCGAACTTGCCCTGCTCGGCCCTCTCTTTGAGAAGCTGCAGCTTGTCCCGGTCATTGGCGCTGACCTTGTAACCGGACACGCCGTTCTCCTGCTCCTCGTGTACGATGGTCCAGCCCATCTTTGCGGCAAACTCCCGGCAGGCTTTGCGCTGGACAGGGATATCCGCCTGATTCTGCTCATCGTGATCAACCTGCTTGGTTGTGGAAACACGATATAAACAATCGACTCGTTCAGCCATTTGGATCCGTCCTCTCTAAAATTATGTTCCAGTCGTGTGAGAGAATCGGACACCTGTCAATATGAAGTTTTCAAGGTGCGCCTGGCTTTTGCCAAGCAAATTATCTCACATCTTACGCCCGATATCCACTGGTTTTCCCGAACACTCTCAGTGCCGGAAATATGGGAAGCGGGGCCGCCCATCTGACTGGACGGCCCCACTTTTCTGATCACCGCTCCTGTTCGGAGCGCTTTTTTCCTTTTTCCCGGACTGGCGTCAGCTCCATCAGCTGTCGCACTCGCTTCTGCACATGGCGCTCCATTGCCGTCAGCCTCTCCTCCGGGAGATTCAGCTTGGGGTGGCGCTGGAACGTGAAGCCAATCAGCCTGCGCAGCTGCTCCCTCTGGAGCGGCCCCATGACCTCCCGGCAGACGCTCTCGAAGCTGACCCCGTAGGCCGTCCCCCTGGTCTTGGCGTAACTGTCCAGGTCCTTCCAGTCCTCCGGCATGGCGAAGTTGAACAGCGACAGCCCATTGTCGAACACGGGAGCCGCACCGAGCAGTTCCCCGCTGTGATTGTTCCGCAGAACACCGAAGTTGCCGAAGTGCCGGTCCTCGTTGTAGATCACCGCATCGAACACCAGCATACTCTTGATCTCCTCGTATGCTTCTGGCCCAAGCTTTTCATAATACTCCAGGCAGGCTTTCAATCCGCCCTCCCGAACGATCCGGCCAATGGAAATATAGGCCGTGTCAATGTCTGTAAACAGCTTACAGCGTGATGCCAGGATGCCCTTCCAGTTTTCCAGATCGTAGCGTACTGCGTGGAGCCCCATGGCCTGGGCGATCTGACTGGCATAGAACTCACTGTACGGCTCGTTTCCCGTATTGGCCGCACCGGAGGTACCGCCTTTGTACAGATAGATACCGTCTCCCTCAATAAAACGCCAGCCCTTTGGCAGCATTCCGTTGGTGGTCAGCTCCGGCGAGGTAGTAAAGGCGGCGTCACTCTGCCCGATTCCCGTATAGGCCACCAGGGATAGAATTTCCGAGAACCGATTTTCATACAGGTTATACTGTGCAAAGGTTCCCGCAAAGCCCTGGGGTACGACCCAGAAGCTGTCGTTCAGGGACAGGCCCTTGCATACATCAATGATCCCTTTGGTGTCGTTGATACTCAGGCCGAAGGTCTTGAGAATTTCGGCAACGTAGGCGCGATTTTTGGGGATCACCCGCCGCTGCAGCCACTTCAGCAGTCCCGTGTCACTCAGTTCCATGTCCAACGGGAACCGGCTGCGCTCTGCCTGGTTGATCTCATGGATCTCGGCTTTCAGGCCCTCGATGCCATGCTCGGACAGGGAGAACGTCAGCAAGTCTGCATCATAGAGTCGAAGAATATATTCCTGCTCCATATTCCGTCCTCCTTGCGTTCTTTCTTTTTATTATAGCGAATTTCCAGTGGAAAGTAAACGAGGATTTTGCGTCATGGCTCTTTTTCGTTAAGCGGCCCCGCGTTTCGCCGTGTCCTGCCGGATAAACGAGTCGATCAGGCAGTTTCGGACACGCTGGGCAGCTGTGGCGTCTGGCTCCTTTGCGAAGCTGAGACTGACAGAATGACCAGCAATGCGGAGTTCCACCATGTTCTCGTCACTGCAGCTCTGCTTTTCTTTTTTTGCTCTCATGATGCTGCCTCCATAAAATAATCACTGTCTTTCACGCTGCGGATAAACCTTGCAACATCCTCCAGGCTGCCAGTGACCGGCATCTCTGGCAGGGCGGCCAGCACATCATTGCTGTAGCGTTTACCCTCGGCGGCCCGCTCATCCAGGATAGCCACCACGCAGGTGTCAGTCTCGGTGCGGATAGCCCGTCCGAAGCCTTGCTTCAGCTTGATCTGCATCTCCGGCACCGCCACCGCCCGGATGAACAGCTGGAGGTTGGGATGGTTCTCCCGCTCTTTTTCCTTCAGTGCGTCCGGGACGGCAAAGGGCAGGCGTGGGATGATCAGCAGGGACACGCAGTCACCGGGGAAATCAAATCCTTCCCAGGCGGCCCCCGCCGCCAGCAGCACACTGCCGGGACTGGCCTTGAACTGCTCCGTGGTATGGATGGCGCTGCGGCCCATGGTGAACAGCGGATAGCGCAGGCTGTGATCTGGCAGGCGTTCCTTCACCGCAGACATGGCGGCGTAGGACGTGAACAGCGCCAAAGCGTGGCCTTGGGCCGCATCCAGCAGGGCGGCGATCTCTTTCGCCAGCTCGTCATAGTAGGCGATGGCTTTCTGCCTGGGCGGAACCTGCGGTAAATACAGCAGACAATTCTTCTGGTAGTCGAAGGGCGAAGGGGCCACAGACTCCGTGACACGGCTGTCGGTCAGCAGGCCCGTTTCCTCTTTGAAGCGCTGGAAGTCCTCGCCCACGGCCAAGGTGGCGGAGGTGAGGACAGCGGGCCGTTCCTGCCGCCAGAGGGTCCGGCGGAGCTGGGCGGTCAGATCGGAAATGGTGGCGCACAGCATGGTGCCGCCGCGGGTGTCCTCCTCGGTGTAAAAAACCATGTCCGGGTTGCCCTGGCGGAACAGGGACACCGTAGAAGACACGCTGTTCAGCCGCCTGCGGGTGGCAGGCGCGAGCAGGCCGTGGAGCTGTCGGTCGATCACTGTCAGACTCCGCTCCGGCGCGGCCAGAGATGTTTTGTAGTGGTCGAAGGGCCTGTCCTCCGGCGGACGGTCCAGCTTACGCAGCAGGGCCTTGGCACTGTCGTTCAGGACTTCCGCAGCCAGCAGGAAGCGTTCCCCCCGAAGACTGTGGGTGAGTGCGCGGATATCCTCCGCTGCCAGAGTCACCCCGAACATCTGGCGGGCCGTTTCTGGCAACTTATGGGCCTCGTCCACGATAAGGGCGCAGGTGTCCGGGAGGATTGACCTGCGTCCGCTGCCCCGGTGGATGGCGTCCGCCAGCAGCAGGTTGTGGTTACATATCTGGAAGGGATACTGCCCGGAATCGCACTTCTCCAAAAAAGAACGATACCGGCAGGTCTCTTGCGAACAGTCGCAGATTTTGGGAACGCAGACGCGCTCCCGGTCATAGCCGCTGAGATGGGCGATCTCGTCCATATCCAGCTCATTCCGCAGTGCAAGCAGGGCATTTCCGGCCCTCCAGTTTTTCTTTCGGAGATCCAACTGGCCCAGCCGCCGTTCCAGACGGTCATCGCAGACATAGTGGGACTTTCCCTTGCGGATCACCGCCTGGAGTGGCTGTGTGATCATGCCGTCTTCTGTCAGCAGATTGGATAGCAAGGGGAGGTATTCGTCCCGCGCCGCGGTCTGGAGGGCGATGCTGGAGGTAGAGATTAAAATGGGCCGGACGGGGAGCCCGCTGGCGGCGCGGAAGCGGTGGTACACTGTCCCAGCCACCAAATAGGCGTAGGTCTTGCCGATCCCCGTCCCAGCGTCACACAGGGCGATGCCGCCCTCCAACATGGCGTCCAGCATCCGATGGCAGAGCGCCAACTGCTCAGGGCGCTCTGCCATGTTCCGAGTGGGGAGTAAGTCCTTGAATATGTGGTCTATCTCATTATGGGGGTTGTGCCTATTATCGTTGGTATTCATCCTCAAATTCCCCTTTGTCGGTTCGTTTTTTGTACTCATCGTATTCTCAGCTCGACCCCCGATGAGGTATAGGGAACAGTAACGGATAAGGCTTGGCGGACCTTCACGGACACATTCCAGGGCTCTACTGCTTTCAACCCATTGGGATGACGGGCAGCCTTGCCTGGCTGCCCCGCACAGGCTTTATCGCGGCCCGGAGAGAGCTTCCGCTCCCTCCGGGTCATGGCACGCACTGTGCGTCTGTCCGTGTGGTGATCCGTACTGCTGGTATGAAATTTTCAAGGTGCAGGAGGCTTGTTTGCCTTGGTTTTATTGTAAATGGCGCGGCATCCGTTGGATAGAGAACGATGGGCAATCCCCGTGACCATGGGACACACCTACCGTCTTAGAGATGGGCCTGGAGCATTGTCAGCCTGTCGATCAACTCGGCAATTTCCTTTTTCAACTGCACCTTGCTCCCATGCTCCAGTGCATTATTCCGCTCCATGCCAAGGATGAGCGAATCTATGGGCACATGGAAAAATTCAGAAAGCTGTATGAACAAATCTACCGAACAGCCTTTTGTCCAGATTCGATCCGGCTCAAATGACTCCGATCCATATTCAGCGTTTTGGCCAGTTGGTTCTGGGTGTACCCGTTTTGGATACGCAGGTTCTGTATGTACGCGCCGCTGCGCTTCATGTCATAGTTCATTTGTGATGTCTCCAATCTCAAATTTTTAGGGTGCGGAATTTGAAATCGGAGATCATGGGTATTGGGCTATGTATGGTAGCCAATGGCTGAGATACCTAGTCACAAAGTGACTATTTGAGATGCTGAAGATTTTCCTGTGCGCTTCCAGACGAAAAATCAGGTTTTTCGACACTTTTTTATGAGATACTTTAATTTCAGATGAAATTAGATAAATTTCGCAGGCGTATCTCAAAAAAATCGGCTGCTTTCGACTGGATTCCCCAAAATACAACAGAGAATATAGTCGAAAAAAGTCGAAATAAAAAAGGGGCGCGAACAACCGTAAGGCTGTTCGCGCTTTTATAAAAAATTGGAGCGGCGGCTTATATACGTCACCCCAGTTTATGCCGGTATAGATTATCTCAAAAGGGCCATCTCAATAGGTTCCCACCCCCAGAAAAAATAAAAAGGCATCGAGGGTGTTGTCTCCCTCGATGCCTTAATTGCATGTTACTCACGTTTCAAAAGAATTGAGAAAGTATAAATAGAATTGGACACGCTGTACGTTCTGAACGATATTTTGAAATTGCTAATTCTCTCCTTTTGCTTCTTCTACCTTTGCTTTGATGAAATTGATGCTGTTGATATATCCTTTGAGCAACAATCCAGCCCCAATTAGGAATGGCGCGTCAACTTTTTTTATTTCTGTTTTACTTGTAGATCGAATTCATTTCTGCAACATATAGTTCCTCAACCGTAATCTCCCCGTCTGCTTCCAAAGAGAGCCCCTGCGATTCAAAACCGCTGTAGGAGCGCATACTGATAGACTTGCTGTCGTTAAAGAAACCTTCCACCAGCGAACGGTCGATATATACTTCCATTATCAGTTTTCCATCTCTGACCTCCAGTGGACCTGATACGAAAGGCTTTTTCGCTTCCTTGGTTTTGTTGGGATTTTTCCCACTGATCGTCCCTTCCTGCGCATTGTAGATAAATGCGGTCAGGTCCCTGTCACCGTTGCTTTTTACATTCAGCGTGATCTCGTTGGAATCTCCCATATCCACAGCAGCCCGAAGATACAACAGGTCTCCAGAGACCTCTGAGAGCATTTGGTTGGCCTGCTCCAACGTCAGGCCGGTACCCTCAGTCAACACCGCGCCCTCCAGTTCATGCAGCGCATCGGCGGGACTCATCATCACATCTGTCCCCTCGTCGTTTAGCCATATCTTCCGGGGCAGCCCTACACAGTGGGCCCACCCGGCTGCGCCTTCCTCTGCGCCTCCGCGCTGGTCCTGCATGATGCTGAACAGATAAACGTCCCCGCTCACTGGATCGACAAGGGCACTGGGGCCCGTGAATACGTTGCTGCCATAGTCCAGCAGGGCCGGACCATCTATAAACCGCTCGTCAGGGATGAATTTCCCGGTTTCCCTGTCAAAGTCCCCCACAAAATAATAAACCTTGTTATCCGCCATACTGGCGGGAGCTGGAGAGATGGAAAAGAAATACTTCGTGATCGTTCCCGCCTCGTTTGTCAGAGGAAGAAGAATGGGCAGCTCCCAGCTGGTGCCGTAGGTCATGGACTGGTCCGGCCAGTCGTAGACGGAGCCGCGATAGACCCAGTCCATGTCGATGACTCCATCCCCCTTGACCTCCAGGGTCCTGGTCTCATACAGCAACGCACTGCCGCCGGGGCTGGTTTCACTGCCGCTGCAGATGAGCATGTACCAGGTATCGTCCTCCTTCCATATATGACTGTCCCGAAACTCTCCGGGGCGGCCTTGGCCGGGGAGCTGGGCAATGGCCAGTTCCCCGCACACTACCCAGTCAATCAGCTCCGGGTCGCTCAGGTCGGCAGGATAGGCCGCGCCTATGTTCTGGTTGGAGATCAGCCCGTCTTCAGCAAAGCTGTCGTTGCCCGCCGTGAAGAACAGGACAGGCGCACCGTTCACATCCAGCGCCGCGCCGCCGGACCACACGCCATCCGGTACAACGGTATTTTCCATGGGCGTGATGGCCTCCTTCACCGGACGCCAAGATACCATATCCTCACTGACCAGATGGCCCCAGGAGATATTCCGCCAGTAGGTCCCCACCATATTCTGCTGGAAAAACAGGTGGTACATGCCGTTGTAATACACCGGCGCGTGGGGCTCGTTCATCCAATGCTGGTAGGGGCCGCCGTGAAACTGGGTCTTATAGATGTCTTCAGTGAGAATATTTTGCAGGCCGATGTCCTCGTAGGCGATCTCCGGCGCCTGGAAGGATGCCTGTGCCACGATCGTTTCTTTGTCGAGAGCTTTACCGTACAGCTTCAGCTCGTCCATGTATCCGCTGAACATCTGGTAGCTTCCGGCGGCAATGGATTCGCCGTGGGCGTTTTTGCCTATCAGCAGTTTTTCCTTCTCAGCGGGAGCAATGGCTGCGCCCGTATCAATAGACCGTTCTCCTGCCAGTTCTCCGTTGAGATACAGCGACATGTTTCCGGACTTCCCGTCAAATACGGCGGCCACATGGTTCCACTCATACTTATGAATATCCTCGCCGTCCGCCCAGAGCGTCAGCCACTCCTCTCCGGTCCCCACCTGAAAGCATAGCCGTCCATACCGCTGATAGCCCAGGAGGAACCCCTGCTTTTTTTCCTTGTTGTACTGTCCTGCGATGGCAGTCAGATGCTCTGTCCCGTTGGCGGCGGCATTGGGATCGTCCCATTCAAAGGCGCGAGGCGCCGCCCACACGCTGACGGTGAGGGTTTCCCCCTGTATCAGCAGCTCTTCCGGTTCATATCCGATATAATTGGAGCAGCCGTCAAACAGCAGGCATCCGCCGGACACGCCCTGGCTCCGCCACTCCGGGGACCGGGCGTCCATATAGGCGGCATTGGTGAAGAGATATTTTACCTCGGCGGGCTGGGCCTGCCCCGCGCCGTCCGACACCTGATTGCCAGATCCCTCGTCAAAATCAAGACTTAACAGCAGCTTCTCCGGATTCCCGCTTTCTTTGACGGAGCAGGCGGTGCAGACCAGCGCCAGCAGGAGGGAGAGAACAGGTATGACCTTTTGGAGAAATTCTTTTTTCATGTGTACCTACTCCATTTGATTTTCAATTATAGTAACGCTTCCACCTGCTCCCGCTCCGGCATGGAGCGGATGGCTCCTTTCCTGGTAGTCACCAGATAAGCCGCCGTGTTGGCAAAGCGCAGCATGTCAGTCAGGTCCTCTTCCGCCAATCCATCCAACCCATGCTCCAGCACGAAGTTGAGAACGCAGGCGCAGAAGGTGTCCCCGGCCCCGGTGGTTTCGATCGTCCCGCCCAATTTGCAGGCAGGGACGAACACCCGCTTATCCTCATAATAGGAGCAGCTTCCCTCCGGCCCCGCCGTCACGTTGAACAAGCGAATGTTGGGGTACTGCCGCCGCAGGGCGGCCGCGCCCTTATCAAGATCCGTCTCCCCGGTCATGAATTCCAGCTCATTGTCCGCGATCTTCAAAATATCGCACCGGGACAGACCATAGGCGATCTGCTCCCTGGCCTCCTCCAAGCTTTCCCACAGCGGGGGCCGGAGATTGGGGTCGAAGGAAACAAGGGCGCCGCCCATCCTGGCACAGCTGACAGCATGGCGGGTGGCCCGCCTTACGCCCTCATGGGTCATGGACAGCGTGCCAAAATGGAAAATACGGCTCCCGCCAATTACTTCCCCCGGCACCTCCGCCTCGGTGAGCATCATGTCCGCGCCGGGGTTGCGGAAGAAGGAGAAGTCCCTGTCGCCGTTGGGCAGCTTCTTGACAAAAGCCAAGGTAGTCCGCGCGTTCTGGTCTGTTACCAGATAATCCCCGCAGATTCCGGCTTCCTCTACCACGGCGTGAAGCTGCTGGCCAAACATATCGTCCCCTACCTTGCCGGCAAAAGCGCAGCTCCGCCCCAACTTTCTCAGCATCGCCAGCACGTTGCAAGGCGCGCCGCCGGGGTTGGCCTCGAAGAGGGGATTGTCCTGACGGCTGAAGCCGTTTTCCGTAAAATCGATCAGCAGTTCCCCCAGAGCAACCACGTCAAAGGTCTTCTCCACCATAGCTCACGCCTCCTCATCAAACACCAGATCGTATTTCTCTACATCCATCAACACCGAACCGCCGGCCTCAAAGCTGATGGCGTCCGCCTCCTGGCGGGTGTAGATCACCGCGCTGGCCGCCTGCTCGCCATCGTTGACGAAGACCTCCAGGCTGAAGCGGTCCAGCACCAGACGGAGCTTGATCTCTCCGTCCCTGGGTCGAACAAAAAAGCTGCGGGTATGGACAATGTCGTGGGGCAGGCCGCTGCGGGTCCGGTCGATCTTGACGGTCCCCTGGTCGGGGCGGTAGCGGATGATGGTCTCATGCTCCCCGTCCTTGGCCACCCGGATGCGGAACCAGCGGTAGGAATCCTTCCCAATGGGCCGGACGGTAACAGTCATGTCCAGCATCCTTCCTTGAACGCCGGGCAGGTTGACCTCACCGCTGACAGGAATGTTGTGGTGCATGACGCACGGACCGCGATAGCTCTCCAGCTCCCGCACGGGTATCTGATACAGCCGCCCGTCCTTCACGGACAGCTCCCTGGGCACAGACATCTGGCCGAACCAGCGGCAGTGATAAGGCTTCGCCCCCACGGTGGCCCAATTCTGCATCCAGGCCACCATCACCCGCCGCCCATCGGGGGTCAGCAGCGTCTGGGGCGCATAGAAGTCCAGGCCATAGTCGATCGCCTGGGCATTTTGCCGGATGAAGCCCGCCCCCTGCGGGTCGTAGTCTCCGATAAGACACAGCGTCCCGTTTCCGGCGTGAAATTCCAGTCCTACTGGCTGCATCTCCTGGGGGCTGGTGAGCAGGACCTGCTTCCCGTCCAGCGGGAAGAAATCCGGACACTCCCACATCTTCCCGTACTGGTTATGGCAGGCGTCCAGGGTGCGGACAAATGTCCACTTCCGGCCGTCCCCGCTGCTGTAGAGCAGGATGGCCCCGCTGCCATCTGCGGCGCGGTTGCCGATGACGGCGTAATACGTCCCATCTGCCTCCTGCCAGACCTTGGGGTCCCGGAAGTCCACCGTACTGCCGCCCTCCGGCAGATCCTTGCCGGTCAAGACCGGGTTCAGCTCGCATTTGTCGTAATCCACGCCATCTCCAATGGCGACGCACTGGGTCTGGATATCCCGGATAAATCCATCGGCATCGTGCCCCCGCTGAACGCCGGTGTACATGAGCATCTGCCGCCCGTCGGGCATCTCTACCGCGCCGCCGGAGAAGCATCCCGCCGCATCGTAGCCGCAGTCAGGAGCCAGGGCGGCGGGCAGACGCTCCCAGCGGATCAGGTCCCTGCTCTTTACATGTCCCCAGTGCATGGGGCCCCACTCGTTGGAGTAGGGGTGGTACTGGTAAAACAGATGGTACTCCCCCTTATAGAGGGAGAATCCGTTGGGGTCATTCATCCAGCCGATGGTGGGGGTAATGTGGAAGGCGGGCCGTTCCCCGGCGGGGATGTGGGGGCCGTACTGGGCCTCAAAGTCCCGGGCCTTTTGCAAAGCTTCGCTGGTCATATCGTGTTTCCTCCTCAATTCACTTCAAATGATATTCCAAATACCGATCATATTCCGTGTCTGCAAATTCACCTATTCGGTCAATTTCCACACCTCGTATTAAAGCTCCAGGTTACGCGCCTGCTCCACTTCCATCCAAGCCAGGACGCGCTCTATCTTCGCGGCATCCTTCCGATTCGTTTCTACGGCCCGGACCGTATACCACCAGAAAGGGCGCAGATACCGGTAGAGCAGCGGCGCGGCATCTGCTTCCACCTGGTTGAACGTGTAATATTTTTTTATGATCTTGAGATTTTCTATGAACAGAGTAAACGCTTTTTCTTGCAGCTCTCCATCGTATAGCATATTTTTCTCATCATCCTCAAAATTGACGAAGGACTCCCGAAACAGCATATTGAGTACCGTCTCCCGCCCGCTCAGATTGAAGTCCAGCACACCCGCAAGCCGTAAATCCTCATCCAGCAGTACATTCCCCCCGCCCATATCCGCCTGAAAAACGGAGGTGGGAAGCTGCTGGTAAACGCGGGACAGCGCGGCCTTGTTCTCCAGAAAGGCATTCCAGATTCGTTGGAAGCGGTTTCTTTGTTCCGGGAAATCCGTTTCCATCATCTTCTTGACGCATAGAGCGCACTCCATAACCTCATCATCGTCCTCGGACGGATCGAAGGGCTCCAGGATGCAGTACGCCGATGGGAAGTCCACAAAGTCCCACCTTTGCGCGCCCGCCTGTGCCGTCAGGCGGAGGGCGGCCTCCTGGTACACACGCCGGCCGTCCTTCCAGATACGCCGCTGGTCAAACTGTTCCGCCGTCCGGTAGACGGAGCATTCCTCCGCGAAAGCAACGCAGGGCAGACCGTGATATTCTACCGCTTCGGCAAATTTTCCCTTCCGGTTGGGTATGATCCGAGGACAATAGCAGCCGATGGAGCGGTAGGCTTCGATCGTCTGCCGCCAGCCTTTCACCCGGAGGGGCGTGGTAAAGGCGTTGTGTACGATCTTGATAACCAGCCGCAGATCTCCCCAGTCCGCAATGACTATCTGCCGGAAGTCCGACAGGCCGCGGCTGTGATCCGACAAGTCATAGCGCATCGGAGAGCGGGCGTCGTAGAGTGTAAAAATATCTTTTATATCCATCGCAGTTTTTGTAAAAAAGGGGACGGCCCGGGGCCGCCCCCTTTTCAAGAGAGAAAGGTGTAGTGTTATGCGTTCTTATTCCGCAGCGGCATACCGGTCATAGGCGTTCTTGTAGACCTCCAGGATCTGATTCATGCCGTAGGTATCGATCAGGTCCTGCTTGTAGGCTTCCCACTCGGCGTCGCTGGGGCCGCCGTCCCGGAACCAGAGGGCTTCCTGCTCCTTGACGTGGTTCTCAAAGTCGGGCCTGTAAAGATCCAAATCGTCCAGCTCGCTCTGGGTGAACACGCAGTCCACGGGATAGAAGGTGAAATCATCCACATACTTGAACCAGAAATTCTGGAGATCGTCCAGACGCTGGAGGGCGCGGTCCTCCATGTGGAAGACGTTGGTGTAGTACTCAGAGAGGATCAGCTTGGGGCCCTGGACCTCGCTGGCGGCTTTCAGCTCACCGGCGGACTTGCCGAACTTCTCCCGCGCCTCCTCGTCGGTGATAGAGACGTACATGCCCTGAGCGTCCTTCTCCTCGTTAAAGTACACGCCGATAGGACCGTACTGGAGCTGCATGACGTTCTCGCCGGTATACCACTGGTCGTAGAACTTCAGCAGGTTGGCAGGACTTTCGCAGGCCTTGGTAATAGACAGCATCCCGGAGTTGACGGCGGAGCCGGCGGACTTGATGGTCACGGTACAGGTGCCGTCGGGACCCTTCAGCGGAGGCAGGTAGACGTAATCGGCGGCGTGATCGGCCATCAGCTCGTTGATCTCCCACCAGGTCGCCACGCCCACGTAGCCCTGGGCGCACTTGGCAAGGTACTGCTTGTCATCCTGACTGAAAACCTCGATGTCGATGAGGCCGTCGGCATACCAGTCATGGTAGTAGGTAATGGCCTCGCGGTAGCCGTCGCTGACGCAGTCGAAGACCACTTCCTTATCCTTGGTCAGGCGCAAGTCAGCGCATACGTCAGACCAGTTGGTCAGGCCGAAGGGGGCGTAGAAGATGTTCTGACCCCAGCACCACTGATCGAAGCCGAAGGACATGGGAATGGTGGAGCCCGCGTCCGCGCCGTACATCTTGTGGGCCATGTCGTTGTCCTTGAACGCCTGGAGGGCGATCCTCAGCTCCTCGACAGTCTCGGGAACTGCCAGCCCCAGGTCATCCAGCCACGCCTTGTTAATCATGGAGAACTGCTGGATGGAATGGATGGAGTAGTCGTCGGCAGCGCCGGTGGCGCCGGTGCCCATCATCTCGGCGGCAGGCAGGCCGTAGATCTTTCCATCGTCCTGGGTGATAGCGGCCTTGATCTGGGGATACTTCTCCAGGATGGCGGAGAGGTTGGGCATTATGCTGGCATCGGTGACGTAGGGCGTCAGGTCGATGAAGGTGCCGCCCCGGCCATAGCGGCCCAGGTCATAGTTGGACCAGCCCACGGCCTGCACAGCGTCGGGCAGCTCGCCGCCGGTCAGGCGGATGTTGACCTGCTCGCCCAAGGAGTCGCTCATGGTCTCCCAGTTGATCTTGATGCCCACGTTCTCCATCATGGCATTGAGGACCGGATTGTCGTCATAGCCGCCGGAGAGGGCGGAGATGCCGGAAATGATGTTGAATTCCGTCTGGTCGGTGTTGGTATTGGGCTCGCCGCTATTGGCGGGGCCGTTGTTCCCGCCGCCGCAGGCGGTCAGCAGAGCCAGCAGCATGACGGATGCCAGAACAAGGGACAATACTTTCTTCATAATGATTCTCCTTTTTGATTTGTTTCAAGCTTCACAACGATTTTGCTGAACTTCGCACAATATTTACTCCATCGCGGCTTAACCCTTCACGGCTCCGGCCATGAAGCCCTTCTCAAAATATTTCTGGACATAGGGATACGCGATGAGCATGGGAACAGCCGCCACGATCATGGAGCAGAATTTGATAAGCTCCGTCTGCTTGTTCAGCTCGGCGTAGCCGCCGGAGATCATGCTGGCCTGCTCGCTGGCTGCGCTGGATTTCATCAGGATGCCCCGCAGTACCAGAGGCAGGGGCTCGCCCTTGCCCCCCAGGTAGATCATGGCGGTGAACCAGTCGTTCCAGTAGGCCACCATGGCAAACACCGCCTGGACCGCCAGAATGGGCATGGACAGGGGAATGACCACGCTGAGGAAGGTGCGGAACTTGGAGCAGCCGTCGATCTCGCTGGCCTCCACCAGATCGTGGGGGATGCTGTTCTGGAAGTAGTTGCGGACGATGATCATGTTGCCCACGCCCACCCCGCCGGGGAGGAACAGGGCCCACATGCTGCCCATCAGCCCGGTATCCCGGACCACCAGATAGGTGGGGACCAGCCCGCCGCCGAAGTACATGGTGAACACGAAGAACAGACTGATCCACTTCCGCCCCGGCAGATCCTTCTGGGCCAGGGGATAGGCGGTGATGTAGAGCATCACCACGGAGAAGATGGTGCCGATGACGGTGTATTTCACAGAATTGAGGAAGCCGGAGACGATCTTCGGGTCTGCGAACACCGCCTTATAGCCGTCAAAGGTGAAGCCGCTGGGCAGCAGGAAGGTCTTCCCTGCATACACGTCGTAGGGGTCGGAGAAGGAGGCTATGAGGACATAGTACAGAGGGTAGGCCACGATCAGCAGGACTACAGTGCAGATGGTCACCAGGATGATATCGCTGGCCTTGTCGGACATACCGGTAGATTTTGATTTTGTCATATTCCGCCGCCCCCTTTACACAAACTGCACGTCCGAAGCCTTGGACGCAATCTTGTTGACGATGATTAGCAGCACGATGTTGATGGCTGTGTTGAACAAGCCCACGGCGGTAGAGTAGCTGTACTTGGCCTGCTCAATGCCCTGCTGGTAGACATAGACGGCAATGACGTCGCTGGTGGCCTTGTTCAGATCGGTCTGGAGCAGCCAGACCTTTTCAAAGCCCACGTTCATGATGCCGCCGGCAGCCATGATGAGGTTCAGGATCGCCATGGGCAGCAGCTCCGGAATGTCAATGTTCAGGATCCGCTGGAACACCGACGCGCCGTCCATCTTGGCCGCCTCGTAGAGGCCGGGATCCACGTTGGCCAAAGTGGCTAAGTAGATGATACAGCCCCAGCCCGCATCCTGCCAGATGCCGGAGGCGATGTAGATGGTCCGAAAAGCCTCCGACTGGGTAAGAAAGTCGATCTGCGTACCCAGAAGCAGGTTCAGCAGGCCGCCGGTAGGACTGAGGAAGATCTTGATCATACCGCAGATGACCATAACGGAGATAAAATGAGGCGCGTAGAGGACGGTCTGAACCACACGCTTGAATTTGTGGAACCGCACTTGGTTGATAATGAGGGACAGGATGATAGGGATGGGGAAGCTCCACAGCAGGCCGTAGAAGCTGATGAGTACCGTGTTCTTCATCATCCTCCAGAAGGTAGGCGCCTTGAAGAACCGGGTGAACCAGTCGAAGCCCACCCACCGGCTGGCCGTGAAGCCCAGGTTGGGATCGAAGTCCCGGAAGGCGATCTGGATGCCGTACATGGGGATATACTTATAGACAACTGTCAGTACCACGGGGATCAGCAGCAGCGCGTAGAGCTGCCAGTTGTCCAGGAGCCGTTGTCCCAGCGTCTTCCCGGAACGCTGGGACAGGGCGGCGGAGGCCGCCGCCGAGATTCGGACGGGAGTTTCGCTTTTTTTCATTTGACTCACTTCCTTAAACACATAGCTTGTCGCTGGGAGAGGAGACTGCGATGCGGGGAAATTGTCCTTTGCAGGATGCGCGCCGGCCGCGTAGTCCGCATAACGTTTCATCTGTTCAACTAAATTTAAGCAGCTCACAAGCTGCCAGAAATCTGTGAAACGTTATGCGCCTGTTGTGGTTATCTTAGCAAATGTCCCGCCTCACTGTCAACAGGTTTTTTCCAATTTCTTTAAGTTCATCAGCTTAAACAAACTGTTTGGATGATTTTTGTTGATTGCGCCAAAAACATAACGTTTCATGAAAAATCTGTGAAATTCCTCTTTACATTTCATTATCGCTTCTGCTATGATACAGACAAACAAAGCGCGGGGCAGTCCATTTGTGTCCTGCGCATGAAACATTTCACTAGGAGGCGGATATGAAAAACGCTATGCCGACGATGAAGGACGTGGCCCAGGAGGCCGGTGTGGCCCTGGGGACCGTATCTAAGGTATTCAACGGCATCCCCGTAGGGGAGAGCTACAGAATAAAGGTGGAGGAAGCCGCCCGGAAGCTGGGATATCAGGTCAACCAGTACGCCCGGGGGCTGAAAACAAACAAAACCAACACGGTGGCAGTGATCCTGCCGGGGGTGAACCACCCCTTTTTCGCCGCTCTGGCCCATCACGTCTGCGAGGCCCTGGCCCGGCGGGACTACCGGATGCTGCTGTATGTCACCGCCTCCAATCCGGAGATCGAGCAGAACTGCGTCAACATGGTCCGGCAGAACAAGGCGGACGGCATCATCGGACTGACCTACAACCCCCTGGTGGTGGACGAAGATCTGCCTTTTGTGGGCATCGACCGCAGCTTCCGGGCAGACATCCCCTGCGTGGCGGCGGACAACTACGGCGGAGGCCGTCTGGCGGCGGAGAAGCTGCTGGAGCTTGGATGCACGCATCTGGCGTTCCTCCGTACCGGCTCGTCCAGCCCCAGCGAGACGGACAAGCGGGGAGACGGCTTCGAGGCCGTCTGCCGGGCCCAGCAGATCCCCTGTGAGGTTCTGCGCCGGAACGACGGCGAAGACGGCCCGGAGGTGTTCCGGGAGTTTCTGCTTGCGCATATGGCGGAAGGGAAGCTGGATATTGACGGCATCTTCTGCTCCACCGACCTGCTGGCCTGGAGGATACAGAATATATTAGCGGATCTGGGGCTTCGGGTGCCGGAGGATGTGCAGATCATCGGGTTTGACGGCATCCGGCGGTTTGGAGGCGAGGAGCTGTACTGCTCGACCATTATACAGCCCGCCGAGAAGATGGCGGAGACCTGCGTGGATCTGCTGCTGGCAAAGGACCGCTCCAATATTCCAGCGCTGGTGTGTCTGCCTGTCAGCTATGCCCCCGGCGGGACGACGCGGGAATAGGGAACAGTTATGGCAAGCGAATATCTGAAGAAGAAATACCAGGATGTCAAGCCGGACGCGCCTCTTGAATTGACAAAGACGGAGAAGTGGAAAAATTGGTGGCATTACTATAAATGGCATGTGGGGATCGCACTGGTACTTCTGGCAATCACTGGAAGCATTATGTGGAACACACTCAGCCAGGCAGAACCGGATTATAAGATCGCATACGTGGGGAGCAGCCGTCTGCCGGAGGACACCGCCGCCGCCCTGGAGGCCGCTTTCGCCTCTCTGGGGGAGGATCTGAACGGAGACGGGAAAATCGCCGCCGTCCTGACACAGTATGTCTCCGACAGCGGGACTCCCGACATGTCCGCTGCGGCGCAGGTTTCTTTGATGGGAGATATTCTGGAATGCGAGAGCTACTTCTTCCTGCTGGAGGACCCGGAACAGTTTCAGCGGGACTATCATTCCCTCCGCCGTCTGGACGGCTCCCTGCCTGAGAAGGGGGAAGATTCTCTGGAAGGAATCTGCCTGGTCTGGGGGAACTGCCCGGTGTTAGCTGGATTTGAGCTTGGCGAATACGCTTACAAATGGATGGGCAGTACGGTAACCGGCAGCAGTCAAGAGCTTGTTTCTGCTTTACATCTGGCCCGCCGGGGATTCTGGACGGAAAAAACTTCTGCATATTCAGAAGGCTGTGACGCTCTGTGGAGCAAATTGACGGAAGGAGCGGTTTCATGAAAAGGCGTGTTTTTGCGCTGCTGCTGGCGGGATGTATCTGTCTGGCGGGGTGCGCTCAGTCCATCCCCCGGCAGGCGGCGGACGGCGCAACCTGGGATGAACACTGGGTAAGCGTTGGGAATGTGATCGGCATAGATACGCCCGAGGGACTGACTCCCCGGGAGAACAATGACGCGCTGACTGCCAACGGTATGTATTACGCCACCTGGTCCATCGGCGAGGCGGAGCCTTATACCAACGAGGACGGCGATGAGGCCCAACTCTATGACGCGCAGGTCTATGTCCTGCTGGCAGGCTATAACGAAGCTGAAAAGGCCAAGAGCAGCGCGGCAGAGTGGATGAATATGGCTTCCAGCCAGTATGCAATAGAGGGGACCTCTACGGAAACCTGTAATGGCCAGGAATTTACAGTCATCACCTATACCTACGAGTCGGACACAAACCCCTACGCCAGGGGCGCGTCAGCCTTTGGCGTGTACCGGAACTATGCAATCAGTGTGGAGCTGTCCTGCCAGGAAAAATTTGATGGCAGCGCCCGGGAAATTCTGGCGGGCTTTCTGTCGAACTGCCACTATGCTGCATAAGGAGGGATGACTCGTGGGACTGCTGTTTCCTGAAGATCCGCACTATAATGAGAACGAGCGGCAGACAGGCTTTTACCGTTACCGCCAGCTGCTGTCCAACCGGTTTGGCCAGTGGTGGAAGATCAATCTGCTGGCTCTGGTGGGCTTTGTGCCGCTGGTGGCGGGAATATTTTATGCCGTCGCCGTATCCAGCATCCTGGTGCTTCTTCCCTGCTCCATCGCAGGCGGCGCGATTGCGGGGCCGTTTTTGGCAGGGATGTATGACGCCGTCCTGCGGGGCCTGCGGGACGATCCGACCCCCTGGTTGGACGGCTGGAAGCGTTCCTGGCGGCAGAACTGGCAGGGAAGCATGCTTTTGGGCGCGGTAATGGGACTGCTTGCAGGACTGTACGCCTTTATGGGGATGCTGTTCTGGTGGGCAGAGACAGGGCCGTCTATGGGGACTATAGGCATATATCTGGCAGGGCTGCTGCTGATCCTGGTGGCGAATACCCTGCTCTGGCCGCAGATCGTGCTGTTCCGGCAGGCTCCAGCCATCCGGCTGCGCAATGCGCTGCTGTTTCTGATCAGATACTTCTGGCGGGTCATGGGTACAGGCGTTTTGCAGCTGCTGCACTGGGCGGTCTATGTGTCAACGCCAATTTGAAATTGTAAGAAAACGCCGAAGAAATTTTGTAGTTTTTCGGCGGGGGGGTAACAAAACTAAGCGTTTCCTTGCTCAAAAAGAGTGTTCACGATTTGCTGTTTCTGGCGCATAAATTCCTTGCGTTCCTTCAGGCGGTAAGACTCACCCTTGATGTTGATAACGGTGCAGTGATGCAGGACACGATCCAGGATGGCGGAGGCGATGGTGACGTCGGCAAAGACCTCGTTCCACTGGGAGAAGGTCTTGTTGGAGGTAAAGACGGTAGACGTTTTTTCATACCTTCTGGCAATGAGCTGAAAGAACAGGTTTGCCCCCTGGATGTCCATGGGGAGGTAGCCGATTTCGTCAATGATGAGCATCCTGTACTTGGACAGAACCTTGAGCTTATCCGGCAGACGGTTCT
>CAJTUD010000050.1 GCA_910579725.1 uncultured Oscillospiraceae bacterium | reverse complement strand
ACGGCTTTTGCCGTCAGGGGCGCGGTGACAGATGATATACTCTTTCCTTCTATACCGGCAGGCTCCGGGTGTGGGAGGATCCGCCGCTTTCTCCCCGGAGGCGGAAGCGGTTGGTCTGATCCTCCAGAATCCGCACCTGAGTGAACAGCTCGGCGCTGACGGCCGCGGATTCCTCGCTGCTGGCGGAGTTGGACTGGACCACAGCGGAAATCTGGCCGATGCCCTCCGTCACCTGAGCAATGGCCGTGGCCTCGCCCTCGATGGCGGTGGTGATCTCACCGATGCCGGTATTGGACTGGACCACCAGCTCCAATGTTTTTTGCAGGCTCTCGGAGACCTCGCCCACAATTTCGCGGCCCTTCCTGGTGGCCTGGACGGAGTTCTCAATCAGCTCCTTGGTGGCCTTTGCGGCCTGATCGGACTGGGCGGCCAGGGAACGGACCTCGTCGGCCACTACGGCAAAGCCCTTGCCGGCCGCGCCGGCCCGGGCGGCCTCCACGGCGGCGTTCAGCGCCAGAATGTTGGTCTGGAAGGCAATATTCTCAATGGTGGCGATGATCTTGTCAATCTGCTGGGAGGCATGGGTGATATCCTCCATGGCGGAAACCATGTTCTCCATGTGCCGGCTGCTGACCTCCACCTGCTCGCTGGTCAGGCGGGCGTTCTGCTGTGCGCCCGCAGCGGTGCGGACGTTGGTCTCGGCGGTGCCCTTCATCTCCTCCAGCGTGGCTTGCAGCTCCTCCACCGCGCTGGCCTGCTCTGTGGCGCCCTGGGCCAGATTCTGGGCGCCGTTGGAGAGCTGCTCCGCGTGTCCGGATACCTGACGCTCCGCCTGCCGGATGCTGGCAAAGGCCTGGGAAATATTTTCGGTAAAGCTGTTGACAGAGGTTTCAATGGACTGGAAATCACCGATGAAGGGCGCTTCGGTATGTACGTCGAAATCTCCCTGGGAAAACCGGGCCATGATGCGGTTGATGTCCATTACATAGCTGTTGATCCGCTGCATGGACTGTTCAAGCGTGTTGGCCAGGGTGCCCATCTCGTTTTTGGCCCGGATTCCCAGCTCCAGATTGAGCCGTCCGTCATAGAGGGGACGGCAGCGCTCGCTGATCTGGATAATGGGCTTGACCACGTAGTTGAGCACATAGATCACCAGGCTGATCAGGCAGATGAGCGCCAGAGACAGGCCCACAATGGAGGTCACATGCATAATGGCGATGATGCTCCCCACCACGCGCTCGCTTTCGGCCTTGGAGTTGCTGAGCAGCTCCACCACCTGGTCGAGCTTGCCCACCAGAGTGGTCAGATTGCTCTGGATCGTCTCCTGGTAGTAAAGGCGGGCCTGTACCGGACTGGTTTCCTTCAGATCCAGCACATATACGGCGGACTTATGGAGCTCCTTGTGCAGAGGCTCCAGCTCCGAGCGCAGAGACAGAATCTTCTGGTCCGTCGTGCCGGCTTCCCCGTAAATCCACTTGCCCAGAACGCAGGTATCGGGCGTGGTGCTGCCGGTAAACTCCGTGTTGGCGTAAAGAGCGCTGCTGAGGTTGCTGGCCCACTTGTAGTGCGCCGTCTCCGCCTGATGGCAGCGGGTGAGCAGGTCGGTGGCCTGCTCGTTGGAGGTCTGGGCCCGGTCCATGCGGATGATGTTGATCGTAATCATCACGCTGAACAGCAGGACGGACAACAGGGCCGCTGCCACCCTGATCCAAACGCTTCTCTTGATACTCTTACCCATGATCGTGCCTCATCTTTCTTCGTTTTTCCTGGTTGCGCCGTCCACCCACGGACGGCTGTCTGTCTGGTTGCAGGAGCGCTCCGGCTCTTCCCCCGGGGCCCCGCTCCGCCGCATCTCCGCTTTACGAAGAAGATGCGGACACGTGATAGGACCATGATATACCATTTTCAGCTTACTTTCAACTACTATTTTTTCCAGCGCCGGATTATACCAGATATTGCCGTCCGCCGGAAGGCGGAGGTCATTCCTCCAGCTCCTCCAGCCACAGACGCGCCACGGCGTCCGACGGCATCCGCCAGTCTCCCCGAGGACTGAGGGCCACGGAGCCCACCTTCGGTCCGTCCGGCAGGCAGGAGCGCTTGAACTGCTGGACAAAGAAACGGCGGTAGAAGATTTTCAGCCACTTGAGAATGACTTCCCTGCTGTAGGTCCGGTGGAACGCGGTCTCCGCCAGGCGCAGAATCTTTTGGGGACCAAAGCCCCAGCGGATCACGTAATAGAGGAAAAAGTCGTGGAGCTCGTAAGGACCCACCAGATCCTCGGTGCGCTGGGTGATCTGTCCCTGCACCGCCGGGAGAAGCTCGGGGGACACCGGCGTATCCAGAATGTCCTCCAGCACGTGGGTCAGCTCCTCGTCCTTCTCCAGATTGTCGCGGGCCACATAGTCCACCAGATGGCGGACCAGCGTCTTGGGAATGGAGGCGTTGACACTGTACATGCTCATATGGTCCCCGTTGTAGGTGGCCCAGCCCAGCGCCAGCTCGCTGAGATCCCCGGTGCCGACGACCAGACCGCCCAGTTCGTTGGCCACGTCCATGAGCACCTGGGTCCGCTCCCGGGCCTGGGCGTTTTCATAGGTGACGTCGCGGCGGTCCGGATCGTGGCCGATATCCCGGAAGTGGCCGCGCACAGCGTCGCCGATGGGAATCGTCCGGAGCGTGGCCCCCATGCGCCCGGCCAGGAGGACGGCGTTATTTTTCGTGCGGTCCGTGGTGCCGAAGCAGGGCATGGTGATTGCCACCACGTCGCTGGCGGGCCGGTGGAGCATGCCCATGGCAAGAGCGGTGATC
The DNA here is from genome assembly GCA_910579725.1 of uncultured Oscillospiraceae bacterium. Classification (GTDB taxonomy): domain Bacteria; phylum Bacillota; class Clostridia; order Oscillospirales; family Oscillospiraceae; genus Pelethomonas. The sequence continues at coordinate 19,433 of CAJTUD010000050.1, read as the reverse complement.
AGCAGGGCCAGGGTGCTGTCCAGTCCGCCGGAGAGCCCCACCACGGCGGCTCGCGCGCCGGTATGCTCCAACCGCTTTTTGAGCCCCAGGGCGGCGATGGTGAGAATCTCCTCGCACCGGCCCGCCCGGTCGGCGGCGTTCTCCGGAATAAAAGGCGTCGGGGAAACATAGCGGCGAATTTTGGTAAGGCAGGGGGTAAATTCCGCCTTGCAGCGGTACATACCCGCCCCTGCGCCGGAAACGGGAAAGGGCGTCAGCCGCCGGCGCTCGCCGGTCAGACGCTGCACGTCGATGCCGGCGATGGTCAGGCCCGCCGCGAAGCGGTGCTCCGCCAGCATGGCCCCGTTTTCAGCGATCATGTTGTGGCCGGTGAATACCAGATCCGTGGTGGATTCGCCCTCTCCCGCGTCGGCATAGACATACCCGCAGCACAGACGGCCCGACTGCCCTGCCACCAGCTGGCGGCGGTAGGCCGCCTTGCCCACCACCTCGTTGGAGGCGGAGAGATTCAAAATCACGGTGGCCCCCGCCTCCGCCAGACGGCGGGAGGGCGGGTCGGAGGCCCACAGGTCCTCGCAGATCTCCACGCCCACCTTCAGCCCCGGCACCGCCGGGCAGTCAATGACGCACTGGCCGACGCCGCAGCCGGCGGAGGCCAGAACACCGTCCAGAAGCTCCGGCTCCTCCCCGCAGTCCGCACCGCTCTGGAACCAGCGCATCTCATAAAATTCCCCGTAGTTGGGCAGGAAGGTTTTCGGCACTATCGCCAGAACCCTGCCCTTCTGGATCACCACGGCGCAGTTGAAAAGCTTTCCGCCCGCCCGGACGGGCATTCCCAGGGCAGTGAGCACCTCCAGATGCCGGGTGGCTTCCAGAATGGTGCGCAGGCCCTCGGCCGCGCCGTCCAGCAGCGCGTCCTGCAAAAACAGATCCCCGCAGGTGTAGCCGGTAAGGCACAGCTCCGGGAGGGCCAGAATCTTGACCCCCTGCTTATCCGCCTCCCGCATCATGGTAAATATCTGCTCCGCATTGAACCGGCAGTCGGCCACCCGGATTTTCGGCGTACCGGCCGCCACGCAGATAAAACCGTCTTTCATGGAAAGAAACCTCCTTGCCTCTTTTTTACCTTTTCTCAGGTGTGCCGGCCATATCCCTTTTATTGTACCCCAAAAGCGGGAAAAAAGCAACAGGATGCACTGTGACATCCTGCCGCTTTTTCATGATCTGCACCGGATTTTACTGGCCGCCCATTCCTCTTGGCCGCCTGCGGGGCCGGCGGCGGCCGCAGGGCTTGCCCTCCTGGCCGGACTGCTGCCGGGCGGCCCGGTCGGCGGCGGCTTTTTTCTCGGCGGTGGTGTCGGTTATGGGGCGGACGGAGAGCTTTTCCACCTTTTCCGCTCTGGGCGGACGGTCGGGCTTCTCCGGACGCGGAACGCGCTCCGGCTTCTGTGCGCGGGAAGCCGTTTGCTTTTCCGATGCCGGGCGGGGCTTGCCGCCCTTGGAGCGGTGGCGGCGGACGCCGGGACGGCGCTCATCCTCTTCCGGCTGCCCCGCAGCCAGTACGGAGGGGACGGAGACCGGCGGCCGTCCTGTGCCGGGACGGCGCTCGAAGCGGAAAGGTCCCTCCTCGCCCTCCCGTCCGGCCAGCCGGGAGGGACGGTCCTTGGGAATTTCAATGCCGTCCCGGCTGCCCTTGCCGCTGCGCAGAACCCGGATCTCGGCGGCCTTGTAGCGCTTCGGCGTCTCCGGTGCGCTGTCCAGCCGGACCTGGACCTGCTCCTGAAGCAGATCCACGCCGCTGACGTTGCCCACGCCGTCCGGTGTATCCACAAAGCTGTCGTTTTTCGGCATCCGCCCGGCGGCGTCCTCGTAAGCGGCCTGCTCATACTTCAGACAGCACATCAGCCGCCCGCAGGTCCCGGAAATCTTGGCGGGATTGAGACTGAGGCTCTGGGTCTTGGCCATCTTGATGGAGACGGGGATGAACTCGTCCAGAAACTGGCTGCAGCAAAGGGGCCTGCCGCAGATGCCCAGTCCGCCCAGCATCTTGGCTTCGTCCCGGACGCCGATCTGCCGCAGCTCGATCCGGGCCCGGAAGACGCTGGCCAGATCCTTCACCAGCTCCCGGAAGTCCACCCGGCCGTCGGCGGTGAAGAAAAAGATGATTTTATTGCCCTCAAAACTGCACTCCACGTTCACCAGCTTCATCTCCAGCCCGTGGGCGGCGATTTTCTGCTCGCAGATGCCGAAAGCCTCCTTCTCCCTTTTCCGGTTGTAGGCGGCGGAGCGGTGGTCGTTTTCCGTGGCGATGCGCACCACGGGGCGCAGCGGCTGGACCACCGTCTGGTCCGGGACGTCGTGGTTCCCCTCGACGCAGCGGGCGTATTCCATGCCCTGGGCGGTTTCTATCACCACATAGCAGCCGGACTCCACCTGGAGTCCATGGGGATCGAAATAGTAGTTCTTGCTTCCGCCGCGAAAGCGGACGGAGATTACTTCTGCCATAGTTTTGTTTCCTCTTTTCTCCCGCGCCCTGTGGGCGCGAAGGATGGATTCTTCTTCAATCGGTCCGGACCGACGCGGGGGAAGAAGTCATCCCCCCAGCTCCACTGCCAGCGCCCCCAGCAGATGCCCTACTCCGATATTATAGTTACACTGCCGGATAAATCCGTCCAGACTCTCCGCCGCCGCAGAGAGCTTATATTTTCCCGCTCCAGCCAGCCGCTCCGCCGCCGCGGAACCCTGCCCCGTATATACGGCGGCCAGCGCGGACGCCAGCAGATCCCTGGCGCGGGAGAGAAGCTCCCTGAGCTCCTCCCGGGATATCTTCTCCCCCTCCAGCTCCGCGCAGAAGGCCGCCAGCGCCGGCGCTCCGCCGGTGCAGATCAGCTCGCACAGCTCCAGAGCCCTGCCGTCCGGTTCCTCCTTCGGTTCCGGCGGGGGGGAGAGCTTCCACTGCGTGGTCCGGCTGCGGATGGTGGGCAGCAGCGCCGCGCTGTTGCGGGCGCAGAAAATGAAAGCCGCGTGAGGCGGGCCGTCCTCGATCACCTTCAGCAGCACGTTCTGCGCCTTGCCGTCCATCAGGGAGCAGTCGGGGAAAATATAGACCTTCCTCCGGCCCTCGTTGGGCAGGGTGCTGGCCCCGGACACCACCTCCCGCAGAACGTCCACAGAAATGTTCTTGTGCTCCGGATCCGTTACGGTGATCACATCCGGGTGAATTCCCCGGGCCACCTTCCGGCAGTGGGGGCACGTCCCGCAGGGACTGTCCGCCTGAGCGCACTGAAGGGCGGCGGCAAGAAAACGGGCCGCCGGGGCCAGATCCCCCTGGCCGCTGACGACGGACGCGTGGCCCAGCGCACCGCGGGCCGCGGCCTCCCGCAGCCGCCGGGTCAGAAGGGGCTCGCCGGGAATTGTCAGACGCTCCGATGCCGTCAAGGTTGTCCTCCCTCCCGCCCGCCGCCTCCCGGAGGCGGACAGAGCAGATGCAAAATCACTTCTATTTTATCACACCCCGGCGAAGAAAATCAACAGCAAACGGAAAAAAGAATACAGGAAACGTTGCCGGTAAAAAATTTTCCTTAAAATTTCCAACAAATTGAATAATTCCTCTTGCAAAGCGCAGATTTCCCTCTTATAATAGATTTGTTAACTCAATATTTCGAAAAATTTTTATTTTATATTGATACAGGAGGAATTTCACCCGTGAGCAAAAAGTTTGTCTATCTCTTTTCCGAGGGCAATGAGCACATGCGTGAGCTGCTGGGCGGCAAGGGCGCCAATCTGGCTGAAATGACCAATCTGGGCATGCCCGTTCCCCGGGGCTTCACCATCACCACCGAAGCCTGCACCCAGTATTATCAGGATGGCCGCGCCATCAACGCCGAGATCCAGGACGAGATCATGGAGTATATGTCCAAGCTGGAGGACATGACCGGCAAGAAGTTCGGCGATCTGAACAACCCCCTGCTGGTTTCCGTCCGTTCCGGTGCGCGGGCCTCCATGCCCGGCATGATGGACACCATTCTCAACTTGGGCCTGAACGATCAGGTGGTGGAGGCCTTTGCCAAGAAGACCAGAAACCCCCGCTTCGCCTACGACTCCTACCGCCGGTTCATCCAGATGTACTCCGACGTGGTGATGGAAGTCGGCAAGAAGTATTTTGAAGAGCTCATCGACGAGATGAAGGCCAAGCGCAACGTGAAGCTGGACACCGAGCTGACCGCCAAGGACCTCAAGGAGCTGGCCGAAATGTTCAAGGCCGAGTACCGGGAGAAGATCGGCGAGGACTTCCCCCAGGACGCCCGGGAGCAGCTCATGGGCGCGGTCCGGGCCGTGTTCCGCTCCTGGGACAACCCCCGGGCCATCTACTACCGCCGCATGAACGACATCCCCTCCTCCTGGGGCACCGCCGTCAACGTGCAGGAGATGGTCTTCGGCAACATGGGCGACACCTCCGGCACCGGCGTGGCCTTCACCCGCAACCCCGCCACCGGTGAGAAGAAGCTCTTCGGCGAGTTCCTGATGAACGCCCAGGGCGAGGACGTGGTGGCCGGCGTACGCACCCCCCAGACCATCGATCAGCTGGCCGAGGTCATGCCCGAAGCCTACCAGCAGTTCGTGGACATCTCCAGAAAGCTGGAGTACCACTACCGGGACATGCAGGACATGGAGTTCACCATTGAGAACAAGAGACTGTTCATGCTCCAGACCCGCAACGGCAAGCGCACCGCCGCCGCCGCGCTGAAAATTGCCTGCGATCTGGTGGACGAGGGAATGATCACCGAGGAAGAGGCCGTCAGCATGATCGATCCCAAGAGCCTCGATTCCCTCCTGCACCCCACCTTCCCCAAGGAGGAGCTGGACCGGGTGGCTCCCATCGGCCAGGGACTGGCCGCCTCCCCCGGCGCCGCCGCCGGTCAGGTTGTGTTCACCGCCGACGACGTGGTGGAGTGGGTGGACAAGGGCCACAAGGTAATTCTGGTCCGCCTGGAGACCTCCCCCGAGGACATTGAAGGCATGCACTTTGCCCGGGGCATCCTCACCGTCCGGGGCGGCATGACCAGCCATGCGGCCGTTGTGGCCCGGGGTATGGGCACCTGCTGCGTCTCCGGCTGCGGCGATATTGTCATGGACGAGGCCAACAAAAAGTTTACGCTGGGCGGCAAAGAGTACAAGGAGGGCGACTGGATCAGTCTGGACGGCTCCACCGGCAACATCTACGGCGAGCGGCTTCACACCGCCGAGGCCAAGATCTCCGGCGAGTTTGAACGGATCATGAACTGGGCCGACAAGTTCCGTGACCTCCAGGTACGCACCAACGCCGACACGCCCAAGGACGCCCGCCAGGCCAAGAACTTCGGCGCCGAGGGCGTGGGCCTGTGCCGCACCGAGCACATGTTCTTCGATCCCGAGCGCATTGCCGCCATCCGGGAGATGATCGTCTCCGATACCGTGGAACAGCGGGAAAAGGCTCTGGCCAAGCTGGAACCCATGCAGCAGAAGGACTTCGAGGAGATCTACGAGGCCATGATGGGCAAGCCCGTCACCATCCGCCTGCTGGATCCGCCCCTCCACGAGTTCCTGCCCACCGAGGATGCCGATATCAAGGCCCTGGCCAAGGAGATGAAGATCACCGAGGAGAATCTGCGCGCCACGATTGACAACCTCCACGAGTTCAACCCCATGATGGGCCACCGCGGCTGCCGTCTGGATATCACCTATCCGGAAATCGCCAAGATGCAGACCGCGGCTATCATCAAGGCCGCCCTGGCCGTCCGCAGCCGCCGTCCGGCCTGGCGGATCTGCCCGGAGATCATGGTTCCCCTGGTGGGCGAGGCCCGGGAGCTGGCCTACGTGAAGAAGACCATCGACAAGGTGGCCAGACGGCTGATCGAGGAAGCCGGCAGCGATATGACCTACAAGGTGGGCACCATGATCGAGATTCCCCGGGCGGCTCTGACCGCCGACGATATCGCCAAGGAGGCGGAATTCTTCTCCTTCGGCACCAACGATCTGACCCAGATGACCTTCGGCTTCAGCCGCGACGACGCGGGCAAGTTCCTGGCCAGTTACTATGACCGGAAGATTTATGAGTCCGATCCCTTCTCCCGTCTTGATCAGGTGGGCGTGGGCCGGCTGGTGAAGATGGCCTGTGAGCTGGGCCGCCAGACCCGCCCGGAGATCAAGCTGGGCATCTGCGGCGAGCAGGGAGGCGATCCTTCTACCGTGGAGTTCTGCCACAACGTGGGCCTGACCTATGTGTCCTGCTCCCCCTTCCGGGTGCCTATCGCCCGGCTGGCGGCGGCTCAGGCGGCAATCAGGAATCCGCGGAAGAAGTAAGATATCCGAAAAAATCTGATAAAGCAAGCCGAAATGATATAGTATCGGGGCATATCACCAGATGCAGGGTGATATGCCCCGGTTGTTTTGTGCGCTTCATGGAGTTTCTGAAAGGAAAAACCAGCAGGAGTACAGCACCGGAATCCTCCACATCCTTTCAACATGCTCCCCATCCGCCTTGATGGTGGGAACAAGCGTATCGATGACACCATGCCCAGCGTCAGGCCGGAACATCATACTCCTGATCTCTGACGCGCAATCTTCAGACAAATCACACCCGGCAGATTGAAAAGGCCTTCGGTTTATGCTACAATCTGATATATCTGACATATTTCTGGGATTGTTGACATAGGAGGAAGCCGTTTATGGGCGATATGAAGAAAGAGCAGGAGCGCGAGGAGCTCCATCGGGCAATCTGGGCCATTGCCGACGAGCTGCGGGGCAGCGTGGACGGCTGGGACTTCAAGAGCTATGTGCTTGGTACGATGTTCTACCGGTATATCTCGGAAAATCTGACCGAATACGTCAACGCCGGGGAGATCGCCGCCGGGAACGACGGCTTCGACTACGCCCGGCTCTCCGACGCGGAGGCGGAGGAGGCGCGGGAGGGATTGGTGCAGGAAAAGGGCTTTTTCATGCTGCCCTCCGAGCTGTTCTGCAACGTCCAGGCCAGAGCCTCCCAGGACAAAAATTTAAACGAAACGCTGGAGAAGATCTTTCGGCATATCGAGAACTCAGCCAAGGGCAGCTCCTCCGAACAGTGCTTCTCCGGACTGTTTGATGATTTCGATGTGAACAGCAATAAGCTGGGGGCCACTGTCGCCAAGCGCAACGAAAAGCTGACGAAGCTTTTGGGCGGCATCGGAGGCATGAACCTGGGCGAGGTCCGGGGACATAGCATCGACGCCTTTGGGGATGCCTACGAATTTTTAATGACCATGTACGCCTCCAACGCCGGAAAAAGCGGGGGCGAATTCTTCACGCCCTCCGATGTGTCGGAGCTGCTGACCCGGTTGGGGACGGTGGGCAAGACAAAGGTCAACAAGGTCTACGACCCGGCCTGCGGTTCCGGCTCGCTGCTGCTGAAGGCCACCAAGGTGCTGGGTAAGGACGGCGTACAGTTCGGCTACTTCGGGCAGGAGATCAACATCACCACCTACAACCTGTGCCGCATCAATATGTTTCTCCACGACGTGGGCTTTGACAAATTCGATATCGCCTGCGAGGACACGCTGACCGCTCCCCAGCACTGGGACGACGAGCCTTTTGAGCTGATTGTCAGTAATCCGCCCTACTCCATCAAGTGGGCGGGGGACGGCGACGCCACCCTTATCAACGATCCCCGGTTTGCTCCGGCCGGTGTGCTGGCTCCCAAATCCAAGGCCGATCTGGCCTTTATCATGCACTCCCTGTCCTGGCTGGCGGCAAATGGGACGGCGGCTATCGTCTGCTTTCCCGGCATCATGTACCGGGGCGGCGCGGAAAAGAAGATCCGGCAATATCTTGTGGACAACAACTTTATCGACTGTGTGATCCAGCTTCCGGCAAACCTGTTTTTCGGGACGAGCATCGCCACCTGTATCATGGTGCTGAAAAAGGGCAAGGAGGACAACCGTACTCTGTTTATCGACGCTTCCGGCGAGTGTGTCAAGGTGACGAACAACAACCGGCTGACGGCGGAGAACATCCGGCACATTGTATCCGTTTTTTCCGGCCGGGAGGAGGTCAGACACTTTTCCCACCTGGCGGAGTACAGTGAGATTGCCGGGAATGAGTACAATCTGTCCGTCAGCACCTACGTGGAGGCGGAGGACACACGGGAGAAAATCGATATTGGGAAGCTCAACGCCGAGATCGGGGAGATTGTGGCGCGGGAGCAGGTGCTGCGGGATGAGATTGATAGAATTATTAGGGAAATAGAGGGATACTAATGTATAAATACTTTACAAATCCAGATACTTGGATATCTATTATCGCTGTTTGTCTATCCATTATTGCATTGTTTCAGACACAAAAGCAAATTAAATTAAGCAATAAACAACAGCTGTTTGACAGAAGGATTGATAAGTATCTTTTGTTTAAAGCCCTACTTTCTTTATATAACGGCAACCGTCATTTATTTGTGGACAAGGATTCGATTTATAAGATGGTAGACTTTCAATTCTCTATGCTTACAAATTGTAGTGCATTAGAGCAGATGTGTTCTGCTATTGACAAGCCTTTACATGATGAAGACCAAAAAATTTTGTTGACAAAGTTAGAAATGCTCGAGAAAAATGCTGTTGAGTTAGAGTTGCTTTGGAACTCTGAAGCGGGAAGAAAAGCGGGTTGCTTTGTCAAGCAATACAAAGAACTACTGATGTCGATGTATAAACAACAAATTCTGCTAAACCGCTTGCATAAACAAAATGCGAAATATCCTATGAAATTAGAAGAATCTCAGCAGCGGGCAAAAGAAAGTGCATCAGAAACTAATCTTTTTGATAACATAGAGAAGCTTGATAGTATTTATCACTGCATAATTTCGGAAAAGATAGAGGAAAAACTTGCTGATGGAATTAAGTTATAAAAGGTGGTGAGAGCATGAATAAACTTGAACAACTGCTTCAAGAGCTTTGCCCTGCTGGGGTGGAGTATAAAGAACTATCCACCATTTTCAATACTCGCAACGGCTATACGCCATCAAAATCGAATAAAGAGTTTTGGGAAAATGGGACAGTGCCATGGTTTCGTATGGAGGATATTCGTGAAAATGGACGTATTCTTTCAAGGGCGACTCAAATGGTCTCGCGGAGCGCAGTAAAGGGAGAACTATTTCCTGCTAACTCTATTATTGTGGCAACATCTGCGACAATTGGGGAACACGCCTTAATTACGGTGCCATCTTTAGCAAATCAAAGATTTACTTGTTTAGCTTTGAAACCAGAACATCAGCATCTATTCAATATAAAGTTCCTATTCTACTATTGCTTTAGGTTAGATCAGTATTGTAAGGAATGTTTGAATCAAAGTAACTTTGCATCTGTGGATATGAAAAAATTTGCAAAATTCCGGTTCCCTATCCCCCCACTGCCAGTGCAGTGTGAAATTGTCCAGATTCTGGACAATTTCACGGAGCTTACAGCGGAGCTTACAGCGGAGCTTACAGCGGAGCTTACAGCGAGAAAAAAACAGTACGAATACTATCATGACAAGCTGCTGACCTCCAACGTCATAGGAGAATATAAAAAGATTGGAGAAGTGTGTAATCTTCATTATGGAAAAGGGAACAAAATACCGCAAAATGGCGGACAATATCCGGTGTATGGTTGTAATGGTATAGTCGGTTATACAGATATTTTCAATAGTGAGGATGCTCCAATTGTTGGTCATATTGGGTCGGCTGGGAGTGTTACATGGGGCAGTGGGAAACACTTTGTTACTTATAATGGTACAGTCTGCACACCATATAGAGATATTGTTCTATCAAGGTATTTATATCATGTTTTGATTTCCGCTAACTTGGAAAACAAGGTGAAGGGGAACCAACCATTTCTTTCTGCAAGTGATTTTTCTAATATTCGAGTTTATGTTCCTTTGCTGGCAATTCAACAGCACATCGTCGCCATTCTCGACAGCTTTGACGCCCTCTGCAACGACCTGACCTCCGGCCTGCCCGCTGAGATTGCGGCGCGGCAAAAGCAGTATGAATATTACCGGGACAAACTACTGACGTTTAAGGAGCTGACCGCATGAGCTATTTCAACATCGTCGCCCGGACCACCGAAGACACGGTAGTAACCGAATACGAACCGGTCAAAACTCGCTCCGACAGCTACCAGAGCGAGGCGGAGCTGGAGCGGGAATTTATCCGCCTGCTCTGTGAACAGGGCTATGAGTATCTTCCCATCCACTCCGAGGCTGGGCTGATTGCCAACCTCCGCAAAAAGCTGGAGGAGCTCAACGGCTATGCCTTCACTGATTCCGAGTGGGACCGCTTTTTCAGCGAGTGCATTGCCAAAGCCAACGACGGCATCGAGGACAAGACCCGCCGCATCCAGGAGGACTTTGTACAGGTCCTCCGGCGGGACACCGGCGAGAGCAAGAATATCACGCTCATCGACAAGAAGAATATCCACAGCAACCGCCTTCAGGTCATCAACCAGTACGCCGTTGGCAAGGAGGACGGGGCACAGTATGATAACCGTTATGATGTGACTGTCCTGGTGAACGGCCTGCCTCTGGTCCATATCGAGCTGAAGCGCCGGGGCGTGGCCATCCGGGAGGCGTTCCATCAGATTGGCCGCTACCAGCGGGACAGCTTTTGGGCGGGCAGCGGCCTGTACGACTATGTGCAGATTTTCGTTATATCCAACGGCACGAACACCAAGTATTATTCCAACACCACCCGGCGGAACGCCATTCAAGGTGCCGTCTCTGCCGCCGCCAAGAAGAAAAAGACCAGCAGCAGCTTTGAGTTTACTTCCTTCTGGGCTGACGCCAATAACCGGATCCTGCCGGATTTGATGGACTTCACCAGGACATTTTTTTCCAAACACACCCTTTTGAACGTGCTGACGCGGTACTGCATTTTTTCCTCGGAGCAGATGCTGATGGTCATGAGGCCCTATCAGATCACCGCCACGGAACGGATTTTGAACCGTATCGAAATTGCGAGCAATTATAAGAAATACGGTTCCATAGCAGGCGGCGGATACATCTGGCATACTACCGGCTCCGGCAAGACACTTACCAGTTTCAAAACCGCCCGGCTGGCCTCGTTATTGCCCTGCATAGACAAGGTGCTGTTCGTGGTGGACCGGAAAGATCTGGACTACCAGACCATGAAGGAGTACGACCGCTTTGAGAAGGGAGCGGCCAACTCCAACACCTCCACCCCCATTTTGAAAAAGCAGTTGGAGGACCCCAACGCAAAAATTATCATCACTACCATCCAAAAGCTATCTACCTTTGCGGCGAAAAACAAGGGGCATGGGGTCTATGACAAGCATGTTGTGATGATCTTCGACGAGTGCCACCGCAGCCAGTTCGGAGACATGCACACGGCCATTGTGAAGAATTTCAAAAAGTACCACCTGTTCGGTTTTACCGGAACGCCGATTTTCACGCCCAACGCCAGCAGGAGCGGCAACCCCCAGTTCCGCACCACCGAGCAGACCTTTGGCGACCGGCTGCATACATACACTATCGTGGACGCCATCAACGATAAGAACGTCCTGCCCTTCCACGTGGACTACTACAAAACCATGGGCATGGACGAGGAGATGATCGACGAACAGGTGTGGGACATCAACCGGGAAAAGGCGTATATGGCTCCCCAGCGGATTGAGCTTGTTACCCGGTATATACTGGAGCACTTCCACCAAAAGACCTATCGCGGGGATAAGACCTATGTTTTCCATGCTCTGACCAATATTTCCCAAATTGCTTCCGCCGGAAAATCTCAGGTGGAGGAAATCAAGAAAAAGCAGAGGCTCATCGGCTTCAACTCCATCTTCGCGGTGGCCTCCGTCGCTATGGCAAAGCTCTACTATGCCGAGTTCAAACGGCAAATGGCGGCAGACCCCAGCAAACGGCTGAGGGTCGCTATCATTTACAGCTACGGGGCCAACGAGGCGGAAACAGACGGCATTCTGGACGAGGAGAACCCGGAGGACACCTCCGCTCTGGACCAGAGCTCCCGGGATTTTCTGGAACAGGCCATCGGGGATTATAACGAGATGTTCCACACCAACTACGACACCTCCGGAGATAAATTCCAGAACTACTACAAAGACGTGTCCCTGCGCATGAAAAACCGGGAGATCGACCTGCTGATTGTCGTCAATATGTTTCTGACCGGCTTTGACGCCACGACGCTGAACACCCTGTGGGTGGACAAAAATCTCAAGATGCATGGATTGATTCAGGCGTTTTCCCGCACCAACCGTATCCTCAATTCCATCAAGACTTTCGGCAATATTGTCTGCTTCCGCAATCTGCAAAAGCGGGTGGACGATGCCATCGCACTCTTTGGGGACAAGCAGGCGGGCGGTATTGTGCTGCTGCGAAGTTTTCAGGACTATTTCAGCGGCTATATGGATGACGACGGCATCGAGCATCCCGGCTATGAAGCGCTTATCCAAAAGCTGTTGGCAGGGTTTCCGCTGTCTGAGCCGCAAATCATCGGAGAACAGAACAAAAAGGACTTCATTTCTCTGTTTGGCTCGATCCTGCGGATCCGGAACATTCTGACTTCCTTTGATGCGTTCCAGAGCTGCGACGTCTTGTCTGAGCGGGATTTGCAGGACTATCTGGGGCGGTATCAGGACTTGAAAGACCATTGGGCCGAGCGGCGAAAGAAGGGGACAAGCTCCGATATCGACGATGATATTGTCTTTGAGGTAGAGCTGATCCGGCAGGTTGAAATCAACATCGACTACATTTTGCTGCTGGTAAAAAAATATCATGACTCACACAGCGAGGACAGGGAAATTTTGATCACCATCCGGAAAGCCGTGGATGCCAGCCCGGAGCTTAGGAGCAAGAAAGCCCTGATTGAGAACTTTATTTCCGGAATCAACAGTGTTGATGACGTTTTTCTGGAATGGCGCAGCTTTGTCATGCAGCAGAAAGAACTGGAGCTGACGGCTCTCATTGCAGAGGAAAGGCTCAAGCCAGAGGAAACCCGGCGATATATTGAAACCTCGCTGCAAGCCGGAGAAATCAAAACCTCCGGAACGGATATTGACCGGCTGATGCCGCCGGTGTCGCGCTTTGGCGGAGGGAACCGCGCAGCCAGGAAACAGGGAATCATTGACAGATTAAAGGCATTCTTTGACAGGTTTTTTGGAATTGTCTGAAGGGGATAAACTCTGCTGTCATCGTTGGTTTCCATTTTTCTATCGCCCCCAAATGTATTGACAGGCATATGGCAGGCAAAACATTTCCTTGCAATTCGCCGCTTCATCCGATAAAATAGAACAAGTGAAAAACGGAAATCAGAGGAGCAACTGCCATGACAACACAATCCCAAGCCAGAATCGTCAGCTGGTCCACCGCCGGCGAGGAGGTCTGCGCCAGCGCAGCCCGCATATCCACTACCCGGGGGGACGCCCTGACCCTCTTTGAGAAAGCCCGGGACAACCCCGGAAATCAGGACCTCATCGGCAAGGTCCTCCGCTCCGGCCACCGGTCTGTTATTGAGCACGCGGTATTCTCCATCGCCCTGCAAAACGTGTCTGTATTTGTGGAGCAATATTTCATTGAGAGCCGCCTGGCCTCCTTTACTGTCAAATCCCGGCGCTATGTGGATTTCAGCAGCCTGGGCTACTATATTCCCCCCGCGCTGGCGGGGAAGGCGCTGACAGAGTACCGCCGGTATATGGACGGGCTGTTCGCCGCCTACCAGCGGCTGCTGGACGCAGACGTGCCCAAGGAGGACGCCCGGTTCCTGCTGCCCTACGCTTTTTGCAGCAACTTTTACTGCACCCTCAACGCCCGGGAGCTGGTGCGCCTGATCCGGTCCATCCGCTGCGGCCGGGGCCGGAACATCCCGGAACTGCGGGACATCGCGGACCAGCTGGCGGACCAACTGGCGAAGCTCTTCCCCGCCCTGGCGGACCAGCTGGACGGTGCGCCGGAGGATCCTTCGCCGGCAGCGGACCCCCTTCCCCTGTTCCGGGAAAAGCCTGTCTGGGTAACGGAAGCGGATGCCGGGGCCGCGGAGCTGCTGGCCGCACCGGCAAATCCGGAGGGGCTGCTGGAGCGGGCGTACCGGGCCGCCCATCCCCAGGGGGATGCTCCCTTCTCGGCAGAAGCGCTGCTGACCTCCTCCCGGCCCCGGGAGCTGGAGCAGCTGAGCTATACCTTTGCCGTCTCCGATATCTCTCTGGCGGGAATCACCCATCTGGTGCGCCACCGGATGCAGTCGGTGATCGTACCTCCCATCCAGTCTGTGGACCACAGCCGGTTCATTCTGCCGGACACTATCCGGAACAACCCCGCCGGGCGGGAGATCTATCAGGCCGCCCTAACGGAGGCCAACTGCGCCGGACAGGCCCTGTGCGGAAATCCCGCTCTGGCTCCTTACGGCTGCTATTTTGCCACGGCAGGCAACATGATGGATGTGATGACCACCCTCAACGCCCGGGAGCTGGAGCTGATGATCCGCCTGCGCTCCTGTACCCGGGCTCAGTGGGAGATCAGGCATATTGCCGTCGGGCTCCTCCGGCTGCTGCGGGAGCAGTATCCCCCTCTCTTTGACCGCTTCGGTCCCAGCTGCTACCTCACCGGCCGGTGTCCGGAGGGCCATATGAGCTGCGGCCGGCAGGAGGAAATGAAGACCATTTTCGGAGGAAAGCTGTCGTGAAAACGTGGTACGCACCCCAGCCATCCGGGGATGCGGCATGGTTTCTGACCGGCTCCCCGCTGCCGGTGATTGCCGGATATCTGACTGCGGTGAACCTCTGGGCCTTCGCTCTGATGGGCTTTGACAAGCACCGGGCCAGGCGGAAGGGAGCAAGGCGCGTTCGGGAGAGGACGCTGTTTCTCTCCGCCCTGCTGGGCGGGAGCCTGGGGGCCTGCCTGGGAATGTGGTGCTTCCGGCACAAGACGAAGCACTGGTATTTTGTTCTGGGGATGCCGCTGATTCTGGCGGCCCAGACCGCTTTGGGCCTTTGGCTGTACTTTTCTTTTTGATAAAAAGCTCCGGTATCCAGAATATCCTGGATACCGGAGCTTCCTTTTATTGATACTTTTTCACAATCTCCATCAGCTGGTCCCAATGGGCCTCCATATCGGCCACCAGCTTGCACTGGGTCCGGCTTCGGTCCAGATTCTGCTTCTCCCGGCTGATGTGGAAGTACTCGTCTCCCACCAGATAGTCGGTCAGAAAACGGATACCGCACTCCAGAGTCATCAGCTTCGCGCCCCAGGGCAGATACTCGATCTCCTTCTCCGTCAGCGTTCCTCCCGCGCCCTCCAGAAAAGCCTGGGTGTATACCTCAAAGAGGCCGACGTCCAGATTCACCTTGCTCAGGTCCGTCTCATCCTCGGCGCTGTGGTTGGCCCCGAAACGGATGGAGTCGCCGAAATCGTTGATGGACAGGCCGGGCATGACCGTATCCAGATCGATGATGCAGATCCCCTCCCCGGTCTCCTGGTCCATCAGCACGTTGTTAAGCTTGGTATCATTGTGCGTAACCCGCAGCGGCAGCGTCCCGTCCCGCAGCGCCTGGAGAGCCACGGAGCAATCCGCCTCCCGCTCCAGCATGAAATCAATCTCCTGCCGGCACTCCGCCGCCCGGCCCAGCTTGTCCGCCGCTACGGCGGCCTTCAGCTTTGCCAGACGGTCCTCGGTGTCATGGAAATGGGGAATGGTCTCATACAGCGTCTGGGCGGGGTAGCCCTGCAAAAGCCGCTGGAACCGCCCGAAGGCCCGGCCGGAGGCCGCAAACAGCTCCGGCGTATCCGCCGCCTGACAGCAGACGGTTCCCTCCACAAAGGGATACATCCGCCACGCGCCGCCGTCCCGGTCGGTGTAGTAAGGCTGACCGCCGGAGGGCCGGAGGACACGCAGAGCTTCCCGCTCCCGGTCGCCGCCGTTTTTCTCAATCTCTCGGCCCAGATATTCCGTCACGCCGGTGATGTTCTCCATCAGCTGGTCGGGCCGCTTGAAGGCCGCGGCGCTCATCCGCTGGAGAATGAACCGGCGGCAGCACCGGTCCTCCGGCTGGGTGTGGACCACAAAGGTGTCGTTGATGTGCCCCTGGCCGAACCGCACCGCGCCCACCACCGGGGCGCCAAGGTCAAAGGCCGCCAGGACCTCGCTCAGATAGCTCTCCGCTGTTCCCATCACTTCTCCTCCCACAGCCGGTCGGGATAGAGGCCCGACGCGGTTTTCTCCCGGATGGCCGCCTCTACCGTGGGCTTGTCCTCCCGGTAGGTGACGCCGTACCATTTGTCCTCGCTGCGCAGCACCTTCACCCGCGCCTTTCCCTCTCCGATGAGCCAGCTGACCACGGTGGGCAGGAAGTACTCTGCCTTGGCGGGATTTTCCGCCAGCGCCTGGTCCAGGAACCGGGGGAACCGGGCCCATGCCTCGTCCAGAAAGCTGCGGTTGAAGCCCCACATGTTCATGGACACAATGGTATCTCCGGGCAGCTCCGTCCAGGTCTTTCCCTCATCCTCTGTGTACCGGGGTGGCTCGCCCTTCTCAATCTTGGTGCGCTCCACAACCTGGGTGAGGAAATGGTCCTCCGTCTCCTGACAGACCCCCCGGGCCACGGTGCCGTTCTCCGTCACGGTGTTTTTCAGCAGGTAGCCCACCATGGCGTATTCATACAGCTCCCCGTCAGGGTGATTGCTGAGATAATCGAAGATCTCCCGGAATGCCTCCGGACCGTAGTAGTCGTCGGCGTTGATGACGGCGAAGGGTCCCTCCACCACGCCCCGGGCGGCCAGGGCCGCCTGGGCGGTGCCCCAGGGTTTGGTCCGCTCCGCCGGAACGGTATAACCCTCCGGCAGGTCCTCCTTGAGCTGGTAGACGTATTTCACATCCATGCTCTTCTCCAGCCGCTTTCCCACCAGGGCCTTGAAGTCCTCCTCGATTTCAGGCTTGATGACGAATACCACCGTCTCAAACCCCGCCCGGCGGGCGTCATAGATGGAGTAATCCAGAATTACCTGCCCGTGGTTCCCCACCGGGTCCAGCTGCTTGAGTCCGCCGTAGCGGCTGCCCATCCCGGCGGCCATAATGACTAAAACTGGTTTCATTGTTTCCCCCTCCTTTTTCCGGCCGGCGTTCCCCGGCCATGCTTCCTGCCGTCTATTGTATCCGGGGTTTTACAAAATGGAAATAGACGATTCTATCCAATATGTGCACAATCGTCCGGATATGCTCCACTCAGTTCCGACAGCATTTTCACGCTGCGGGCGTATTCGCTGGGCGACATGCCGGTGGTCTGCCGGAACCGGCGGGAAAAATAGTGGGAGGACTGAAAGCCCAGCCGGGCGGCAATCTGGGTGAAATTCAGCCGCCCCTCCCGGATCATCCGCTGGGCGGCCTGGATTTTCAGCCCGGTGAAGTACTCCATCACACCGCCGCCGGTGTGGGTATGAAAGAGCTTTTGCAGCTGGCTGCGGCCCACCAAATTGTCCTGACAGACCCGCTCCAGGGTGAGCTGCCGGTCCAGCCGGGCAGACAAATAGTCCATCACCTGCTCCAGCGTACCGGAATCCTCCCGAATCCGGTCCTCCGTCCGTCCGGGGGAGGACTCCCGGCGGATGAGCCGGATGAGCAGCTCCTCCAACGCCGCGCACAGCAGCTGCTCCCCGCCGAAAGGAGCCCCCGTCCGCCGCTCCAGGACGGCGGCATAGGGGTCGTTCAAAGGAGTGGAAAACGCCTGCCCGCTCTCTGCCACAATCCGCGCCAGAAGCGCCCTCTCCTCCTCTCCCGCCTCCGCCGTCAGTCCCCGAAAGCAGGCCATCTCCGGACTGTCGCACCGAAAGCTTACCACCACCAGATCCGGCGCCGTCCCCACGGCGGAAAAGGCGTGGAACTCCCCGGGGGCATGGAAAATGAGCCGTCCCCTTCTCAGTCGGCAGGTCCGCTCTCCGGCCCGCACCTGGATCTCCCCCTTGTCCACGTACAGCAGCTCCCAGAAGTCATGCTGCTCCCCGGGAAAGGAACAGGTACCGGTATATTCAAAGTAATGCACAGTATAAATTTCCCGCACCAACAGGGGCCTGCGGGGAATCAGCGGCTGGTATCGCATGCCGTCCTCCCTCTCCGGAGCTTTTTTCTCATTATAAAAGCTTTTTTCCATTTGCGCAACCGCAAAAAATTTTTCTTCCGTCCGGCTGGCAGCAGTTCAAAGAGCTGGAAATATATGGTATGATAGTATTGGAACAGCACCATTCAGAACGGGGGTACCCCCGTTCTCCGGCCCCTAGGGGCCGGAGAACGACCCTCGCGGGAGGGATCCTATGAATATTCTTTTTGACCAGGAGCAGCTGCTGGGACTGCTCTCCAATCTCTACGCGCTTACCGGCATCGCCGCCAATATTCTGGACCCCCAAGGCCAGGACATCAACCTTTTCGAGGGCCACCCTCCTTTTTGCAAGGCCATCAATGAGCTGCCGGAGGGTCACGCGCGCTGCGTGGCCTGTGACGCGTGGAAAGTCAAAAACTACAGCGCATCCAGAGGCTTTCAGTTCTACCGCTGCCACGCTGGAATCTGCGAAGCCGTCATGCCCCTGTACGACAAGCGCAGTCCTTTGGCCTATCTGGTCTTTGGCTGCTTTCTGGACGACACGCCTATGGAGGAGCAATGGGAGCACAGCCGCGCCCGCCTGGACTGGTACCCCGGCGGAGCGGAGGCTCTCAAGCCTGCCTTTTTCCGCTTCCGGCAGTACTCCTCCAAAGATTTGAGGGCCTATTCCGAGCTCCTGGAGGCGCTGGCCGCTTACATTCAGCTCAAGGGGATGATTCAGGCCACGGAGCGGACGGATTTGCAGAAGCTGGAGCTGTACCTGGACCAGCACTACATGGAAAAGCTGTCCCTGGAAATCATTTCCGGGGAACTGCACATCGGACGGACCAAACTGTGCCGGCTGGCCAAGGAGCTTTCCGGGGGCCAGACTCTCTCCCACCTGATCGCCCAGCGGCGCATCAGCGCGGCCAAGACCCTGCTGATACAGAGCGACCTGCCCATTTCCTCTGTAGCGGAGGCGGTGGGGATCAGCGACTACAACTATTTCTCCCGGATCTTCCGCTCCATCACCGGCCTGACCCCCAGAGATTTTCGGAAAAAATGGCGGCATGACCTTTGAAATCCGGCCCGAAACCGTCAAAACGCCCTATCAGGGCATCCTTTTTCCCTCTGGACTGCGTTGATCCGACTGGAAATATCCCTGGATTTTCGCCGCAAACCGCCTTGCCTGGCGGAAAAATCCGCCTCAATCCGGCATTCTTTGAGTTTTAGAACCTGTATTCATAGGTGGGGGATGCTGGATGGACGAGGGATTTTGCCGTCCTGCAAGGCAAAAAATCCCAGGAATACTTGACGTATTTCAAGATTTTTTAACGCGGCAGGGCGGCAAAAGACCCG
>CAJTUD010000049.1 GCA_910579725.1 uncultured Oscillospiraceae bacterium | reverse complement strand
TTCCATCCGGATGAACCTTTATGCAGGTGGAATCCAAACTTATCACATTTACTTGGATTTGAATGATTCCCAGTTGCTGCAACCGCAGAAATACTCGTTCCAAAACGCCTTTTTTCGCCCAGCGGTTTATCCGAACATAGATCACATGCCAATCTCCGTATTCTTTGGGCAAGCTCCTCCATTTGCACCCATTTTCCACTACGTATAGCACTGCATTCAATACGTCCAGGTTGCTGATTCTGGCTGGTTTCCGCTGTTTGGGAAAGCACTCTTTGATTTGCTCGTATTGCTCTTTCTTTATTTCCATTCTTTGATTATATCACAATCCCACTTATGTGAACACTACCATAGTAGAAATACGATCAACACACAGCCCATTTGTACGTGTTGATCGTAGTAGCAAGCAATGCACCAATATATACCCGCGCAACTTGTTAGTGGCCGATGGCCTCCCAAGCACCCAGTGCATCAGCGCAGCTTCGTCCAATGCATAAGCCACCGTTGGCATCTGCTGTATATACCGGCAAAGGGAAACTGATGGCGGAGCTGCCCCCACCCATCAGAGGGCACACATGATGGTCGTAGGCCATACCACCACTAGCCGGCGGTGGTGAATAAGTGCACTCTTAGAACAGAGTCGGCAAAGAGAACGGAGCGCCCAAGCCATCCCCCGGACGCCCCCAATTCAGTTCCCTTCCTGCTGGTCGATCACCGTCCCCAGCCTGTGCCATTCTGGTACAAATGAGCCGCCAGCCATGCAATGTATTCGCGGTGAAACCATCCTTTATACATTACATCTCAGAAAAATATGGAGCATCTTTTTGCCCTTTTCAGGAGAGGATGCTCCGTGTAGCTACCACGTCCACCCCGGTGCCGCACACGTCAGGCAGGAGAACATCTCCCGCCTGAACAGGCGCAGTAGCGTCCACACCGCTGAGAGCCCGGGCGGCCTCCAGCAGCTTGTCCCTGGGAATGGGCCCCTTGGTTTTCACCGGACACCGGCGCAGGGACGCGCCGTGGAGCCGGACTGTGCCGGTGAGGACCCGGGAGGGGTAAAGCAGTTCCGTCCGTCCGTATTCTTCTCCCCTGGGACAGGCGTTGCCTGTCACCTGATATCCGTTTTCCTCGTCCACCAATATGCGGCAGCCGTTGGGACAGACGATGCAGATCAGCTCCTTCATGCTTCCACCTCCCCGGCGCTGACGGTGATGCTGCCCTCTGCCCGAGCCAGCAGCTTTCCTGGCAGCAGAATACGCTCCATTTCGCCGGGGGCCATGTGGTCCCGCCGGAACTGGGCCAGCGGCCTATCCCCGGACCGTACAGTGATGGCAGATTTTCCCAGCACCCGGTTGACCCGGAAGAAGATCTCCGCGCCCTGTTCTGCTCGCTCCGCGCGAATGCGCTGGGGAACGGTATAGGTTACAGCCTCTCCGGCCTCTACGGTCAGAGTCCGACAGGAGGAAATTTCGCCTCTTAGTACGTATTCCGCCGCTGCCTTTCCGGCCCGGCTGCTCTCTCCGCTGACGAAGTCCACCAGATCGTGGACTTGCAGGACGTTGCCGCAGGCGAACACGCCGGAAACGGAGGTTTCCATATTTTCGTAAACCACAGCGCCGCTGGTGCGGGGGTCCATCTCGGCTCCCAGAGCTCGGGTCAGTTCGTTCTCCGGCAGCAATCCTACGCTCAGCAGCAGCGTATCGCAGTCAAAGACCCGCTCAGTGCCTGGAATAGGACAGCGGTGGCCGTCCACTTGGGCCACGACCACCTGCTCCAGCCGGTCCGTCCCGATAATATCGGTGACAGTGTGGGAGAGATACAGGGGAATGTTGTAATCCTGAAGGCACTGGACGATGTTCCGGTTGAGCCCGCCGGAGTAGGGCATCAGCTCCACGCAGGCCAGCACCTCTGCGCCCTCCAGAGTCATCCGGCGGGCCATAATCAGCCCGATGTCGCCGCTGCCCAGGACGACCACCCGGCGGCCCACCATCTGACCCTCAATGTTGATGAAGCGCTGGGCCGCTCCGGCGGTGAAGATGCCGGAGCACCGGGCGCCGGGAACGGAAATCGCTCCTCTGGTCCGCTCCCGGCAGCCCATGGCCAATACCACAGCCCTGGCCCGGACAGTCTGGCAGCCTTCGTCGGGGCAGACGTAGCGGACGGTCTTATCTGGTGCGACGGAGAGGACCATGGCGTCGGTTTTAACCTGAATTTCCGTGTTGGCCACCATGCCGATATAGCGTCCGGCGTACTCCGGGCCAGTGAGCTCTTCCTTGAAACGGTGGAGACCGAAGCCGTTATGGACGCACTGATTAAGGATGCCCCCCAGGGCGTTGTCCCGTTCCAGAATCAGGATGCGCCTGAGCCCGTTCTCCCAGGCGGACAGGGCCGCTGCCAGACCCGCCGGGCCGCCTCCGGCGACGATCAGCTCATATTCCGTCATGTCCATGCCTCCTTTGTCTCTCCGATAAGGATGTAGGACCCGGGCTCCTCCAGGGGGATGTCCTCCGGGGAAACGCCCAACTCCCGGGCCAGGATTTCCTGCACTCTGGGGCCGCAGAAGCCCCCCTGGCACCGGCCCATGCCCGCACCAACCCGGCGCTTGACGCCGTTGATACTGACGGGAGGGATACTCTGGCGGAGGCAGTCGAGGATTTCGCCTTCCGTCACCGTTTCGCACCGGCAGACGACCCTGCCATAGCGGGAGTCCTGCCGGATCAGTCGGTTTCTCTCATCATCGTCCAGCTCCTGAAAACGGATGCGGCGGCGTGTGGCGGTAAAGTTTTCCTTTTCCTTCAGCGGCAGACCCCTTTCCGCCATTTGCTCCGTCAGATACCGGGCAATGGCAGGGGCGGCACTGAGACCGGGGGAGCAGATGCCAGCCGCGTTGAAGAAACCGGGGACGGCGGGGCTCTCCTCCAAAATAAAGTCTCCCCGGTCAGAGTTGGCCCTGATTCCGGCAAAGTTCCGGATATTTTCCCGGAAACGGATGCCGGGGACGCTGCGCAGGGCCAGCTCCCGTACGGTCTGCAAGCCCTCCGCTGTGCTGGATGTACTGCCGGAGGGCTCTGCCGTGGGGCCTACGATCAGGTTGCCGTGGACAGTGGGGGAGACCAGAACGCCTTTTCCGGCTGGGCCAGGGCACTGGAAGATGGTCCGGGAAACCCGGGTTCCCTCACATTTGTCCAGGAGATAGTACTCGCCCTTGACCGGATGAATGGTGAAGTCCCTGCCGCCTGCCAGACGGTGAATTTCGCCGGCCTGGACCCCGGCGGCATTAATGATGTATTTTCCCCGGAAAACCCCGCCGGTGGTGGATACGATGAAGCCACCGTCTTCCCGGGCGATGGCCGTTACCCGGCAGAGACGGTGGAGCGTCACACCGTTTTTCACGGCGGTTTCCGCCATGGCCAGGGCGTACTCCCAAGGGTTGACGATGGCGGCGGAGGGGGCCAGCAGGGCCCCCTCCACTTTTTCGCTCAGCTCCGGTTCCAATCTACGGGCTTCCTCTCCGGATAGTAGGCGCAGGTCCGTCACGCCGTTTTTTTCCCCCCGGTCCAGAAGTTTTCTCAGGCACTTCCGGTCCTCCTGACAGAAGGCCAGGACCATGCTGCCGTTTTTCCGGTATGGCACGTCCAGTGCGGCGCAGATCCCCTCTGCCATGCGGCTGCCTTCCATGTTAAGCCGGGCCATAAGCGTGCCAGGCTCCGGATCGTACCCGGCGTGGATAATGGCGCTGTTGGCCTTGGTGGTTCCTGCAGCCACGTCGTTTCCCGCCTCCAGGACCGTTACGCGCAGACGGTACCGGCTCAGCTGGAGCGCGCAGGCTGCGCCTGTGACGCCGCAGCCAATAATAATGACATCCTGCATAGCTCTCCTCTTTCTCCTCCGCGGGATGCGGGTTGCCGCCGCCCCGCCGGCCGGACCGAACGGGGAAACGTATATTCTATTCTATATCAAAATCCGCCTTGGGTCAATGGAATTTTCCGCGCCTCCTTTTTCCTGATTTTCAAGTGCTCCGGCTGTAACAGAGGGAGCCCGGACGTTATGTCCGGGCTCCCGTTTTCCGCACTTATCCCACCAGCAATCCCATGCCGTCCAGCAGGTCCTCCAGCGTATCCTGATCCAGCGTGTGCGCAACGCGCAGGGTGTGGTCCGGTAGGTTCATTTGTACATCGTCAATCCCCGGCCGCTGGAGCAGGGACTGGGACAACTCTGTGCCGCAGGCGGTGCAGTGGTTTTTCGCGGTACAGAAATCGCAATTGATATATGTGATGGCCAATGTCTCTGTCATAAATATTCACTGCTTCAAAGTTTTTGTTTTCTGATTGTCTTTCGTGTTGACAGGCGCTTGCAAAACGTTTCCGCGCTCAAGACAGAGTTATGGAAACCGCCGGTCCCTGTCAATCCTTTTTCCGGAAAAAGGCGGCTGCCTAAAAATTCACGCTGGGGAACAGGTCCGCATCTGTGTGGGGCAGGAAGCAGGCAGCCACAAATTCGTCCATGTATCCCGGCTCGTTGGAGAGCTCCAGATAGGTCATGGACCGGCTGAGCTCAAAGACCTTCTCCCGCGCCGCGCTGCTCAGGAGCATAGCGTAGGCTCCGGTCTGGGAAGAGTTGCCGATGTAATGGAAATTCTCCAGAGGAATGTCGGGGAACATGCCGATGGTTACAGCATTGCGCATGTTGATGCCGCTGCCGATGCCTCCGGCCACGTACACCCGCTCAATTACCGATGCGTCAAAGCCCAGAGAGGACAGCATGGTCTGCGTTGCGGAGAAAATGGCTCCCTTGGCCCGGATGAAGTTTTCAATGTCCACCTCGTTGATGACCACGTCCTTCACTCCTCCGGTATCCTTCTGCCAGGCCAGGACGTAAGAGCCCATGCCGTGTTCATCATGGAGAATCCGGCTGCCTTCCCGAACAAACTTGCCTTTGTTGTTGATGATTCCGCAGCGGAAAAGTTCCGCGATGATATCGATAATCCCGCTGCCGCAGATGCCTGCCGGTGCGCCGCCGCCCACCACTGTCAGAATGGGCTCCATGGTCTCCTTGTCAATGGTGCAAGCTTCCACTGCGCCGTCGGTGGCCCGCATGCCGCAGGAGATATCTCCGCCCTCGAAAGCCGGTCCCGCAGAGCAGGCGCAGCTCATAAGGAACTCGCTGTTGCCGAACACCAGCTCCCCGTTGGTGCCCAAGTCAATAAACAGGCTCATGGCCGGGTCGTTCCAGATCATGGATACCAGTGCTCCGGCGGTGATGTCCCCGCCCACGTAGCTGCCGATATTGGGGGCGACGATCAGCTCCGCCAGGGGGTTCATTTTCAGTCCGATATCCCGGACATACAGGTGACTGGTGCGGAAGAAGCTGGGCACAAAGGGCTCCATTCGGATGGGATCGGCGTGGAGGCCCAGCAGGAGGTGGTTCATGGTGGTGTTCCCCGCCAGAACCATACGGTACACTCGCCTGGGATTGATGCCCGCCTCCCGGTACATGAAGGAGAGCATGGGAATAATGGACTCCTTCACAACCGCGTCCTGAAGCCGCTTGCGGCCGCCGGGCCTGCCGGACTCAATGATGCGGTTGATGACGTCCGCGCCGTAGCGGATCTGGCCGTTGCCGCCGCTGGCCTTAGCAAGAATCTTCCCGCTCTCCAGATCCACCAGCACCCCGGCCAGAGAGGTGGTGCCCAGATCCAGGGCAAACCCTACCAGGGGATCGGCGCTGTCCCCCGGCAGCACGTCCCGCATCAGAATACGGTCCCCGTCCCGGCTTATGACGCATTTGACCTTGAAATTGCTCTCCCGCAGAGTCTGGCTGAGATTCTTCAGCACCGCATAGGGCAGCATGATGGCGCTCTCGTCTACGCCTGTGGCCGCCTCCACCGCCCGCAGCAGTCTCTCGTTGTCGGGCATGGTGTCGTCCAGGGTGGGCTCGTCCAGCTCCAAAGGCAGGAAGCTCAGATCGCTGCCGAAGGCCATGCCAGCCTCCTCCAGCTGACGGCGAAGGTTTTCAAAAATAGCGATTTCCTCCGGGGAGGAGAGGTCCGCCATTTTCATCCGGGAGCGGTAGGCGGAGGCGATGTCGGGGACCTCGATCTCCGCGTCGCCGGTGATGGTGGCCAGACACGCCAGCCGCCAGCCCGCGTCGTACTCATCCTTGGAGATGTGCCGGTTGATAGGAGCGTCCAGACTGCCGGAGGCCAGACGGACCCGGCATTTGCCGCACACACCGTTGCCGGAGCAGGGGGCGTCGATGGCCACGTTGGCCTTCCGGGCCACGTCCAGAAGCTTTTCGCCGGGGTTGGCGTCGATGACCACCGGCTGGCCGGTCTCAAAGCGGAAGGTAATGGTAAACATAGTGATTCTGTGTCCTTTCAGAAGGATTTCGGCTCTGCTGCAACCAGTATATCCGTTCGGGGGAAGATTGTCAAGGATTTGGCGAAGAGGAAACCAAAGCAAAATTGCAGCTTGACTTTGATACGAAACCGTACTATAATAAACAGCAACAACTTGGTACGGAATCGTACTAATACCAACAGGGGGAACTATTATGGAAAAACTGCGTGAATTGAACCGGAGGTTTGTGGCCGCTGTCAGCGCCGCCGACGGCGCGTATTACTGCTGGGCGGTGCGGTCCGGGATCACGCCCCACACTCTTGATCTGCTTTACGCGCTGGACGATGGATTACCCCGCTCTCAGAAACAGATCTGCGAGGAGTGGGCCATTCCCAAGACCACGGTTAATACCGTAGTGAAAGCCTGCCAGGCGGCGGGATACATCACTTTAAAGCCTATGCCCGGTCAGCCAAGGCAGCGGATGCTATGCCTTACGCCAACGGGACTGACATACGCCCGGGAAGCGCTGGCGGAGCTGTACGTTCTGGAAAATCAGGCCATGGCGGCGGTAGTGAAGCGGTTCGGACCGGAATTTGTGGAAGCGGTGGAGCTCTACTGCGCACAATTCCAGAAGGCCCTGTCGGAAAATTTATCAGAGAAAGAGGAAAACAGTTCTGTATGAGAATCCAATTATCCGAGCACTTTACTTACTCCAAGCTGCTGCGCTTCACCCTCCCGTCCATCATCATGATGATCTTCACTTCTATCTACAGCGTGGTAGATGGGTTGTTTGTATCCAATTTCGCAGGAAAAACCCCCTTTGCGGCGGTGAATCTGGTGATGCCGCTGCTGATTATTACCGGCGCACCAGGTTTCATGATCGGCACCGGCGGTTCCGCTATTGTAGCCAAATCCATGGGGCAGGGCAAGCCGGAGGAGGCCAACCGGCAGTTTTCCTTTCTGGTCTGCACCGCTGCCGCAGCAGGAGCGGCAGTGGGCCTGCTGGGCGTGCTCTTTGCGCGGCCGGTGGCGGCCGCGCTGGGAGCAAAAGGCGAGATGTTGGAGCATTGCGTGCTGTATGCCCGGATTATCCTGGCGGCCAATCCCTGCTTCATTCTGCAAAACGTCTTTCAGAGCTTCTTTGTCGCGGCGGAAAAGCCTAAGCTGGGCCTGTATTTCACCGTAGGTGCAGGGCTGTCCAACATTGCGCTGGACGCACTGCTGGTGGGTGCATTCCGCTGGGGTGTGGCGGGGGCTGCGCTGGCCACCATCATCAGCCAGGCGGTTGGCGGCTTTGGTCCGGTGGTCTACTTCCTTCGGAAGAACGACAGCCTGCTGCGTCTGACCCGGCCCCAGTTCGATGGAAAGGTGCTGTGGAAAACCTGCACCAACGGCTCCTCAGAGCTGATGAGCAACATCTCCGGCTCCATCGTGTCCATGCTGTACAACTTTCAGCTGCTGCGTCTGGCGGGTGAGGACGGTCTGGCGGCCTACGGCGCGGTGATGTATGTCAATTTCATTTTTCTGGCCATCTTCATCGGCTATGCCATCGGTTCCGCTCCGGTTGTCAGCTTCCATTACGGCGCGGAGCATGGCGATGAGCTCAAGAGCCTGCTGCGCAAGAGTACGGTGCTCACCGCCCTGACGGGGGCGGCCATGGCGGGACTGGCCGTACTGGCCTCCCGTCCGCTGTCGAGCATCTTTGTGGGGTACGATCGGGAGCTGTTTGCGCTGACGGTCCGGGGGTTCCGGCTGTATGCGGTTTCCTACTTGATCTGTGGATTCAACATCTTCGGCTCCTCCTTCTTTACCGCGCTGAACAACGGACTGGCCTCGGCACTGATCTCCTTTCTGCGGACACTGGTGTTTCAGTGCGCCAGCGTGCTGATTCTGCCTCTCTTTCTAAAGATGGACGGCATCTGGCTGTCCATCTCTGTGGCGGAAACGGCAGCATTGGCGGTGACGCTGATTCTGCTGGCAAAAAACCGGAAGGTTTACCAATACTAGTAGAAAATCCGGGGAGAGCCCCGGATTTTCTACCTATTTCAGCGGAATCATCACGCCGCACACCGAGATGGCGGTAAGGCTGTCCACGTCCACCAGTTGTGTAATAATTCCGTTTATTGACCGCGAATAAGTTCGCCGTATCAGCAGCTGTCCTTCCTCGCCGGTATCCGCTTCTCCGCCCCGGCACCCGCTGCTTGGGCGGAGATAGTCTGCGGTAACGGTGCTGCCGTCTTCGCTGTAGAGAATGATCTCTTGATAGTCGATGCAGCCATAATAGCCGTCAGGTGCGTTTTTTGGTACCCAGTCGTGGTGCCCTTTCAGAGAGTCACCTTCTATGCAGACCTGAACGCTGATTGGAGAAATCGTGATTTCCGTAATGGCAGCCTCCACATCCAACGTAGTTACTGGTACGTTGGGCTCCAAACGGATGGTGCTGTCCGGGAAGGCTGCCGTCATCTCCCCGAAGTCCCAGACGCCGCTGCAAACAGGGACACATACGGTTTCTTGTCTTTCGGTATCAAACCAGACTTTGCAAAGATCATATATCTTCAGCTGTATCCGCTGTCCATTATAGCTTCCTTCGTCAAGAAAATTGCCGCTGTGAAGCATGAAGTTAAGTGTATTATCGGACGGATCATCGTCAGGCAGTTGTCTGATGCCCCAGTTTTGGCAGCCGTTTTCCATATCGAGAAAAGTTAAATCCATATCGCCGGGTCTGGTTCCAAACTGGTAATTTCCATCCGCAAGAATGGTTCCTTCCGGTGCTGTGACCTCTAGCCCCATATATATATCCATATCATCCCCCACGCAGTCTGTAATGGTAACAGTCCATCCGTTCTGTTCCACAGACTTCCCGATAAACGCACTGCTCTGCTCATAACCGGCAGAATTTCCAAACATCTGATCCCGCAGGGTAGGCGATGCCGCCACCGCTGCCATTGCCCCTGTCATCAGCAGGCAGAGCGCCGCTGCCGCTGCGGCAATCCGTCCGGTGCCCATGGTTAAACGGCGAGACCCGTTTCCGGACCGGTCTATGGCTGTCTGCCGCTTCAGGCTTTCCACCAAAGCCTGTTTGCTCTCTTCCGTCAGCCGGACCCGGTCCAGCTCACCTCGGTAGCTCTCAAAATTCTCGCGCATACTCCGTACCTCCCAGCATGTTTCTCAGTTTTTCTTTTCCACGTTTCAGATGGGTGCTCACCAGCGCCGGAGACCGGCCCAGCAGAGTGGCAATCTCTTTCACCTCATAGCCCTCGTAGTACCTCAGGAAAATCACCTCCCGGTACATGGCAGGCAGAGCCTGGACCTGAGCAAGAAGGCTGCCGCTCTCCGGTTCCGGGTTTTCCACTGTCAGCCGGAGGGCATCATCCAGCGGGACCCGGCGGCGGAACCAGGCGGTTTTCCGCCAGTTCTTGCAGTCGTTCACCGCAATGCGAATCACCCAGGCCCGCTCCTGGTCCGTGTCCGGGAAGTCCCGGGGGTGTTCCAGCAATTTGATCAGGACTGTCTGGCAGATGTCCTCGGCGTCGTCCATATCGCCCAGCCAGGTTTTCCCAAGGCGCAGAATCAGATTGGCATAGTGTTCCACTAGGTATTCCGCCCGTTCATTGGTCATGAGCATCACCCCTTTCACTGAGAAAACAAGATGGGGAAAGAAAATCTGTCAGAAGAGCGGAAAATTTTTTGAAAATCGCCATTCTATATCATAATCAATGCGCTTGAGAACCGGTAAAAAGGAGACAAGGAAAGGCAAAAGAATGCAGACAGGCTCCGCAGCGCACAGCGCCGCGGAGCCTGTCTGCATTCTTGTATCAGTGCCGGAGCCGCTTACATCAGAGGCTCCAGATTCAGCACCGGATGTCCCTTTTCTGTAAGGAAGTTCAGCAGTTCCTCGGGATCAGAGGTGATGGTCTCGTCGCCCACCATGTCGCAGAAATTATCAATACCCAGCATTTCTTTGGCGGTGGCGTTGAGCCGGGACGCCACGTCGTCTTTCAGTTCCTTGGGCATCCAGACAATGCGGGAGATGCCGCCCTCGGCGGCAGCGAACTTCTTGGAGGCGATAAAGTGGCGGCCGTGACCCATGAAGCCGGGAGTCTGCACGCCGCCGCCGGTCATGGAGGCGAGCTCGCCGAAGGTCATCCCGGTGGGGGTCATGCCCTTGAACTCACGGTTGCAGATCACCAGGCCGTTGGAGATAGGCTCAATGCCGCAGATACACTCGAAGCAGCCGCAGCTGGTCATGGGATCTTCCATGATGGAGTACAGGCTCACATGCTCCACCGCGCCCTGGGTGGCAGAATGGACCATCCGGTCCACGTCGGGGTAGTAGCCCTTTACTTCGTCAGTGCATCCCTCCTTGCTGATGGGCTGGCAGGGACCGGCATCATTGAGTTCCTTGGTGGCCTTGGCGTCCAGCCAGCTCACCGCGCCGCACAGGCCCAGACGCTCCGGCGTCACCACGCAGCAGTGGCTGGGAGCGAAGGACTGGCAGAGAATACAGGTATAGAACTGGTCCACACTCTCGTCGGTCATGGAGCTGAGGCGGTCGTCCCTGGCGTTGTATGCGGGCATGGCCTCCTCGTTTAGAATCCTGGTGGCCTTCTCAGGGTCAGTGACCAGTGTGACCTGGCACTTGTCTACCACGGCGGCGAACTCGTCCATGATCATGTAGTACAGCACTTCGCCGAAATGTTTCATCCGCAAACCCTTGTCGTAGGCGTCGCTGGAGACGCGGATGCGGAACTGGTTGCGCTGGCCGGTGTGCATCACGCCCTCCATGTAATTGAACCAAGCGTGAATCTTCCGTTCGATGACGGACTCGAAATCCTTCTGCATCTTCGCGCCGTAGACCTCGATATAGGTGGCCAGGGCGTATTCCACCTCTCCGCTGTCGATGTCAGGGCCGTCGATAATGATCCTGTGGTCCTCCACCGCATCTGCGTCCCGCATTGTCACCAGTTCACAGGTAGTGTTCTTGCTGGACCAGAATTCCACCTTCATATCCGCCTTGCGGATAATCTCACCCTCGAAGGCGGCGGCGAAGGCAACAGGGATGGGCAGCTCCTTCACCTTGATATGGATGCCCCGGAGGGACAAGGAGTGCTTGGCGGTTTCGTTGTGGTCGATGACGGCCTCCAGCGCGCCGGGAACCTGAAGATCGCCGATGTCCTGATCCACAATCACCGGGAAACCCAGGGCGATAGCGCCCGCGCCGGCAGAGACGACTACGGGATCAAGGGCGCCGAAGGTATTTACGAAGGCGGGGACCCGCTCCTTGGTGTACTTCAGGAGGCCAGCCAGATCACCGGGCTGGACATTGCCAAAAATCAGCGCGGCGCGGATGGCCACGGTGACAACGTGGATTACGCTGGTGACGTCATGGCCCAGAGGCACCACCCGGAGTTCCAGGCCCATCTTTACGCCGGCGGCCAGGGCCTGCTCGATGCACTCGCCGATCATGAAGGTGAGAATTCCCTTGGACTGATAGTCCTTGACTACTTTGGCCACGCTGGCGGCATCCTCCGCCTTGCCCAGCACCACGGCCACGCCGGGGATGTCGCCGGTGACGAGAGGCACGCCCAGAGAGCGGATAATGGGATCGGGCACGAAGCCGATGCCGGAATCTTCGGCGTAGGGGTCTCCGCCGCCTACGTATTTCAGACCCTCGATGATCTCCGCGCCCACGGCGGTGGCCAGGCCCGCGTTCAGCGCCGCGCCAATATCATCCTGATTGGTGATGAGGCTCTTGAGCACGCCCACGCAGGCGGGCAGGTCGCCCAGGGTCTTCACCTTTACGCCTGTGGCGGCGTAGATAGTGGGGAAGAAGTAGGCGGTGTCGGGGAAGGCCACGGGAGTATCCGCTCCGTGTTTGGCGATGGCATCGTTGACGGCCCCTTCGGTCAGGCCCGCCACGGCGTTGGAACCGCCATAGATCAGATCAGTTAACGCGCTCATATGAAAACTACCTCCTGTAAAATGAAATCCGGATAAGGGGGATTGCTATTCCTTAATATACCAAAAAAAACAGAAGTTGTATAGCCTTTTTCGTGGATTACGGCAAATTTTTTTACGGACAGGAGCGGTTGGATTACCGGAGCGGACTTAGACCGCCGCTGGGTATACGCCGCGTTGACTGCGGCTGATGGAGTGTTGCTCTTCGCATAGAGCAATATTTATTTGACAGCCAGATAAACCCAGCAAAAATTATCCCTGTGTCCAGAAATCAGACACAGGGATAACGATAACTGAAGTTTCTGCGCCGGATGAGGCTATGTCCGGCGCTCCTCCGGCCAGCCCAGCCGAAGTTGGCAAATCCGGCGGAAATAAGCTGCGATGTCATAGCGCATGCCATCGTTGAGCCAGTCGATGACTGTTCCGAACAGGGCGCACCGGTGAAAGCGGACGATTGTCTCCTGATCTTCCCCGCCTGTCTTCTGGCTGGTCAGAGCAGCTTCCACATAGGCAGATACCACGTACTGGCACAGTTTCATAAGGTGGCGCTCAAACACGTCCCGGCTCAAAGAGTTGTAAATGTGGTAGACTGCCCGTCTGTTCTGGCTGACAAATTCCACAATAGCGCCGCAGCCCTCCTCCACGGAGTCGATGGTGGGATGCCTTGCCATAAGAACAGCCGCCTGTTCGCTGATGATTTCCTCCAGCAAGGCAGGCAAATCTTCAAAATGGTAATAAAAGGAGTTGCGGTTTACGCCGCAGTCCTCTACAATATCCTTGACGGTGATCTGGTTCAGCGGCCGCTGGCCCAGAAGCTTTAGGAAGGAGGCTTTGATGGCGTTTTGTGTAAAATTCGGCATGGGTACCTCCTCTGCGTGGTAGTGCGGTTAACATTGTAGCACAGATTTACCTTCTTGAGAATGCAAAAAATTAACAAAAATCCATTGCTCCGCCGGAACCCCGGCTGTGGGCGGCACATAGAGAGAAGGAGATGGAAGCATGGCGGTTGACAGACTGATCGGTATTCTGGCGATTCTGCTCCGGGAGGAAAAGTGTACCGCCGCCCAGTTGGCGGCGCGGTTGGAGGTAACTCAGAGAACCATTTACCGGGATATGGAGCGGCTGTGCCGGGCGGGCATCCCGGTGCGGTCTGAGCGAGGAAAGAATGGCGGCATCTCCATTATGGAAGGCTACGCCATGGACCGCACGCTGCTCACAGACGAGGACTGCGGGGCCATTCTGGCGGGACTGCGGAGCTTGGACAGCGTGTCCGGTACTGGATACTACCGGCGTCTGATGGAAAAGCTGCCCCAGTCCCATTCAGCGGCGGGAGACGACTGTGTGGTCATCGACCTGGCCTCCTGGTATGGGCCGGTTCTGGCGCCCAGACTGGCGACGCTGAAGGACGCCTGCGCCGCCCGCAGGCTGGTGCGCTTCACCTACTGCGCTCCCAAGGGAGACGGCATACGGGTAGCGGAACCCTGCCGGCTGGTGTTTCGCTGGTCCAGCTGGTACCTTTTCGGCTGGTGCCGGGAGAGGGAGGACTGGCGGATGTTCAAGCTCAACCGGATGCTGGAGCTGGAAACGCTGGAGGAAACCTTCCCACCCCGCATTGCTCCCTGGCCCATTACACCGGCAGAGCGGATATATTCGGGAACGCTGGCGGCGGCGGTCCGTTTCGATCCTGCGGCCCGGTGGCGGCTTATCGACGAGTACGGAGCGGAGAGCTTTACCCGGGAGGAAGACGGAACATTGCTCTTTCGCCGGGAATTTCCGGATAAAGAGGAACTGCTGCGGTGGGTGCTGAGCTTCCAGGAGCAGGCGGAGCTGGAGGAACCTGCGGAGCTCCGGATGGAACTGAAGGCGCGGCTGAAAAAACTTTGGGAGAAATATGACAGCCAAGTGTCAGATTCCGTGTGATAGGATAAAACTACCGGCTGTAGAATGCCAAAAACAGAAAGGAAGGAAATCATTATGATTGAATCTCGGTGCGGAATACTGTGCGGGACATGCGAATTCCGGGAAAGCATGGGATGCGGGGGCTGTGTCAATATCAGCAGACCCTTTCACGGGGAATGTCCGGTAAAAAATTGCTGCGAGGAAAAGGGGCATGATTGCTGCGGGCAGTGTCCGGTGTTTCCCTGCGAGCTGCTGACAAAGTTTGCCTATGACCCGGAGCATGGGGACAACGGTCTGCGCATTACGCAGTGCCGGAAGTGGAGAGGGGAGAAGTGATATGGCGTCAAGCCTGAGTTATGTGGAATTCGTCATGGAGCAGATGAGCGGGGCTGGAACCATCACCTGCCGGCGGATGTTCGGGGAGTATGGCCTTTACTGCGACGGGAAATATTTCGCCTGCGTATGCGGAGGCCGGCTGCTGGTGAAGATTACCCCTGCAGGGGAGGCCCTGCTGCCGGAATGCCCCAAAGGAATCCCTTACGAGGGGGGCGGGGAGATGCTGCTGCCAGACGTGGAGGACCGGGAGACGCTGACGGAGCTGGTTCGCGCGACGTGCGCGGCCCTGCCGGAGAAAAAAACCAGAAGGAAACCCGCAAAAAAGGAGTGATTCCCTTGGATAAAATTGACTACAAGAAAACGGAGAAATATCTCTATTTTCCAAAGTCTCCGGCCATTGTGCAGGTACCGGAGATGGTGTTCTTTGCTGTGGACGGGCAAGGGGATCCCAACACATCCCCATCATACGCGCAGGCCATGGAGATCCTGTACGGTCTGAGTTTCACGGTGAAAATGAGCAAAATGAGCGGAGAGACACCGGAGAGGTACTTCGACTATGTAGTTCCACCTCTGGAGGGACTGTGGTGGACGGACGAGCCGGGCTTTGATGGGACGGCCCCGGCGGACAAGAGCCGGTTTCGCTGGACGAGTTTGATCCGCCAGCCGGATTTTGTAACGGAGGAGGTCTTTTCCTGGGCGTCGGAGCTGCTGGCAAGAAAGAAACCGGAGCTGCCCCTGGAGCGGGCCAGATTCCAGCGGTGGGAGGAGGGGCTGTGCGCCCATGTGCTCCATGTGGGGCCTTACGACAGCGAGGGCGCGACCATTGACCGCCTGTACACATTTACAGAGGCGGCGGGGTACGCCGCTGACTTCTCCGAAACCCGGCGGCACCATGAAATTTATCTGGGCGATCCCCGGCGGACCGCGCCGGAAAGGCTGAAGACCGTCATCCGTCACCCGGTGAAAAAGATGTGAGCTGTGCACCGAACCATATTGGCAGCAAGGGAGTGATTACCCTTGCTGCCGTTTGTTTCAGTTGAAATCCAGATGAAATTGATTCGGAACCAGTTTTCTTGCTCAGACAGCAAAAATTGACGGGAAGTTCAGATACAAAAATGTTGACAACACAACTTTCTGGGTGTATGATACGAAAGTTGTATTACCAACTTCTGACAGCCGCGAGGAGGCAACAAAATGGTCGAACGGTTTGCACGCTTCTCTTTGGCAATTTTTGAAATTTCCCGCTGCTGGCACAGGCTGGCGGCAGAGGAGATGGCGGCCTACGGACTCAGGGGCGCACATGCCATCTACTTGACTGCCATGTACCGCTGTAAGGACGGGGTCACAGGTCCCCGGCTGTGCGAACTGTGCGGCAGGGATAAGTCCGATGTCTCCCGTACTATTACTGCCCTGCAGGAAAAGGGCTTCGTGACCAAGGAGGGCGTCAACCAGAGTCTCTATCGGGGTATACTCAAGCTCACCGAACAGGGCCGGGCCGCCGCAGAACAGGTCTGCGAACGGGCGGCCCTGGCAGTGGAGCTGGCGGGAAGAGATCTCAATGTGGAGGAAAGGGAATGCTTTTACAGCGCGTTGGAGTCCATTACCGGACATCTGCGGGAAATCAGCCGGGTGGGACTCCCCAAGCGGCCATGAATTCTTTGATAAAGTCCTATTGCAGAGCATATCAGTTGGCCTTCCGTCTGGCCATGCCCCTGTTGCCTTACCGGGAACCGGAACAGCTGGAGAGTATCCAGGCTCTGCCGCCCCTGCTGGACAAGCTGGGTCTTGGTTCGGTTCTGCTGGTCACAGACCGTCCCCTCCGGGAGGCAGGTGTTACCAGACCGCTGGAGGAATTGCTGGAACAATCCGGTCTCCGGTGCACCGTCTATGACGGTACCCGGGCCAATCCCACAGTCCAGAATGTGGAGGAAGCGCGAGTGCGGTACCTGTCGGAGAACTGCCAGGGGATCATCGCTTTCGGCGGCGGCTCCTCCATGGACTGTGCCAAGGCGGTTGGGGCCAGAATCGTCTATCCCCGGAGAAGTGTCAACCAGATGCGCGGCCTGCTGCGGGTGCTGCGCGGCCTGCCGCCTCTGATCGCCATTCCTACCACCGCCGGTACCGGCAGTGAGGTGACTGTCACCGCCGTTATCACGGACAGCCAGCGGAAACATAAGTACACCATGAATAATTTCACCATGATCCCCCATTACGTGGTACTGGACCCAGCAGTTACCCGAACGCTGCCGCCTGCGCTTACCGCCACCACAGGCATGGACGCATTGACCCATGCGGTGGAGGCATATATTGGAGGTTCTACCACCAGAGAGACCCGGCGGCTTGCCCTACAGGCTGTGGGGCTTGTTTTTGAGAATATTGAAGCTGCATACCAAAACGGGGAAGATCTGAAGGCCCGAAAAAATATGCTCTATGCTGCCCACATCGCGGGTATTGCCTTTTCCAAATCCTACGTTGGCTATGTCCATGCGGTGGCCCACTCCCTGGGCGGGCAGTACAACACTCCGCATGGCCTGGCTAATGCGGTACTGCTACCCGTTGTGCTGGAGGCATACGGCCCCTGCGTCCATCGGAAACTGTGGGAGCTGAGTAAAAGCACCGGCATATCACTGGAGACAGATTCTGAAAAAGCAGGAGCCGCCGCTTTTATTTCCGCTATCCGGCAGCTTAACCGGCGGTTGGGTATCCCGGAGAGTCTGCCGGGCATCCAAAGGGAGGATGTGCCAACCATGGCAGTTCACGCAGCCCGGGAGGCCAACCCCCTTTACCCTGTACCCCGGCTGATGAGCGCGGCGGAACTGGAACAATTTTATGACGCAATTTCTCAATAAGCACAGGAGGCCTTATGAATATCCACAAAATTGTTGAAAGTCAGCGCCGCTTCTTCCGTACTGGAACTACGCTGACGGTCTCCTTTCGCAAGGAGATGCTCCGAAAGCTCCTGGGGGCGGTAAACCGCTATGAAGAGGAAATCGGAGAGGCCCTGGCTACCGACTTGGGTAAGAGCGGCTACGAAAGCTTTATGTGTGAAACTGGCCTTGTGCGGGGGGA
Source organism: uncultured Oscillospiraceae bacterium (assembly GCA_910579725.1). Taxonomy (GTDB): domain Bacteria; phylum Bacillota; class Clostridia; order Oscillospirales; family Oscillospiraceae; genus Pelethomonas. Next base: position 4,678 of record CAJTUD010000049.1, on the reverse strand, counting down.
GATCAATTGGATGCTCCAGCATGTGGGCGGTCTGACGCGGGAGTGTACTGTCTCCACACCCTTGGCCCAGTTTGCCGCTCGCAGCTTCCGGAAGCCGTCCCCCTACGGTGCCGCTCTGATTATGAGCCCTTGGAACTACCCGGTACTGCTGACCTTGGACCCTTTGGCCGATGCTATCGCCGCTGGAAATACCGCTGTGGTGAAACCCAGCGCCTACGCGTCCGCTACCAGTGTTCTGCTGGCGAGGCTGATAGGCGAGTGCTTTCCGCCGGAGTATGTGGCTGTGATCACCGGTGGCAGAGAGCAGAATGCTGCGCTGCTGGAGGAAAAGTTTGATTTTGTCTTCTTTACCGGCAGTCAGGCCGTAGGCCGTGAGGTCCTGCGCCACACGGCGGAGCGCCTGACCCCGGCGGTGCTGGAGCTGGGCGGCAAAAGCCCCTGCATCGTAGATGAAACTGCCAAGCTGCCTTTGGCGGCCCGGCGCATTGTATTCGGCAAGTACCTCAACTGCGGCCAGACCTGTGTGGCCCCGGACTATGTTCTCTGCCACAGCAGTGTGAAGGACCGGCTGGTGGAGCTGCTGTGCGGGGAAGTCCGGCGGCAGTACGGTGAGAAGCCTCTGCAAAATCCAGACTATGGCAAAATCATCAACGAGAAACATTTTCACCGTCTGTTGGGGCTGATTGATCCCAATAAAGCAGTCCTTGGCGGGCAGTCTTTTATGGAGACCCTGCAAATCGCTCCCACCATTCTGGACGCCGTCACAGAGGAAGATCCGGTGATGCAGGAAGAGATTTTTGGACCCATCCTGCCCATTCTCACTTATGACCGGTTTGAAGAACTGTACGAGAGGCTGGCGGATAAGCCCAAACCTCTGGCTCTGTATCTGTTTTCCGAAGACCGGTCCCGGATTCGGGAGGTCATGGGCCGCTTCCAGTTCGGCGGCGGGTGCGTCAATGACGTGGTCATCCACCTGGCCACCAGCGCTATGGGCTTTGGCGGCGTGGGAGAGAGCGGCATGGGAGCTTACCATGGCCGGGCGGGGTTTGAGGCATTCTCCCACTACAAAAGCATTGTAGACAAGAAGACCTGGATGGACCTGCCTATGCGCTATCAGCCCTATCAGAAGAAGCTGTATGACAGGCTGCTACACATAGTCCTTCGATAAATCATCTGAAATGTGAGGAATCATTTATGGAAACTACTGTGAAACCGAAAAAAATCTGGAAAAAAATTCTCTTTGGGGTTCTGGCAGCAGTACTGGCGCTGCTGCTGGTGTTGATAACCGCTGTCTTTGCCCTGTGGCATAACGAGATATTTTCCATGGCCAGCATGAAGCTTCTTCGGGAGCGGGACGACAGCCATATGGACGGAGCCGTATACATCATGGATGTGAAGGGCGGATTCTATCTGGACGAGTTTGTGTCCCAAGGCGGGGCATCCAGTGATACAGAACTGATCTCTTTTATCACTGGCAAAATCACCAGGGGACTGATTCCTATGAGTATCAGCGAATCGGAGATTGCCTGCTCTTCCTTTACTGCAGAGACCCAGGAAGGAGACCGGCTCTTTGCCCGGAACTACGATTTCTCCAAGACAAACACCTGCATCGTCCGCACCCAGGCCAGCGAGGGGCGTCACGCCTCCATCTCCACCGTGGACCTTCAGTTTCTTGGGCTGGATGTGGAGAAGAACGTGGAGGGGCTGGCCAACCGGATTACCTGTCTGGCCGTACCCTACATTCCCCTGGACGGCGTCAATGACGCAGGCGTGGCGTGCGGCATCTATATGACCTATCAGGGTGGGGACTCTGTACCCACAGATCAGCGGACAGACCGGCCTGACATTACCTCTACCACGCTGCTGCGGCTGATCCTGGATTACGCAGACAGCGTGGAGGAGGCGGTAGAGATCGCCTCCAGCTATGACCTCCACGACTCTGCCAAGACCTCCTATCACTATATGGTGGCTGATGCCAGCGGCAGAAGTGCCATTCTGGAGTGGGTTGGGAAGACCAACGACACAGACACAGACGGGACAAAGCGGGAGCTGGTTGTAACTTATAGCGATGAAGATAGTCATATAGGTGTGGCCGAAGCTGCCAGTGACGTCCAGTGGATTACAAATTTCATTATCCAACCCGACTACTACGGATCGGACGGGGAGAAGGCGGGGTATGACCGTTATCAACGAATCGGAGAGGAATTGTCCCGGACCGAAGGTGTGGTGGCAGACGAGCAGGAGGCCATGGATATTCTGGCTGTTGTAGGCCGCAGGACTTGGAACAACGATGACAACAACAGCTGTACAGTTCATAGTGCAGTCTATAATCTGACGGATAAATCTGTATTGTGGGTTCCCAACGAGCACTATGGGGAGAAAGGGGCGGTTTACCGGTTCGAGGTGGACCGGTAAACGTCTTCAAGCCTTTGCTGATCTGATCAGAGCGTGGAGTGGATGCCGGGATATCCGACTGGCTTTGCGGTACGTTGACGACCGGTGTGTGATCGATATAGGACCAGATAAATGCATCGAAACAGCCATATTCCTTCTCTATTCCAAGAAAGGCTATTGTATTGCCGAACGTTCCGTACTGTTTCGTCTTTACCCTATTAAAAACCTCGCCAGCGGCGAGGTTTTTTGGCAAACTAAAGCGCCTGTGAGATATTCCATCTCACAGGCGCTTTTCATACTTTTTCCAACCAGAAGATCGTGTAAGGCTCCCCACGGTGGTAGCCCAGCTTCTCCGCCAGGGCTACGCTGCGCAGATCAATGGCGTCCCAACTGGGGTACAGGCCCCGGTCCAGACATTCCAGAATCAGTCGTGCGCCGCAGGCTGTAGCCAGTCCCCGCCGCCGATGGTCCTTCCGGGTGTCAATTTCCACCTCGATGCCGCCGCGATAGACGGTATAAGTCCCGGCTCCCGCCACAGGGACGCCTTCGTACAGAGCCGCCGCACCCAGTCCCCGGGCGCAGAAGTCCGCGGGGCTGTCGAATGCGGCGCAGAAATCTCTGGACCACTCCTGGGCCAGCAGAACGGGGACCATGGTTTCGTCTATCATCCGCAGCTCATAGCCCGGCGGGAGAGCGGCGGCCAGAGCTTTCAGATTTTCCCGGCAGAAGATGCCGGGCTCTTTTTTGATGGCGTACCGGGTTTCCCGGGTGGCCCGGGAGCCGAAAAAGGACTCGATTAAAGGGAACCAATCCCTGGTCCGGGGGACCAGAATGGGCCCAGGGGCCCGGGAGAGCAAGGTGGGGTCCGGCTTTCCGGCCAGAAAAGTGAAGTCACGGATAACAATCATACCGGAGCTTTGGTCTGCGTTCCATTCCAGACGGCCCATAACGCCTTGAAGGCAGGACCAGACCATAGTGTCCTCCCAATTGTTAAACAATGCGGCAGCTTTTTTTGAATCAATCATGGTTCCTCCAGGAATTCTTCCCGCGTGTACAGGAGATTCACTGCCTCCAGCAAGGCATTGGCGGTCATGTGTTCCGGCAGGCGCAGCTTTCGCAGCAGTGCTGCCCGGCGGGCGGCGCTGTCCGGACGGCCGGTGAGGCCCAGGTCGTAGAAATCTGCCTTGGTGATGGGCTGACGGTTTCCTGGAGTACCTTCCTCGGTAGCTCCCGCCCGCTCCAGGGCCTCCAGCAGAACAGCGGGGGACATCCCCTCCACGCCTAGCTTGCCCTCCCGGCCGGGGGAGGACTTGCGGCGTTCCTTACCCGGAATGTCGGGAATATAGGCCTGCTTCAGTTGAGATTTGGGAACGGCTCCCTTGAGAAAATTGCGGATGACAAAGCCTGCGCCATCGCTGTCGGTCAGAAGGATCAATCCTCGCTCCTGCCCCAGACGGCGCAGAAGGGCCAGCCGTTCCTGGTCCCGGAAGATACCGAACCCCCTGGTTTCGATCACCGTGGCGTCTACCACCTGTTTCAGGGTGTTTTTATCATAGCGCCCCTCCACAACAATCACTTCCCGAATGCGTTTCATCGTGTTTTACCTCGCAAACTATGGAGTACCGGACAGTAAAGCCTATCGTTTCATACAGGCGGCAGGGCCGGTGAGGAGAAAATAGCGAGAAACTCTCTGCCGGGCCCGGGGCAGGAACCGGGAGGAATCCGGCAGCTTTCGTATGGAAATTTCCATAACGCTTCCTTTTTGCAGGGATTACTGCATCCGGGCTGTCTGGGCCAGCTCCATCAGCAGCAGCTTCAGCTCATCCGCCCCGTTGACACCGTTGATGCTTTTGATCCTCAGATCCGCCGCGCAGCACCGCTTCACCCCGTTGGCGCACCAACTGCGGCTGACCCGGCGGGCGTTATCCAGCAGCAGTCCGGCCCGGTAGCCGGAGCGGATGTTCCAGCGCTCCATCAGCCAGAATTTATCCCGGCCGGTGTCCAGGGCGATACGGGCGGTGTGAAGCTGCCTGAGCTCGCTGCCAATGATGGACAGCAGCTTGATGGGTTCCTCCTGAAGCTTCAGAAGGGTGCCCAGAACTTCGGCGGCCCGGTCAAAATTTCCCTTGGATACTGCGCCGGTCATGTCGAACACCTGGGCCTCCAAAACCGGGGCGGCCACCGCGTCGATGTCTCTTCTGGTGATCTGTTCGCCTCTGGCATAGGCGGCGATTTTGCCGATTTCCGGGATCAGCTCGTGCATCAAGCTGCCGCAGGTGAAGAG
>CAJTUD010000048.1 GCA_910579725.1 uncultured Oscillospiraceae bacterium | reverse complement strand
GCGGTAATCCTGACGGATTGCAAGGAAAAGCGACACAGTATGGCGAGAAAAAGACTGGCTGGACAGCGTTCAACGGTTGTCAATACAGGTTCTTACAGATTGTCCCGGAAAAACTGCTCCATGGCGGCGGCGTTGGCCTCCTCGCCGCCCCCCTCCAGGGTGACGGTGACGGTGTCCCCCTGCCGGACGCCCAGGCCCATCAGGGCGATCAGTCTGGTGGCGGCGGCGGACTGGCCGGCGCTGTTCGTGATGGTGACGGCGCTGTCACAGGCCTTGGCGGCCTTCACCAGAAGGCCGGCGGGGCGGGCGTGAATCCCCACGGGGTTGGTGATGGTGTAGGTGAACTGCTTCATGATGTCTCGTCCTTTCTTCCCCCGCTTCCGGCGGGGCGGCGGTATGGCGGAAATCTGCCCGCAGCGGCGTAAGAAACCGGGCCTGTAAGGGTATCCTTAATAGAGGCGGCCGGAGGAAAGGGGTTTCTCCGGCCCACACCCTGAAAATCTGTACACAGGATTGGAAACGGAGGAAGCGGCATGCCGGCAGAACTTGCAGAAGGAATTTTACTCCCATTTTTCGGAACAGCTCTGGGGGCGGCCAGCGTGTTCATTTTGCGCGGCGCTCTCCACGGAAGGGTCCTGCGGGCGCTGACAGGCTTTGCGGCGGGGGTCATGACGGCGGCGGCCGTCTGGAGCCTGCTGATTCCCGCCATGGAGCAGGCGTCGCACATGGGGCGGTGGGCCTTTTTCCCGGCGGCGTCCGGATTCTGGCTGGGCGGGCTGTTCCTGCTGGCGCTGGACCGGACCATCCCCCATCTGCACCGGGCCGGCAATGCGCCGGAGGGCGCCCGTGTCCGGCTCGGAAGGGCGGCCATGCTGGCCCTCGCCGTGGTGCTTCACAACATCCCGGAGGGCATGGCGGTGGGGGTGGTGCTGGCAGGGTGGATGGCCGGGGAGGAGACCATCAGCGTTACCGGGGCGCTGGCGCTGTCCATCGGCATCGCCGCCCAGAACTTTCCGGAGGGGGCCATCATCTCCATCCCCCTGGCGTCGGAGGGCATGAGCAGGCCCAGAGCCTTCCTGTACGGCGCCCTCTCCGGCGCGGCGGAGCCCCTGGCCGCCCTGCTGGCCATGTGGGCGGCCGGCTTTTTTCTCCCGGCGCTGCCATATCTGCTGGGCTTCGCGGCGGGAGCCATGCTCTACGTGGTGGTGGAGGAGCTGATCCCGGAGGCGTCCGCCGGGGAGCACTCCAACACGGGAACACTGTTCTTTTCGGTGGGGTTCACCCTGATGCTGGCTTTGGACGCAGCGCTGAAGTGAGAGCGGGGCCCGGCTCTCCTCCCTTCTGCCGCAGCGTCCGGAAGAATTCGCCCAGCACCTGCCGGCACTCCTCCTCCAGAATCCCGCCCACCAGGGCCGGGGTGTGGGGGAAGTCCTCCATGAACAGGTTCAGCACCCCGCCGCAGGCCCCCATGGCGGCGTCCCGGGCGCCGTAGTACACCCGGGGAATCCGGGCGTTAAGAATGGCCCCGGCGCACATGGGGCAGGGCTCCAGGGTGACGTACAGGGCGCAGTCCTCCAGCCGCCAGGAGCCCAGGGCCCCGTTGGCCTGGGCGATGGCCTCGGTTTCCGCGTGGGAGAGGGCGCTGCGCTTCTCCTCCCGGCGGTTCCGGCCCCGTCCGATCACCCGGCCCTCCCGGACGACGACGCAGCCCACCGGAACCTCCCCGGCGGCGGCGGCCTCCCGGGCCAGCAGCAGGGCCTGACGCATATAGGCTTCATGCATGAAGGGGCCTCCTTTTGTGAATACAGAAAATAGCCTCCGTTTTATACCAGCGGCGTGCGGACCTCCCGGAGGCCGCCGGCGAAGTCCTCCGCTGCCGGCTTCTCCGCGTGGGCCGGGAGGTCAGTGCTGCTCGCTGAGGTACAGCCCCACCCGGTTGTCCAGCAGGCTGACCGTCTCGTCCAGAGACTTGTCCCCGGAGAAGCAGGGAGCGCAGACCTCCATGACAAGGCTGAACAGGTCCTGTTCCCCGATCAGCTCGATCTTGCCGATGCTGTTGATGAAGTCCTCAAACCGCCGGACCTCCTCCGCCGCCAGCGGCGGCGCGGTGACGAACTGCTGCTGGGTAAAGAGGAACGGAACGATCTCCTGCTCGGTATGCATGAGCGTATCCTTCTGCTTGTCGTAGAGGACCTTCCAAATCGGAATGGCGGAGTTGTTGTCCGGAGTTCCGTCTTTGGGCTCCGTATAGACCGTCCGCATGAACTCCCAGGCCGCCTCCTTGTTCTTGCAGGTGGAGGACATGGCGATGCACTGCCCGGTCAGCCGGAAGATGCTGCCGGTGCTGCCATCCTCCACGGGATAACCAATGAAGGCGCACCGGCCGCTGTGCCGCGCGTTCAGCTTCTGAAGGCTTGTCAGCGCAACGTACTGGCTGTTATCCAGCATTTGCAGGCCGCTCACGAACCGCTCTTCGGCCTCCTTCCACCTTGCGAAGTCGTCCGCAAAGACGGCGGTCTCCTCCTCCACTTCCTTCTGGGTGGGGAAACGGCTCACAAACTCCAGCATGGAGCGGAAGCCGGGGCTGTCGAAGGAACAGGTCCCCGCCTCCTGATCCACATAGTTTTCCAGGGAGAGATGCATCAGTATACCGGCAATCATCTCCCGGCTGGCATCGAATTGCAGGAGCGTGGCGCCCTCCGGCATGGCCTCGAAGGCATCCTGAATCTCCTGGAAGGTCCAGCTGGTCCGGTCGCCCACCTGGCTCGCTGTGCCCAGCAGCGTATCGACCGTCACGGCCCCGAAGGCCGCGTAAAGTCCCCCGTTCACTTCGGCGGCCTTCAGCGGAGCCTCCAGCACGCCGTCCCGGCCCAGGTCCGGGTCGTTTTCGATGTAAGGCCACAGGTCCTCCAGATAGCCCTTCTGGATCGCCTGACTATAGGAGACCCCTGCCAGATCGATGATGTCGGGGACCTGCCCGGCGGCCATCTCTGAGCGCAGCCGCTCATATCCCTGGGCCTTGTCCTCCTCCGAGCCGTAGTAGTCCTTGACGAGGATCTGGATATCGTCGTGGGACCGGTTGAACTCGTCCACCGCCTGCCGGTTGAACCAGGCACCGTCGTTGCGGGAGGTCCTGGCATAGATCAGGATTTCCTTGTCGGGATCGATCTCCTGGTTCAGCGTCGGGTCCAGCTCCTCCGGCGTGATCTGCCGCTTTTGGCCGTCCGCAGAGCAGGCGGCAGGCAGAAGGGTCAGAACAGCGCAGAGCAGAAGGATATACTTTTTGTATTTTTTCATAGCGGATTCTCCTTACAAAAGAAAAATGTCTGTCCGGTTATAAATGCAGGAATATTTGTCCAGAATGAACATAGATTGGAAACCGAGGAGGGATTTTTCATGAAACGTGTTTCCCCCATCCGCAGCCGGGGCATGGAGCCGCCTGCCCTGTTGGAATTAAAGACAAGCCTGCAGGAAACCCAGAACGCGCTGAGCCACGCCTACACAGCCTTTGACTACGCCAGCGACCCGGAGCTGACAGAGGCGTGCATCTATGAGATTCAGTCCCTTCAGGCGAGAATGAACTATCTGGTGCGGCAGATCAAGGAGATGGAGCTGTGCGCGGCCACAGCGGTGAGCGCGCCGGCGGGGAGGACCGGATGGATTTGATCCTTTTGATTCCGCCGTGAAGGACGGGTTTCTCCGGGCGGCGGTCAACGGCCTTCTGGGACTGGCGGCGCTGCTTCTGGTGAACCTGTCCGCCGGGTACACGGGGGTGAGCCTGGGATTCAACCTGTTCAACGGCCTGGTGGCGGGGGTCCTGGGGGTCCCGGGGGTCGTGCTGCTGATTCTGGCCCGCTGGGTGCTTACATAGCGGCTCCTCTTCCCGCCGCAGAGGAGCCCCGTCAGAACCGGAGGCGGCCGTTGATCTGCCGCAGCCGGACCTCGTCCGCCTTGCAGACCTTTCTGTCAAAGCTGAGAAGGCCGTTTACCTCGTCCTCCACGTCGCTCACCTGGGTATACACCGCGGCGGAGAGCCCCTGCTTTTCCTTGCAGGGAATGACTTCCTTCTCATACAGCGCGGCAAGGGCGTCCATCAGCGCCTCCCGGGAGTGATACATCCGGTAGCCGAAGGGCTTTTCACTGGCGGTATGGCCCGCCGCAGGCAGGCTGTACCCGCCGAATTCACTGAGGGCCAGCACCCGGTGCCTGTCGCCTCTCAGGCGCACAGGCCGGAAGTACACGTGCCTGCTTTTGAAATCGCCGCCGCCCTGGTCATGCCAGCCGCTGGCGTGGTCCACCAGCCGGGTGGGGTCCTGCTCCCACAGCATCTGGGTGGCCAGCAGGCTGTCAAACTGCCCCCAGCCCTCGTTGAAGGGGACCCATACCGCCAGAGAGGGCGTGTTGTACAGCAGCTCCACCGTATCATGGAGATCCCGGACAAACTGCTCCCGGCTCTCCTCCCCCTCCCGGCCGAAGCGGTGGTAGCTGCCGTCCCGCAGGTGGATTCCCAGGAAGGGGGCGGCCTGAATCACCAGGGGGTCCAGGCGGCTGCCCCCGCTGACCAGGTCCTGCCACACGATCATGCCCAGCCGGTCACAGTGGTAGTACCAGCGCAGGGGCTCCACCTTGATGTGCTTGCGCAGCATGTTGAAGCCGCACTCCTTCATCTTCCGGATGTCGTAGACCATGGCCTCGTCGCTGGCGGGGGTGTACAGCCCGTCGCTCCAGTAGCCCTGGTCCAGCACGCCGGACATGAAGATGGGCTTGCCGTTGAGGGTCAGGACCTTTTTGCCGTCCAGCTCCCCGGCGGCGAACTTGCGCATGCCGAAGTAGCTGTGAACCACGTCCCCGCTGGTGAGGGTGATGGTCACGTCGTAGAGGAAGGGGTCCTCCGGGGTCCAGGGGCGGAAGTGCCCGTCTGTGATGAGGGATTCCGCGAACCCCTTTTCCGCGTCGTACCAATCCTCGGCAATCACCGCCCCGTCTTTGCGGAGTACCACGCTGGCCCCCTCCGGGTCCCTGGCCTGGAGGACGAAGCGCACCCGCTTGCGGTCGTAGTCCGGGGTGATGGCCAGCTTCTCCACGTGATTTTCCGGAACGGATTCCAGCCACACGGTCTGCCAGATGCCGCTCTGGGGGGTGTACCAGATGCCCCCGGGGGCGAAGCTCTGCTTGCCGTAGGCGTGGCGGGAGCGGGAGGTGGCGTCGGTGACGGAGACCACCAGGATGTTTTCCCCCTCCGCCGCCGCTTCCGTAATGTCGCAGGTGAAGGGCAGATAGCCGCCTTCATGGCCGCCCACGCTTTGGCCGTTGACGAACACCTGGCAGGATTGGTCCACCGCGCCGAAGTGGAGCAGCAGGCGGTCCTTCCGGAAGCCCTCCGGCAGGGAAAAGGACCGCTTGTACCACAGCCGGTCCTCCGGCATCACAATTTTCTGCACGCCGGAGAGAAGGCACTCCGGGGAGAAGGGGACGATGATCTCGCCGTCAAAGACGGCGGGCTCCCCCTCCTTCCGGGGCCGGATGGCGTACTGCCAGCGGCCGTTCAGATTCAGCCAGCTCTCCCGGCGGAGCTGGGGCCGGGGATACTCCGGCAGGGGGGCGTCCCGGTCCAGCTTCTCGCCCCACACCGTCAGCAGCGGGCGGAGCTTCCTTCTGCCCAGCGTATGCCTGGGCTCCCGCCGCCGCAGCAGGGCCAGGGGAACGGCCGCCAGCAGCAGCACCAGGGCGGAGGCGATGAAGATTTCCGGCGTGGGGACCTCCTTCACCACGCCCAGCTCCTGGTAGGTCTCCCCGCCGTGGCGGATCACGGCCGCGCCGATGTAAGGCCCCGTCACCATGGGCAGCAGCACCTGAAAGAGGATGCGGATGCCCTGGAACTGCCCGGCCTTGCGCTCCGGCGTATGGTCCCGGATCAGCCCCTGAAGGCAGGCGGAGAGCACCATGCTGGCCCCCAGCATCCCGGCGCCCGCCAGGATGACAAAGGCGGTCCCCCGGGCAAAGAACATGCAGATCAGCCCCCCGAAGGCGGCCGCGGCGGCGGGTATGGCCACTGTCACCTTGCCCCGCCGGTCGATGACCCGGCCGAAGGCCACGCTGGCCGCGCTGGCGGCGGTGAGCACTGTGCCCAGAATCACGGCATAGCTGTCCACCCCCAGATACCGCTGGATATAAATGATCAGATAGGGCATGTACACCTGCTGGCTGGCGGCGTAGATCGCCAGGGCCAGCAGCGACAGGTACAGCCCCGGATTGGCCCAGATCACGCCGGGACGCAGGCCGTAGAGGATGCTGCCCAGGTAGTTGCCCTCCGCCCGCCGGAGATTTTCAGGCTCGCGGATCAGCAGATGCCCCAGGCCGCCGCCCAGCATGGTCAGACCGCCCACGATCAGAAAGAAGGTTCCCCATTTTCCCCGGGCCGTCAGACCGTCCAGAGCGCCGAACACAACCAGCATGGCCACCAGGGGCATAGCGGCCAGAACCGCCTCCACCCGGCCCCGGTTGCTGTCGCTGGTGACGTCCGTGACCCAGGCGTTGAAGGCCGCGTCGTTGGCGCTGCTGCCGAAAAAGGTCATGATGCAGTCCAGCACAATGACCATCACCGCCGCCGCCTGCACAGCCCTGGCCGGACCGGCCAGCTTCTCCAGCCCGGCGGCGTTTATCAGGGCGAAGGCCATAATGCTCAGGCCCCACAGCAGGTAGCCGGTGACAATGATGGGTTTTCGCACCCCCAGCCGGTCCGACAGCGCGCCCACCGCCAGGGTCGTCACCGCCGCCACCGCCGCGCTGGCCGCCACCATGGCGGCGATCATGTCCGCGTCCCCGGTAATCGTGTTGTAGAGGAACACATTGAAATACATGTTCTCCACCACCCAGGCAATCTGCCCGATGAGCCCAAAGCTCAGCAGCGCCGCCCAGATTCTTCCGCCCAGAGCGGTTTTCTCTCTCTTTTGTGCCATCAAACAGATCCTCCTGACTGTACGCCGTTCCGCCCGGCGTCGCCGGAACTGTCCGCCAACTGCGGACAGACCGGGAAAGCGCACCGGGGGCCCTCTTCCCCGGAGCGAAAAACCGCTCCGAAGGAGGAAACCACAATATATGGTATTATACAACCCCCGGGGGTATCCTGCAAGTAGTGTTTGGCGAAAAAGAAAAGAAGAGAAAATTTTTCTTTCTCGACAGATTCCGGCAAACTTCACACCGCCAAAAGTCTATACTATGCGACAGAGAGCGACAGCCGCCGCCGTGATCCTGCACAGTACGTCTTCTTTCGCCGGACGGAGGGACCGCCTCTCACCATCTCCGCCCGCCGGCTGCGGGCATGAAAATAACAAACATCCATATGGAGGAACTGCTGATTATGGACTATCAAAAGGAATATGCAAACCTTGTGGGACAGATTGACCGGGCCATCTCGATTCTGGAGCACTACGCGCCCGGCGATCCCATTGTCCGCAAGGCGGGGGACCTTCTTCTCTCCGCCCTGCGGGAGGCGGAGGAGCACTACATACAGGAATAAACGGTTTCCTCCGGGGGGACGGGGAGCGCTGCGGACGCTTCCCGTCCTCTTTTTGGGGAGAAGAGGCCGCGGCAGGGGGAAAAACAGACCGGGAGCGGAGAACCGCGGCGGGATCTCTGCTCCCGGCTGCCGCTCAGCGCAGCAGAATGGTCTTGATTTCGTAGGGCTTGGTCAGGAAGGAGACGGCGCCGTTTTCCACCGGCAGCTCCTCCTCGATTTCCTCCAGCAGATTGCAGCTGTAGACCCTGCATGTGCCTTCGGGAACGTGCAGCACCGTTCTGGTCCGGGCGTTCTCGCTCTCGTAAAGGCGCAGCACCGTTCCGCTGCCGTCCTCCGCCTGCTTGACGGTCTCCAGCACCACGTTCTCCTGCTCCACGCTGGCAAAGGAGAATACGCTGCCGGGCGTTCCGCCCTCCGCCGCCCGGAGAGGCTGGTTGAGGAAGTAGCTCTCCCGCACCGTACCGGCGTCCCTCCAGGAGCCCGCGTGGGGATAGAGGGCGTAGGTGAACAGGTGCTCCTCCTGGTCGGCCACCGGGTTGGGCTCGATGCCGGACTTGATGAGAGTCAGGCTTACCACGCCGTCCCGGACGCTGTGGCCGTACTTGCAGTCGTTGAGAAGGCTCACGCCGTAGCGGCCTTCGGAGAAGTCCATCCACTTCTGGGCGCAGACCTCGAACCGGGCCTTATCCCAGCTGGTGTTGGTGTGGACCTTCCGGGTGAGATTGCCGAACTGAATGTCAAAGGTGGCCTCGTCGCTGTGGATGTCCACAGGGAACTCCACCTTCAGCAGATGCTGATGCTGCTTCCAGTCCACCCAGGTTTCAAAGTCAATGCGGCGGGACTGGGCGTAGAAATGGATTTTCTGCTTGATGGTGGTAAGGCTGATGCGGTATTCCAGCTCCACGGTGGCCCGGACGGGGCCTTCCTCCGTCCAGGTCATGTTCACCAGATCGTCCACCGGCCAGGACTTTTCGGTATAGAACATATCGATGTCCCAGTTGTCGTAGTAGATGGGCTTATCCTCGAACATGCGCAGCAGGTTGGCCGCCTTGCCGGCCTGGACCAGCTCCCGGCCGTTCTCCTTGTCGAAGAGAGAGGCGAAGCGGCCATGCCCGTCGAAGGTTACGGAGTAGAAGGGGGTCTCGATGTGGGCGCCGTCCCTGCGGACAAAGGGGCTGGACGCGGGGGCCGCCTCCGCCTTTTTCAGGGTCTTGAAGCCCTTGGCAGGCAGATTCTCCAGGAAAGCCACCGCCCCGTCCGCCGTGTGCTGCACCGGGTAGGTCCTGCCCGTCTCGTCGGCCAGGGCCCCGGCGCTGGTTTTGCCCAGCTCCACCACGCCGGAGCGGGTGTAGCCGGTGGTGTTGAACACGGTCACGCCGTCCCCCTGGCCCGCCAGGGCGGCCAGACGCTCTCTGAGCAGCTCGCCGGCGGTTTGGGCCAGCTCCTCGTACTCCCTCTTGGTGACTTCGTAGACCTCGTGGATGGAGGAACCGGGGAGGATGTCGTGGAACTGGTTGAGCAGCACCGTCTTCCACATCCGGTCCAGCTCCCCGGCCGGGTAGGCCAGCTTTGCCGAGGCCAGTACGGAGGCCAGCTCCAGATCCATCAGCAGCAGCTCGCTTTTCCGGTTGCCCCGCTTGTTGCGGGCCATGGAGGTGTAGGTGCCCCGGTGGTACTCGAAGTAGAACTCGCCCTCCCAGGTTTCCAGGCGGCGGTTGTCCTTCACCCGCTGCTCCAGCTCCTGGAAGAAGGTGCGGGCAAAGGCCTGGCGGACCTTGGGAATGCCCCGCACGCCCTTTTCCATGCGGACGGAGGTCTCCAGCATCTCACGGGTGGGGCCGCCGCCGCCGTCGCCGTAGCCGTAGGAGATGAGGATGTCGTTGTTGATCTCCTTGTTCTGGTAGCGCTCCCAGCCGCCCAGGATGGCGTCGGGATGCAGCTTGCCGTTGTAGGTGGTGAAGAAGTGGCCTGGGCCGACCTCCTGTCCCGGGTCCACGGCGGTGATCAGGTGGGTAAGGATTTCCGTACCGTCGATGCCCCGCCACATCATGGTGTCGTTGGGCACCTTGTCGATCTGGTTCCAGGCCAGCTTGGTGGTCATGAAGTAGTCCACGCCGCTCTTCTTCATGATCTGGGGCAGGGCCCCGGAGTAGCCGAACACGTCCGGCAGCCAGAGAATCCGGTTGTCCACCCCGAACTCGTCCTTGAAAAACCGCTTGCCGTGGACAAACTGGCGCACCAGGGACTCGCCGGAGGTCAGGTTGCAGTCGGCCTCCAGCCACATGCCGCCCTCGGGCTCCCAGCGGCCCTCCTTCACCCGCTCCTTGATGCGCTCATAGAGGGCGGGATAGCGCTCCTTGAGGAAGTAGTACAGCACCGGCTGGCTGGACATGAAACGGTAGTTGGGGAATTCCTCCATGAGCTTGAGGACGGTGGCGAAGCTGCGGGCCACCTTCTCCCTGGTCTGGGCCACGGTCCACCACCAGGCCACGTCGATGTGGGTGTGGCCGATGCAGGTGGCCACGATCCCGTCCCAGCCGCCCATCTTTTCGTAGAGATTTTCCGTGACATACGCCTGGGCCTCCTCCAGGGAGGCGTAAAAGCCCTGGGAGTAGGGCTCCCGCAGATCCAGAAGATTGATGGTGTCGTTGAGAACCGTCTGGATGGCCAGCCGGTCCTGGCTGTCCTCCTTCATCCGGGGGAAGGCCCGGAGAGGAACCTGGATATCCCAGTAGAGCCGGTTGATCGCCTCGTCCTGCTCGTAGAGCTCCACCAGGAACTGGAATTCGGTGTGGAGCGTGCCGGTATACGCCTGAATATCCACCTGGAGCGTTTCCCCGGCGGGGGCCTGGGCGAAGAGCTGCACCTCCCGGTGGTTCATGTCCAGTCCCTGGGTCTCCCGGCCGTTGAGGAAGAGGAGGAACTGGGGGTTCTTCCCGTCGTCCCACTCCTCGATCTGGGTGCGCACCTTCATCCAGACGCTCTTGCCCGCCAGGTCCTGGGGAATGGTCAGCTGACCCCGGAACCAATAGTGCTCGTCAGGGCCGTACCAGTGCATGGTTTTCCCGTCGAAAGCCTCCCAGGGGCCTCCCTCGCTCTCCGCCTGGGAGGGATAGAGGAAAAAGCCCTTTTTGTACTGCCAGTCCGTGATGGGCCGGACGCCGCGGATGCGCAGCTTGTTGAGATTGTCGCAGATCACCTGGATCCGCTTGTCAATGAAATACATAGTCTCGTTGCTCCTTAAAGACAGAAGGAAATTGAAAATGTTGTATGACAGAGGCGGAGAACATCCGCCGTCTGTTCCAAAGGGAGGGGGGGCTTACAGGCTGTTCTCCTTCATATAGTCCATCAACGTATCCACCGTGGTGAAGGCCAGCCCGGTGACGGTGTCGGCGCAGCCGTAGTAGATGGCGATGCGGCCGGTGGCGGCGTCCGCAAGCGTGGCGCAGGGGAAGACCACGTTGGGCACGTCGCCCATGCACTCGTAGCTTTCCCAGGGAGCCATGATATAATCCTTCGAGCGGCAGAGCACCTTCCAGGGCTGCTCCAGATCCAGCAGGGCGCAGCCCATGCGGTAGACGAAGCCGTTGCAGGTGTTGATGACGCCGTGATAGATCATCAGCCACCCTTCATCGGTCTCGATGGGGATGGGGCCCGCGCCGATCTTGGTGGACTGCCAGGCGGATTCGTCCCCCTTGACGGTGCTCATGACGTGCCGGTGGCAGCCCCAGAACTTCAGGTCCGGGCTCCGGCTGACGAAGATGTCGCCAAAGGGGGTGTGGCCGGTGTCGCTGGGACGGGAGAGCATCATATACATGCCGCCGATCTTCCGGGGGAAGAGCACGCCGTTGCGGTTGTAGGGCAAAAAGGCGTTCTCCAGCTGGTGGAAGGTCTCAAAGTCCTCCGTCCAGCCCAGGCCGATGGTGGGGCCGTGGTAGCCGTTGCACCATGTGAGATAGTACTTCCCGTCGATGAGGCACACCCGGGGGTCGTACCGGTATTCCCGGGCTGTGACCTCCGGGTCGTCCCCCAGGAAGTGGACGGGCTCCTCCCGGATATTCCAGTGAACGCCGTCGGGGCTGAAGCCGGGGAAGATGTCCATGCTCACCGACCGGCTGTCGCAGCGGAACACGCCGGCGAAGCCGTCCCCAAAGGGGACCACCGCGCTGTTGAACACGCTGTTGGACCGCTTGAGGGCGTGGCGGCCGATGATGGGGTTGCCGCTGAAGCGCCATACGGGCATCACGCAGTCTGCCGGTCTGGGCTCCCAGGGCATATTTTTCAGTTCGCTTCCAATAATTTTGCTCATAGCTACTCCTTGTACGCAAAAAGTTTGAGAGGCGTACATACTTTTTTCTTGAAAGAAGAAAGTATCAAAAAAGAACTTTTGCCGCAGGGCTGGGCCCCGCTACAGGTCATTATCGGCAGACCTGTGCAAAACATAAGCGAAACATGGTCCCGCGTCAAAGTTTTCTTTTGATACCCTTCCCTTTCAGGGAAAAAGTACGCGCGCCTCGGGGATGCGGAGCCGCCGCCCGGCGGCGGCTCCGCTTTTTGTTGAGATTGAGATAGTGGAGATTGCCGGAGAAATTACTTGCTGGCCAGGAAGGCGTCCAGCTGCTCCTGAACGGCGGCGACCACATCGTCGAAGCCGGAGGCGCGCATGGCGTCCATCATCGCGGCCACGTTGGCCTCGGGATCGCCGGTGCCGGTGTGGATGATGCCCTTGTACTCCATGAAGATAGCCTGGCAGGCGGCGATCTTGTCGGCCACCGCGCTGTTGTCAAAGGCAAAGCCCATGGCGGGGGAGCGGACGGCGTTCTCGTTCTGAGGCAGAATCTCGTCCACGTAGGGGTTGCCCTCGGAGGTATCCTCGGGGGTCATGTGGATGGTCTTGCCCTGGGTGTAAGCGGCCAGGGTCCAGTCGCCGTTGAGCTTGTGGACGCGCTTCTCAGTAACCTTCTGGCCGTCCTTGGTGACTTCCATGTCAACGTACTCGAAGTTCACGCCCTCTTCACCGTAGGAGAGCATATCGCGCAGGGCGGTGTCGGTGTTGACCAGCTCCAGCAGCTTCAGGGCCTCCAGCTTGTGGGGGGAGGAGTTGGAGATGCAGGCCAGGGAGCCCAGAGCGGTGTCGGTGGACAGCATGGGATCGCCGAAGGTGGAGACCACGACCTCGGCGCCGCGGCCCACGCCCCAGCCGGCGGCCGAAGAGGGCCAGCCCTGGGCCACGCCCACGCCGCACATGCCGGTGGCTTCGTTGGCGGTGGCGGCGTCAGAGTTGATGAGGCCGCCGTCCATCCACTGGTTGAGGACCTTCAGCTGGTCCATGACGTCGGGCTGCTCGTAGACGGCCACCACCTTGTTGCTGCCGTCGTAGTAGCTGATGCCCAGAGCGGACAGGCCCACGCCCATGCCGTCATAGCGGTTGCCGGCGATGGCGGAGATACCGTCCTTGTTGAGCAGCAGGGGAGCCTCGCCGGTGCCGTCCTTCAGGGCCTGGAGGGCGGGAGTGGCGTCAGCGATGGTGTGCACGTTGGCCCAGTTGGGGAAGTAGGCTTCCACCTGCTCCTTGGTCCAGACAAAGAACTGCTGGGCGGCGTTGTCCTTGTAGGCGGGGATGCCGTAAATCCGGCCGTTCAGACGGGCGGCGTCCAGATACTCGGCGGGAATGGCCTCGGTGATGCCGGGAACCTCGGCCAGCAGGTCGGTGATGTCGGCGTAAGCGCCCATCTTCACGTCGTTGGCGTAGTTGCTGGAGTCGCCGAAGATGATGTCATAAGGCTCGTTGGTCTGGACGATCATGCTGCGCTTGTCGCCCCAGGGGCCCCAGGAGATGCACTGGATGTTCAGATGCACGCCGATCTTTTCCTCCAGATAGGCGTTGACCTTCTCGGACCAGGACTCGATGTTGGCCGGCTGGCCGCCGCCCACCTGATACCAGGTGATGACGGGGATGCCGCCGTCGTCGGTGGGAGCGGGAGCGGGCGTATCGGTGCTGTTCTGATCGGTGTTGTTCTGATCAGTGTTTGCGGGCGCGTCGTTGTTGGCCGGCGCGTCGTTGTTGCCGCCGCCGCAGCCGGCCAGCAGGGCCAGCGTCATGACAGAGGCCAGGAGCAGAGCAAGAAATTTCTTCATTTTCAATGTTTCCTCCTTATGTTGTATGGATTCATGATTTATCAAACGGCGCGGAGCCGTTCAATACGGGGAGATGGGGATCAGCCCTTCACCGCGCCCACCGTCAGACCGGAAATGAAGTATTTCTGGAAGAACGGATACACGCAGGCGATGGGGACGGCCACCACGAAGGCGATGGCCATGCGGACGGATTCCTGAGGCATGTTCCGCTTCAGGTCGGTGACGGTGGCCAGCATTGCGGTGGGGTTCTTGGTCAGGTATTCCAGGTTGTTCTGCATCTGGTCCAGCATGGCCTGGAGGGAGTAGAGGGAGTCGTTGCTGATGTACAGCTTCGCCTGGAACCAGTCGTTCCAGTAGCCGAAGGCCAGAAACAGGCCGATGGTGGCCAGAACAGGCTTGGAGATGGGCAGAATGATCCGGAAGAACACCGTCCACTGGCTGGCGCCGTCAATCTTGGCCGATTCGATGATGCCGTCGGGGATGGTGGTGCGGAAGAAGGTGCGGGCGATGGTCACGTTGAAGCTGCTGACCGCCAGGGGCAGGATCAGAATCCACATGGTGTCGGAGAGATGGAGCACCTGGGAGTTGACCACGTAGCTGGCCGCCATGCCGCCGCCGAAGACCATGGGGATGAACACCAGGATGGTCAGGATGTTGTTGAGCCTGTGCTCCGTCCGGCTCAGGACGTAGCCCATCAGGCTGGTGAGCAGCACGCCCAGAACGGTGCCGATGGCCGTGACGTAGACGGACACCCACAGAGCGTGCAGAATGGTGTTCCGCTGGCCCCACAGATACTTGTACGCGTCGCCGGAGAAGGTCCGGGCGGTGACGAAAACCTGATAGCCCTCCTGCCGGATGACGTTGTTGTCCGTAATGGAGATCATCAGGATGAAGATGATGGGCAGGAAGCAGGCCAGGGCCACGATGAAAAACATCAGGTTGAACAGGAAGTTTGTCACCGGATGAATCCGGTTTAAGCGGCTGAGGGTATCGCCGCTGATGGCTTTTTCCTTTTTCACTTTACTCATGTCGCCGCCTCCTTTAGATCAAAGCGCTGGACCGGTCGACCTTGCGCACGATGGCGTTGGCCGACAGGATGGTGATACAGCCCACCACGGCCTGGAACAGGGAGGCCGCCGCCGTCTTGCCCAGACTGACGGTGCCGGAGGTCAGCATCTGGTAGACCTTCACGTCCAGCGTGGCCACCATGGGCGTCAGGGGCTGGTTGGCGCCTCTGGACACCTGATAGAACAGGCCGAAGTCAGAGGAGAAGATGCCGCCGATAGCCAGAATGAACATCATGATGATGATGGGGCGCAGAGAGGGGATGGTAATATATTTCGCCTGCTGGAACTTGGTGGCGCCGTCCAGCACCGCCGCCTCGTAGAGGCTGGAGTCGATGCCAGTGATGCTGGCCAGATAAACCACCATCTTGTAGCCGATGGTTTTCCAGATGTGCATGATGATCAGGATCATCGGCCACGCGCCGGGAGTGGAGTACCAGTTGACCTTTTCCCCGCCGAAGAACTGGATGACGGAGTTGAGCAGGCCCTTGTCCGTGACCAGGAAGGCGTAGACGAAGTAGCTGACCACGACCCAGCTCATGAAGTGGGGCATGAACATCATGGTCTGATAGGTCTTGGATTTGCGTTTGCTGTAGATGTTGCTGATGAGAATGGCCAGCGTTACCGGCAGCGCGATGTCCAGAATGATGAAGACGATGTTGTAGAGCAGGGTGTTGCGCAGAATCTGGGGGAAGTCGCGAAGGCCAAAGAAGTACTTGAAGTTATCAAAGGCCACCCAGTCGCTGTTGAGCAGGCTGGTCAGGAAGTTCTTGCCCGGTGTGATCGTATAATCCTTGAATGCAAGGATGATGCCGAACATGGGCAGATAGCAGAAGAGTATGTACCATACTGTGGTAGGCAGCGCCAGAATGGTCAGCTCAGTGTCGTCCTTGGTCCACCAGCGTTTCTTTTTTGCCGGCTCTGCCTGGACGGCTGCCGGAGCCTTGTTTTGTTGCATACGGTTCACCTATTCCTTCCTCTCTGAATTTGAGCGGGCAGAACACTGTCAAATTACACAAAATACCGCCCGTTCAATGCAAAAATGATTATAGCAATTAGGAATCAGCCAGGAAAGTATTGCAAAGTCACTTTATAGTACAGAAAAGAAATCATGACAATTTTTCTACATTTTGACAGGTAAATTTTGTTAAAATACACAGAAAAGCACAAATTACCAGACGCTGCGCCGGGTTTGTTCCCCTGCTCCGCACATTTGCACCTGCGCCAGGGAAACGCGTCCAAACGAGGGGGCCTGGGGGGGGACGGAAAAGGGCGGGCGGAGGGGCGGTTGTGTTCCGCCGCCCGCTGTGGTATAATTTTCCCCATACAAGCTACCAGGAGGGATACGCCATGGAAGGATACAAGGACCCCCGGCTCTCCCCGGCGGAGCGGGCCGCGGACCTGCTGGGCCGCATGACCCTGCGGGAGAAGGTGGGGCAGCTGACCCAGCGGCTGTACGGATTCGCCTGCTACGAACGGCGGGGAGAGGAGATTCTGCTCACAGAGGAATTCCGGCAGGAAGCGGAGCGGTACGGGGGAATGGGGGCGCTCTACGGGCTGTACCGGGCGGACCCCTGGTCCGGGCGGGACTTCTCCACAGGGCTGGACGGCGTTCTGGCGCCCAGAGCCCGGAATCTGGTGCAGCGGTACGTGCTCGACCACTCCCGGCTGGGCATTCCTGTGCTGATGACCAGCGAGTGTCCCCACGGGCACCAGGGGCTGGACGGCTACCTGCTGCCGGTGAATCTGGCCTCGGCGGCGGCATGGTCGCCCCGGCTGCTGGAGGAGGCGGCCGGGGTCTGCGGGCGGCAGCTGCGGGAAATGGGGGTGGACCTGGCGCTGGTTTCCGCGCTGGACATCCTCCGGGATCCCCGGTGGGGCCGGAGCGAGGAGTGCTTCGGGGAGGACCCGCTGCTGGCCTCCGCCTTTGCCGCCGCCGTGGTCCGCGGCATCCGGAGCCAGGGCGTGGATGTGTGCCTCAAGCACTTCTGCGCCCAGGGGGAGACCACCGGAGGCGTCAACGCCTCCGCCGCGCGGATTGGACCCAGGGAGCTGCGGGAAATCCATCTTCCGGCGGCAAAGGCCGGCATAGAGGCGGGAGCCGCCGCCGTCATGGCCGCCTATAACGAGATCGACGGTCTGTACTGCCACGCCAACGCCTGGCTGCTGCGGGAGCTGCTGCGGGGAGAGTATGGCTTTTCCGGGCTGGTGGTCAGCGACGGGCTGGCCATCGACCAGCTGGACGCCGTCACCGGAGACCGGACGGCCTCCGGCGCCCTGGCCCTGGAGGCCGGGGTGGACCTGGGGCTGTGGGATACCGCCTTCGGACAGCTGGAGGAGGCGGTGGACCGGGGTCTGACCAGCCAGGAGCGGATTGACGGGGCGGCAGGCCGGGTGCTGGAGCTGAAGTTCCGCCGGGGACTGTTCGAGGAGCCCTTTGTCCCCGAAAACAACCATTGGCAGGGCTATACCGCAAAGAGCCATCCCCAGGCGGCGCGGCTGGCGGAGGAGAGCGTGGTGCTGCTGAAAAACGCCGGGAATCTGCTGCCTCTGGACGGAACGAAACCCCTGCGCATTCTGCTCACAGGTCCGGGGGCCGGCGATCTCTACGGCCAGCTGGGGGACTATACGCCTCCAATCCGTCCGGAAGCGGGGGTCACGGTCCGGCGCGGACTGGAAGAGTGGATACGGCGGAAGGGCAGCCCGGCGGCGCTGGCCTGCCTTCCCGGCTGCCGCCGCTTCGGGCCGTCTCCGGAGCTTCTGGCCCAGGCGGAGCAGGCCGCCGGGGCGGCAGACGTTGTCATCGCGGTGCTGGGGGGGACCTCCAGCCGCTTTGAGGGCGGGCGCTTCCAGGACAACGGAGCGCTGGCGGACCAGGAGGAGGCCAGCATGGACTGCGGCGAGAATGTGGACGCGGCCCTGCTGCGCCTGCCGGGGGACCAGCTGGAGCTGCTCCGGCGGCTCCGGGGAACCGGGAAGCCGGTGATTACGGTTCTCATCCAGGGCAGGCCCTATGAAATGGCGGATATCGACGCCTGTTCCGACGGGATTTTCTGCTGCTTTTACCCCGGACCTGCCGGCGGGACGGCGCTGGCAAGGCTGATTTTCGGGGAGGCCGCGCCGGCGGGGCGGCTGCCGGTGTCGCTGCCGGACCGGGCGGGACAGCTGCCGGTGTACTACAATTACAAGGATTCCTACCAGGGCATGCGCTACTGCGACGGGGCCCGGCCCCGGTACGCCTTCGGCGGCGGCCTGACCTATACCCGCTTTGCCTGTGAGCTGCTCTCCCCGCCCCGGGAGGACCGCCCCGCTCTGGACTTCACCCTCCGCAATACCGGGGAACGGAGGGCCTGCGCCGTACCGCAGCTGTACCTGCGCCGCACCCAGGGAATCGCCGTCTCCCGGGTCCGGGCGCTGTGCGCCTTTGACAAGGCGGAGCTGGCCCCGGGAGAAGAGCGGGCCTTCCGGCTGGACATTCCCCGGGAGAGCTTGACGCAGTGGGACGGCAAGGGGCGGGAGGTGCTGCCGCCGGGACGGATGGAGTGGTTCCTCCGGGACGGCGGAGAGGATCTGCTCCGGGGCTCCTTCGTCCTGACGGCGGGGGAGCGGTAAAAAACAAGGCCCCCGTGTCACGGAGGGCCAGCAGTGCGCCGGAAAGCGGACGGAGCCTGCCCCGGAAAATCTGCGGGGCAGGCGTTCTGGGAGGGAAGCGGCGGGCTCACTCTTCGCCGGCGGCGTCTTCCTCCGGCCCGGCGGCCTTTTCCGCCGCCTTCGCCTCCAGCGCGGCAAAGACCGGCTGAAGCAGGAAGGCGTTGGCCTGGGCGGAAAAGCCGGGGCACAGCAGAATCCAGAACAGCAGCGTCTGCAGCAGGATAAACGGCAGATAGCAGAACATCAGAAGGGGCAGCATCTGGATGAGCACCATCAGCAGCGTTTTGGGAAAATACCGGATCATCAGGATTCCGGCGTTATGTACATGCTCCGTCAGGGTGTTCTCATACCGGGAAATCAGGGGAAAGATGTAGCAGAGCAGTCCCTCCAGTCCCAGCGCCAGCGCCAGTACGGCCCAGGCCAGCACCGTGTAGGCCGTTCCCTGAAAATACAGCTTGAGCAGCATCCAGTCGCAGAGCAGGGAGGCGAATCCCAGCAGCGCCAGCAGCCACGCGGCGGTCGCCTGCCGGAAGTTTGTCCGGAAGGCGGCGAAATAGATTTTCATGACGCCGCCGCCCCGCTCCAGGGTCAGGTCGTACACGGCCTTGAACAGCGCCGTCACGGCCGCCCCGGCTGTGACCACCGGCACGCAGCACACCATGCACGTCAGCCCCAGCACCACCAGATCCACCAGGTGGGAAATCAGCTGGAATACCGGGTTTTCCAAATCAAACAGCTTTCTCATTCCGGGTTCTCCTCCGCGTTTTTTTATTGAATCAGCTTTGACGTCTCCTCTGCCAGAGCCTCGGCGTCTTCGATGCCCGGTCCCGCCGGAAGGGGGGAGGGAACCTCCGCCTCGGTGAAGCGCCGCAGCGCGCTGGGGGAGATGTGATAGTAGTTTTTGAAGTGCACGTAGAAGTTGTTCAGCTGGCTGTATCCCACCATGCTGGCCACCACGGAAATCTTCTCCTGGGTGTTTTCAATCAGCCGCCGGGCCTGAATCATCCGGTAAGCGGTCAGATACTCGGAGAACTTGATGCCCGTATCCCGCAGGAAAATCCGTCCGATGTACTTGCCGGACATGTTCAGCGTCTCCGCGATGCTGGTCAGGGACTGGCTGCGGCGGTAGTTGCTTTTGACAATCAAAATGATTTTGGCGGTGATCCGGGACAGCTGGCTGTACTCCACCTGGAGCACCGGGTCCACCTCCGGCTGGGACAGCGTCCGCTCGGGGATGACGCCGTGGAGGTCCCGCACGATGGTCCGCTCCAGAAAATCCCGCAGTTCCTTGGTATTGATGGGTTTGAGCAGATAGTCCCGGGCGCCGGCGCGCATGGACTTGCGGACGTACTGGAAGTCCTCCCGGCTGCTCATCATGCAGAATACGGTCTTGACCCCCATATCCCGCATGTGCTCCGCCAGCTCATACCCCCAGTGTTCCCCCAGCTCCATGTCCACCAGCGCAATGTGGGGCTGAACGTCCACAATCCCGTTTACTGCCTCGCCGTATGAGGACGCAGTCAGGATGCCGGAAATATCATATTGATGCCAGTCCAGCAGATATCGGATGCTCTCGCAGACATCCTCGTTCCTATCGACGATTAATAATCGGTACATGTCACACGTTGCCTTACAGTGTTACCCTCCCCACAGGGGGACCGGCGGAAACCGCCGGAAAAGTACAGCTCCATCATACGACTGCGGCGGAGGTCAGGCAACCGTTATTTTGCGATAAGTTTCTTATAGATATCTATAAATTCCAAATAAATACTATTTGTTAAGAAAAAGATGCGAATTTGTTTTTGCGCACAAAGAGGAACAGGAAAGCGCCGGGGAAGATATTTCAAAATTATACTAGAATATATCTTATTTGAAATTGTGGTTCTTCTGCGGCCATGCTACGCTGTAGTCATCACCATAATTTAAATTGAAGGAGTGATTGCGATATGCCGTACTTTGGTGCGCTGGAGGCCGGAGGTACGAAAATGGTGTGCGCCATCGGCACCGCCCAAGGAAAAATTCTCGAGCGGATCAGCGTTCCCACCCGCATTCCGGAAACCACCATGCCGGAGCTTCTGAACTTCTTCCAGGGAAGAGGGCTGGCCGCCGTGGGCATCGGATGCTTCGGGCCGGTGGATCTGGACCGCAGCTCTCCGGACTATGGAACCATTCAGTCCTCTCCCAAGCTGGACTGGCGGGGCTACCCCATACTGCGCCGGTTTGAAGAAGCTCTGGGCATTCCGGTGGGCATTGATACGGACGTCAACGCTGCGGCCCTGGGCGAAGCGGTGTGGGGCTGCACCCGGACGGTATCTGACAGCATCTATATCACCATCGGGACCGGCGTGGGTCTGGGGGTTATCATCAACGGCAGGCCCCACCACGGGATGCTCCACCCGGAGGGCGGACACATCTTCATGGACCGCCGGGCGGACGACCCCATGGTTCGGGGCGTGTGCCCCTATCACCCCAACTGCCTGGAGGGGCTGGCCAGCGGTCCGGCCATCGAGCGGCGCTGGGGGAGAAAGGCGGAGGAGCTGGCTGACTGCACCGCCGTGTGGGAAATGGAGGCCTACTATATCGCGCAGGCCCTTTGCAGCTATATCATGATGATTTCCCCGGAGCGGATCGTGCTGGGCGGCGGCGTGATGCACCAGGAGCAGATGCTCCCCCTGGTGCGCAAGGAGGTCCGCCGCCAGCTGCGGGGATATATCCAGGGCAAGGGACTGGATAATCTGGATGAGTATATCGTGCCTGTGAGCCTGGGGGACAACCAGGGCGTCATGGGCGCAATCAAGCTGGCCATGGACGCCTACATGGAGCGGGGCGGGCGGCTGTGACGGACCGGCTTATCAAGCAATACGGGAAGCGCGGCGCAGGGGAAAGCTCCCTGAGCGCCGTAACATTGGGGGACATTTTGGTGGAGGTATTGAAATGACAAACTTTGCGTTTTCTCAGCCCAAGGCGTACAAGCCCCAGGGAGAGGGCCTGTGGCGTCTGGATGGCAGTACCCGCGTGATTCTGATGGACGGCGGCGTTCCCTGGGAGGATGTGGCCGCCTGCGTCAATCTGCTTGGAGAGGAGTATCCCCAGCTGGGAGCGGCCGCCCAGCTGCGGAATGTGGACCCGCTGCCCGGCGATCTGGTGATCCGGGTGGGGGAGCCGGAGGAGCTGCGCGGCGTGGAGACATACCGGGAGGGGTATGCCGTCGCCGCGGGAGCGGTGACGGAACTGACGGCCCAGTCGGAGCGGGCGGTGATCTACGGCCTGCGGACCATTCTGGAGGCTCTGGACGGCGGCGGCCTGGCCTACGGCCGGGTGGTGGACTACCCCCGGACCCGGGAGCGGGGCTTCCATCTGGACGCCGGACGGAAGTTTTACACCAAGGAGTGGATCATCAGCCGCATCCGCGACATGTCCCGGAACCGGATGAATGTGCTCTGGTTCCACTTCTCGGAGAACGAGGGGTTCCGCATTGCCAGCGACAGGCATCCGGAGATTCCCTCCCTGCACCATCTGACCAAGGACGAGGTCCGGGAGATCATCCGGGCCGCCAACAGCTACCGCATTGACATCAATCCCGCCCTGGACTGCCCGGGCCATCTGGGACAGGCGCTTCAGGAGCACCCCCGGTGGCGGCTGAACCGGGAGATGGCGGAGCCGCTGTGGTCTGCGCTGGATATTACCAGGCAGGACGCCCGGGACTTCCTTCTGGAGCTGGTGGATGAGTACGCGGAGCTGTTTGCCGGGTCCAGGGTGTTCCACATCGGCGGCGATGAATTCATCGATTTCAACCACTTTGAGCAGTTTCCCGAGATGACGGCCTACGCCAGGGAGCACCTGGGGCCGGAGTGCGGCGGCGTGGACGTGTATGTGGATTTCCTCAATCAGGTCATCGCCCATGTCCGGGCCAAGGGATTCCAGGCGCGGGTGTGGAACGACGGACTGTTCCGCCCGGACCTGGAGGAGCATGTGCGTCTGGACAAGGATGTGCAGATTGCCTTCTGGAGCAACTGGGACAAGGGCATGGCTCCTTTGAAAGCCTTCCTGGACCGGGGCTATCAGGTGGTGAATTACCACAGCGAGTATCTGTATTACATTCTGCTGATCCGGAAGGACTACACGGATCCGGACCCGGAGAAGATTCTCACCGAGTGGAGCCCCAAAATCTTCCCCACGCATCCCACGGAAGGAGAGCAGGTCATTCCCGCGGAGTACGACGGGCAGTTCATGGGCTGCTGCTACTCCATCTGGAGCGACTGGCCGGACCTCCAGAGCGAAGAAGAGGTGGACCGGCGCAGCCGCGATTCCCTGCGGGCTTTCGGCGTGCGCTGCTGGGGCTGATTGTCCGGGGATATCTGATGAAAGAGGCCGTGGCCGCTGCATCTCAGCGGCCACGGCCTTTTCCCGGCGGAGCGGGGCGGAATCCGCGAAGGATTCGAGCCGGAAAATCTGAAAACCGGTAAAGCGTGTCGGCTATAAAAGTACATAGTGCGGCTTGTGTTCCGGGAATAACCATGCTATGATGATCATGACCCGGCGAAAATGGCAGAGCGAGAGGATATAGTCGACGCACTTGAGAAGAGGTAAAAAGGAGGGGAGGAAAAATGGTGCGGGGCAA